>WFQC01000001.1 GCA_015487235.1 Alteromonadaceae bacterium
CATCAGCGCCCATTTTTTTGATCATATCTAATGTTTCAATAGCACGTTCAATTGAGCCATTATGATTTGCGGATAACTCTGCAATAATATAAGGGGGGTGATTTTCACCTATTTTTCTGTTGGCAATGGTTATTTCTTTGGCAAATTGTTCTGACATGATTTGCTACTCTCATTATTATTTTGCACGCTAAAAGTTACTTTAGCCGTTAGTTTATTTTCTATAATTTGTGCCTGAGTAAATTCTAATTTGTAATTATCTTTATACATAAATGCTTTGGGATAACCGGGTGCATCTAGCATACGTATAAAGTTATAAAGCTCTTTTATGGATAATCCTTCAGGTATTTCACTTTGTTGTGGTGTTCTGCGTTTAAAATAAACGACATCGCCTTGTTGTGGTGTTGCTATTGGTGAGTTGGTAACTATTTCAGTAATCATTTGAGCAACCACTTTGGCTAAGCGTAAAAAAATATCTTCAGCACTCCCTGTTAAAGTCAGTGGTTTTTTGATAAAAATAGGGCCAGCATCAAGCTCTGTTATCATTTGCAATGCAGATACTTTTGTTTCACTTAGGCCGTTCATTATTAAGTTCTGTAATGGGCTTCCCCCGCGACCATAAGGGAGATCTGTCATATGGAAGCATACACAGGTATATTTATTTAAGATCTCTTCAGGAACTATCCAGCTCCAATGAGGAAAAAATATATATTTGGGTTTTATTTTATCTATTTTATCGAGCGTTAATTCGTCTTTAGTCGTTATTAAGTGCCACTTACCAGGCAAAGTTTGGCTGTATTGCTGATATTGTGCAATATTCCAAGGGTGAATGGTAGCAACAAGGTAATTATTCATCTTTAGTTATCATCAACTTAAAGCGTTGTCCATTATATTCAAAAAAAGCAGGATATTTTTCATTATCAACAACGCGTAATAAATTAAATTGCTCTTTTATCGATTTATTAATATCAAGCTGACTATCTTTAGGTGTTCTACGAGGGTAAAAACTTGTATTGCCTTGTTGCTTTTGTGGCTTTAGGCAATGATAGTTTTTTATAAATTTTAGACATAGCTCTATTGTTTTCTCCCCTTGTAAATTTCGCCATTGATAGTGTAACTCATTGCCATTTAAATGAATTGTGTCTGTTAACCAAATGTCACCAGCGTCAATTTCTTCTGCGGCTTCAATTAAGCACACGGGTATTTTATTGATACCTGAGAGAATTTGCCAACTCATTGGAGAAAAGCCTTTGCCTTGAGGTAAGGCACTTTCGTGAACAACTAAATTGTGCTGATTTCTGCTAAGAATGGCTTTGGGTATTATGTGTATACAGCCTAATATAAAAACAGTCCAGCCAGGTGTTATATCCTGCGCTTTACGACGAAGCTGAGCTTGATATCCTAGTGTTGCTAATTGATCTATAAGATTAGAGGCAAAAGGAAGAATCCAACTATCATTATCAACTAATACTTGTATTATGTTTGTTTTCATAATGATACCTCTATTTGTTGAACGGCTGTTGTTGCCCCTAATCCATCACAGCAAGCAAAGCTTTGCTCGACCATATTAAGGTAATAATTAGCGTCTTCGCGTAATTTTTGTAATGCCTGAAAAAGCTTTTCTTGGCTAAGTTGTTGGTAATGGCCTAAATTGATCGCTGCGCCAGCACTAGCAAGCATCTCCGCGATGGTTTGTTGATTCGCCGCGCTGATAATGGTGATGGTTGGCAAGCCTAAACAACAACGCTCCCAAGCGGTAGCGCCTGAAGAGCCAATAGCAATATCGGCACCTAGCATGATCTCAGCCATAGATTGTGGGTTTATGGCAAGTGTGATCCACGGCTGATTTTTTGTTAGTGTTTGTAAAGCTTTTAAAAACGGGTATGAAGAGCTCACGACAATAGTCAATTGTAACTGTGGCGAGCTTTTTTTGAAAAGGAGTAAATCCTTGAGTATTTTTTGAGTAATATTGTCAGGATCACTACCACCCATTGACAGCATAATATGGTTTTTATGCTTAACAGTTACACGTTGCTGTTGTGCTTTTGATCTCAGTTGTACAAATTCATCACGCAACAAAATATATTGTTCACCGAGCATAAGTTGGCAATGTTTCGGCACGAGTGCTTGATAATCTTGCGCTTTTCTTCCTAAGGTTTGATCTAATAATAGCTCGCACTGGTGTTGTCTATTGGCGAGATCGTCAATAACCATCACTTTTTTACAACGTGCTTTCATTAAGGTTTGCCAATGATGATCAAGGCTATAGTGATCAACAATAAGCAAATCAATATTGGGATAATTTGTTAGTACTTGCAAACATTCGTTGGCATCTTCTTGATAAGAGCAGCCTAGCCATAAGCTTTCATCTACAATATTATCAATAGGTTGTTTGGGTGCTGACAAGGCGTGAACTTGAAACCCTTGTTGAGCGATATAAGCGATTAAATTACCATGATATTGTTTACATAAAAATACTATGTTGTTATGTGCAAGTAATAGTTTTTTAGCTAATGTTAAACAGCGCATAACATGGCCAATACCTATGCGCGTTGCTGCATCAACTCGAAAGACTATTGTTGCCATAACCTTATTTACCTTACCTTAAAAAGTGGTTGCAGCACTTTACCGTGAAATTTTTGCTCAAAATCTTGTTGTGCAATGGTTTTTGCTAACAGGGGGAGTACTTCGGAGTAACCTTTAATAAGCGTTTTGATATCTTCTTCTTGATGAGCAAAATTTAAATTATGTCCGCCACCGAGTAATAGCCCACGTTGGTTCATTTCTTGTAAAAATAACGATTTTAATTGCCAGCTTGAATAACATTCACTGTCAAGTAATTGTAAAAAAGACCATGCAGGGTGACCACACACTTTTAACCATTTAGGCGATCCTAGTTGTGTTGTTAATTGTTGTAGCGAAGTGATTAATTGCTGGCCTAATTGGTGTATATGTGGCAGTACTTCTTGTGTTTGTATTTTTGTTAAGGTTGCTTTGGTTGCAGCAAGTGATAAGGTTTCACCGGCAAAAGTACCCGAAAAAAAGATATCCTCCATTAACATCATAATGTCTTTCCGACCAACCACTGCTGAAATGGGGTAGCCGTTAGCCATGCCTTTGCCAAAGGTGGCAAGATCAGGTGTTACCTCAAAAAGTGCTTGTGCTCCACCTAAGGCAAAACGAAAACCGGTGATCATTTCATCAAAAATGAGTAAGGTATCATGCTGCTGGCAAAGCGCCTTAATTTGCTGTAGAAAGTTATTTTCAGGATAAGCCACATTCATGGGCTCTAAAATAACGGCAGCTAAATTGTATTGTTGAAAAATAGCAGTTAACGAATCTATATCATTATAAGTAAAGGCATGGGTTAATGCTTTAGTGGCTTTAGGCACGCCTAAATTGCGAGAGGTTGAACCGATATACCAGTCTTGCCAACCGTGATAGCCACAAACGGCGATATCTTCTTTTCCTGTAAATGCTCTTGCTAAACGAATAGCTGCCGAGGTAACGTCACTGCCATTTTTACCAAAGCGTACCATTTCAGCGCAAGGAACCAGTTCAACCAAGATTTCAGCAACTTCCATCTCTAAACGATGAGGCAATGAGAAGGTAACGCCTGATTTTAGCTGTTTGATCACCGCATTATCTACGTCTTGATCACAATAACCTAGCGAGATCGACAACAAGCCACTGACATAATCAGTAAACTGATTACCGTCAACATCCCACACTTTACAACCTAAACCTCGTTCGATAAAAAAAGGAGAAACGCCATAAGGGTAAGCGGTTTTAGATTTACTAAAGGTTTGTGAGCCTAAAGGAATGGTTTTTTCTGCTCGTGCAAGTAACTGCTCTGATCGAATAAACTTTTTATTCATAACCTTGCTCTTTGTCTTGTTGTAATGATTTTAATAAGCCTTCATCTCGACTGAATACTTGATTAATTTGGCTTAGTTGTGGTTTTTTTGCTAGTAATGCCAATATATCTTGCATGGTAAAATAGGGGTTGTCAGCATATAAATGTTGATAAACTTGGCTAACAAAATCAAAATCTTGTGCTTCATCTACGGTCCAACGAAGATGAGAAAGGTCTTGATGATATTGATAATTTGCTAAGGTAAATAATTCAGCATGATTGCGCATAAATTGTGTGACATGTTCGCGCTCAGAAGGTTTTTTCGCCTGCTGATAACTTATAGCCAAGGCTTTTGCACTAAAGACTTCAACGTCAAGCCCATCGGGAAATGTGGGTGGTTGGCAATTACTGGTGTAATCTGCCTGTTGCGTTAAGTGAGTGCTGATCACCGCATCAATAACGCTAGCATCAGTCAGAGGACAATCGGCTGTTAACCTGACAATGTGCTCTGGTGAATAAGCTTGGCTGGCATGATAAAAGCGTGCCAGTACATCATTTAAGTCACCTCTAAAGCAATCTATTTGTAGGGTTTTACATAAATTTTCTATTGCGTCATCATCTGCTTGAATACTGGTTGCTACTATTATTTTGTCAATTAATTTGCTTTGCTTTAGACGTGCTATTTGCTGTGCTAGCATGGGCTGACCCATGATAGGTTTTAATACTTTATTCGGTAAACGTGTTGAAGACATACGCGCTTGTAAAATCGCTAAGATCATACTAAATTGCCTTGATTTTTTCTTGTTGTTGCTGAGCTGTTATACCCAGTTTTATTAAAGCAACCCCTTGATTATTGACTAAAGCATAATCAGCTATTTTTCCTTCGATAATAAAACCACAGCGTTGAAAAGCCTTAATGCTGGCAATATTATTCTCATAAGCCCCAGCCATCAACTTGTTTAAATTGAGTTGTTTGAACGCAAATTGAGTCACTAATTCAATCGCTTGTTGCGCTATACCTTGTCCCCAAAAGTTTTTGTCACCAATAAACAGACTGATCTCAGCGCGACGATGAATCCAGTTTATGGGGCCTAATTTGATGTTACCAATATGAAGGTTTTGCTCTTTATGACAAATAGCCAGTAATATTTCATCGCTTTTACCCGCTTTGCTTTGTACAAATTCAGCAATTTGCGCTTTTGATTGCGGTACAAATCGTGTTTCTAAAAACTGGTTCACTTGCGGGTCATTGAGCCATTGGTAATAACGGTCGTTGACATCATCAAGGTTTACATCACGTAAAAATAGGGTATCGTTTGCTAAAAAATGGGCTGTCATTATTGATTATCCTTGTGGCCAAAAGCTGGGCAGCAATAGCTGTTCATCATCATAAGCAAGATCGGTTAAGTCGGCACTGATCTTTTTAGCTTGTTGATATGCTGTAATAATTTCTTGTAATTGTGCCTTATTACAACAACCAACGATCATTTTATCTATAGTGCTTTGTTGGCAAGCAAGCGCTAATGCTAAGCTGAGCACTGAGGTATTTAATGTTTGTGCTTTTTGTGAAATTTTTGCTAATACAGGTAAATAAGGGTGAAAATAATCAGCAAGTTGTGTGCTTTCCATCAAAAATAAACCTTGTAAAAATAGCGAACGACAATGTATTTCAATCGCTGATTTTTTGAGTTTATCTAGCCAACCCGTCTGCAAGAAGCGTTGATCAAGTAGGTTAAAGGGTAGTTGAACAATATCGAGAGGATAATGATTAAAGCAATAATCGAGCTGTTGTGGAGTATAAACTGAAACGCCTATTTTTTTCACCATACCTTGTTGTTTTTGGGTGATTAAATTATCAAATCTGACTTTTTTTAAAGGAGAGGAGATAAGATCATCTACGCGATGAAACAGCACTGCTTCTAATTGCGTTATTTGTAAGTTTTTGAGACTATTTTCAATATAGACAGCAACGTCTTTTTCTTGTGCAGACAATGCTGGAATTTTACTCACTAGCGCAAATTTTTCACATAAACCTAAGTGTCCCAATATTTTTTCACTATCACCATAAACCGCTGCGGTATCAAGTAGAGTAATTTTTTGCTGTTGAGCAAGTTGTAAAATACGCAACACTTCTTGGCGATCAACTTGCCCTTGTTGATTGCTAATACCATAGTCGAGACCAAACTGTGCACTACCTAAGGCTAGTTTCATAACACTGCTATCACCTTTTCTATAATATAATCTTGTTCGCTCACGCTAAGCTGCGGATACAAAGGTAATGAAATAGCGCGCTGATAATAGTTTTCTGCTTGTGGAAAATCACCTTGCTTAAAGCCTAGTTGTTGATAATAAGGCTGTAAATGTATCGGAATATAATGCACATGAGCACAAATATTCTGAGCCCTTAATTGTACAATTGTCTGTTTGTGCTTTTGAGGATCGGCATCAGGCAACAGCACAATATATAAATGATAGGCGGATACACAGGTTTTGGTTGGTGTTAATAATGTCAGTGCAGTATTAGCAAAGGCTTGATTATAATAGTTGGCCAGTTGATTACGTTTTTTTATTACCGCTGTTAAGCGCTGTAATTGCGACAACCCTAAAGCCGCTTGTAATTCAGTCATACGATAATTAAAGCCCAGCTCAACTTGTTGATAGTACCAAGGTCCATGGCTTTCTTCGCTCATTTCTTCTGGAGTTGAAGTAATGCCGTGGCTTCTTAACCGTCGCATTTTTTTTGCCAGTTCTGTTTGATTAGTTAAGGCTAAGCCGCCTTCTGCGGTGGTGATTATTTTGACTGGGTGAAAGCTAAAAATACAAATATCACTGTATTGGCAGTGACCTACTGGGGTATTTTTATAGCTAGCGCCAATAGCATGCGATGCATCTTCTATTAGTTTAAAGTTATAGATTTCAGCCAGTTTGCTGATGGCTTCCATATCACAAGAAAGCCCCGCTAAATGTACAACGATAACAACTTTTGGTAAGCAGTTTTGTTGTTTTGCTTGAGCAAGCTTTTGTGCTAGAGCGTCAACAGAAATATTGCCTGTTGTAAGTTCAATATCAATAAAATCTACGTGCGCACCGCAGTAACGTGCACAATTAGCAGAAGCAACAAAAGAAATTGGTGAAGTCCAAACAATATCATTGCTTTTTACACCTAAGGCTAAACAAGCAATGTGTAGCGCAGAAGTGGCATTATGGGTTGCAACAGCAAATTTTGCTTGGCACTTTTGCGCAACGGCTTGTTCAAACTCAGGCACTTTAGGCCCTTGTGTTAGCCAATCAGAATGAAGCACGTCAACAACGGCATCAATATCGGTTTGGGTTATATTTTGTTTACCGTAAGGGATCATTGTAACGCTACTTTAAAGCTCGGCTGAATGATTAAAGTCAATTAATTCATCAGGGGTTAAAAAGTGTGGATTATTTTTCGAGTTATACTCAAATCCAGGGGTAACTTGCTGGCCTTTTTCATCAATCGCATTCACAGTAAAGTCATTACTTCGGCTCGAAAAAATAATGCTTGGTGCAATAACAAAGTGATCGCTATATTCAAAGGTATGATAAGAGTCATCGGCGGGGCACATTATTTCATGGAGCTTTTCACCAGGGCGAATACCAATGATTTTTAATGATAAATCGGGTGCCATGGCTTTAGCTAAATCAATAATACGCATAGACGGAATTTTCGGAATAAAAATTTCACCGCCTAGCATACGCTCAAAGTTCTTTAAGACAAAATCAACCCCTTGCTGTAAGGTGATCCAAAAGCGAGTCATTTCTTCATGGGTGATAGGTAACTCGGTTGCACCTTCGTTAATTAATTTTTGAAAAAAAGGAACGACTGAACCGCGCGAGCCTACTACATTACCGTATCGGACAACAGAAAAGGTGGTTTTGTGTCCTCCTGAAATATTATTTGCTGCGACAAACAATTTATCAGATACCAGCTTGGTTGCTCCGTATAAATTAACTGGGTTGGCGGCTTTATCGGTTGAAAGAGCTATGACTTTTTCAACATTATTTGCCAGTGCCGCTGCAATAACATTTTCTGCACCGTTAATATTGGTTTTTATACATTCCATGGGATTATACTCTGCTGCAGGTACTTGTTTTAAAGCTGCGGCATGAATAACAAAGTCAACACCATTCATCGCTTGTGTTAACCGTTCTTTATCGCGCACATCACCGATAAAATAACGCATACAAGGCTTATTAAACACTTGCTGCATTTCAAATTGTTTTAATTCATCACGAGAAAAAATAATAATTTTTTTAGGAGAATATCGTTCAAGTAGGGTTTTTACGTATTTTTTACCGAAAGATCCTGTACCACCAGTGATCAGAATACTTTTATTATTAAACATAGTAATTCTCCAAGCATTAAAAGCCCCCTAACAGGCATTAATATAGGGAAGCATTTTGTCATTTCGACAGTATTATCGCCTGTTTAAGTGGAATAACAAATAGTTACAAGTTTTTTACGACCAAGCAATAGTAAGTGTTGTTGAACTGATAGCGTATTGTTCAGTAAATACTCACTTAATTGACTTGATTTCTGTTATCTATTAACTACTCATAGTAAAGCAATATATATGCCTAAAGAAAAGTTTTTTGACTATTTATACCCATGTTACCTCAAGATACAGGATTCAGCTGGAATTATCATGGGTATATTAGGGGGGGGATAACTTAACCGAGTAAACTTAATACGCTGGTTTGATTACTGTTTGCTTGAGCAAGCATAGCCGTAGAAGATTGTTGCAATACTTGTTGTTTGGTCAATATACTCGTTTCAAGCGCAAAGTCGGCATCTAAAATGCGACTATTACTGGCTGATAACTTGAGACTCGTTTGTGAATTAACCGATACAACAGCCGCTAAACGATTAAGTGTTGCCCCAATGGTTGACTGTTGATCAAGTAGATAACTGAGTGCTGAATCTACCAATGAAATAGCGGCATTAGCATCTTGAGTAACATCAAGCTGATCTAAACCTAATACATTAGTATCTACTCTAAATAACTCTGTGGTAATTGCTTGACCACTTTCACTGCCTACTTGTAAATTTAAACGTGTTGCTAGCAATGGGTTAATAATATTGTCTTTAGTCGGAAGACTAAATTTAAACCCTACGGTAGGGTCAAGTGATAAAGTACCTTCGTTATCAACAACACTTTCAGCCGTTAATTCTGCGCCTCCATCTACATCTAGTCCTGAAATAGCACCAGTGTCTAGGTTACTAAAATTAAAATTATTTTTAATAAACGTACCGCCATTCGTGGCAAAGTCAGCAACAAAGCTATTGTTATCACTCCAAGAGGTATTCACAAGATACCCCCCAGCAGCCGAGCTAAAGTAAGCAAAAGCACTATCTAAGTCTGCACCTGTATCAATGTTATTACTCAAGTATTCCATGACATCTTTTATGCCTTGGCCACCATTACTTTTAATTTCATTATGTAAATAACGCACCGCCGCATAAGAAGTAGAATATTGCAAACTTGAGCCATCCCAACTGCTATTTGCATTGCTTAATTCATTGGCAAGGGTGTCCATATCTGCAGCATTAAAGTGATCGGCATTGTTACCATCAACAGCAATTAAATCATTATAAACACGCTCATCTGCACCTTGAATAAGCTCGGCACTTCCTTCCTTAAACCACGTAGGTAAAGCATTAAAGTTAGTTGTTCTACCCATCACCGCATGTACCATTTCATGAGCTACAATGCGATCACTATAATAGGGCTGTGTACCACCATTAGGTACGTAACCTTTAGGAAAATCTGTCATATCTATATTAAGATAGAGATTTTCTGTTTGCCCTGTTGTAGCGTTAACTGTACCACTAACAGAGGCGAGTACGTTAGGATCAGCAGTGTCTTGCAAATTAATTTTCATTTCAACGCCATCAGCAACTAAGCCATAGCTATCAGCGATCATTTTTTCAGAAGAGGCGAGCCAAGAACCGAATAAACCATCAATAACAGCTTGTTTATCGATATCATATTCAGGAGTTTTGTCACCGCGAACAAAGAGTTTAGCGCCATTAAATGCTGTTGTATCGGCAACTGTATTGATTTCTTGTAATATTTGGCCTATTTCCGCTTGAATTGAGGCTTTATCGCTGGCGCTATAAATACCATTAGCGGCTTGAATTGAGAGTTCGCGTACGCGTTGGAGATTATTGGTCATTTCGCCGAGTGTTGCATCTGCAACTTGCAGTGCCGATATACCATCGTTGGCATTACGAACAGATTGATTCAACCCTCTGATCTGCGAGTTAAATCCTGTTGAAATTGCAAGACCGGCAGCATCGTCTTTGGCACTGTTAATGCGCAGCCCTGAGCTTAAACGCTCCATTGCAGTTGCTTGAGCATTATTAGCATTGCTGAGCATTCTTTGACCAAACAAGCTGGCTATGTTGGTATTGACAGAAAAAGCCATAGTACAAAAAATCTTCTCAAGAATTCTTGTACCTGTATCGGCGGTTGACGATAAAGCTTGAGCTTTTTTACAAAAATTTTATCTTTTGATTAGTTAACCTAAACTGGGTTTGATATATAGCTAACATATTGAATTTGAAGTAAAAATAAATTGTACACGCTTTAGTTTGATAGTTTTGCTTAATTCAAGGCAAATTTACGCGTCAATAGCCAGTCTATTGCAAGTGAATTTAACGTAGAAATAAGTAAAAATAGCTACTAGAGAGGTGTTTATTAAGCTGAGCTTAGGTTAGTTAATCCTGCTAACAGCTACTTTTTGTTATAGGCTTGTTTTACTTTATTAGCTTGTTTGAGTTTGAGGATATTCTGCTTTGTTTGAGTTAGCACATCTTCGCAGCGTTGGGTGATCTCGGTAGATAATTGATAGAGTAAAACTAACTTCTCTTCAACATTAGCCATTTCTGCGGCGCTATAATTATCATTAAACTGTTGAATTAATTGTTGTCTGATTAACTCTTTGGTTTCAAGTAAATGATATTGTTCTTGCGTTACAATAGTGGCTAACTCTTTAGTTTTATCAATGATGAAATCAATATCACGTTCAATATCACTATTTGACATGGTGTTATCTCGGTGCTTTGGCTATAAGATATTGTTTCATCACTGATAAATTATTCTGTTGGTTTCACTCTTTTTTCTGGAGGAATGGCATCCCAACCTTCTTTAATGGTAACAATTAATTCTCTTACTTCTTCTAACTTAGCGGTATCATTCTCTAAATTAGCTTGCACTAGTGTACGAACGATATAGTCGTAAAGATCGAAAAGGTTGGCTGAAATTTCTCCCCCTTTTTCCATATCGAGGCTATCTTGTAGCTCTCCGACTAATGCAATCGCTTTTGTTAATGCTTTCCCTTTATTTTCTATTTCGTTGCGAGAAATAGCACCGTTTGCAATAGCAATATTACTTAAAATATGTTTAAAAATAATACTGATAAGCTGATGAGGATCAGCACCAACAACACTTTCTGCATTGGCATTTCTGTATTTTTTAATCGAAGTACTAACCATAATTAACTACTCATAAATTGAAGATGTTCAGCTTTAATTGCTTAAAATATTTAATATTACTGTCTATATTAAGGTGAAATAATTACCACATTATAGACGCTATATAGACGCTATTATCTATACAAATGACCCACAAGAGATTAAAAAACTCAGCTAAAAGCTGATATTCATTAATCGATACTATTTTCAATGTAAGCAAATTACAGACCAAATAGCATACTAAGGTAAATTTAAGCTGTTTAACTATCGGATAAAATACACCTTAGTGCAATGAAAATCTTATTTTTTCTCTAAAGAAAGCTTTGCTGTATGTTATTTGATCATTTTGTTATAGCAAACAGTGTATTTGCTGGTTATACCAAGTTGATTAAGTTCTTTCCCACTCAGCGAGAATTAAAAGGCTTAGAGGCAAGGCCTTGATTGAAGAGAATGGTTGTTCCCTTGTCAAAATCAATAACGCAGCATATAAGCCTTTTAAACTCGCCCTTCGGGCTGACGAATCCCCAAACCGTGACAGGCATAGCAATTTATGATCTTATATAAATCACCACAACCAATATAAGCCAAAACTGCTATGCCTGAGCCATTACTTTGCCATAAATATTTCAAAAATGCGCTATCTTCTTTTAACAATGCCAGAATGAAAACACTGATGAATTGTAGTGATGCTCTGATATCAGGTAATAAACTCACCTTAACAGAGATAGGGAGAAATTTATCAGGGGCTGCGCAGGTGAAACATAAAATAAAACGCGTTGACCGTTTTCTAAAAAACAAGTATTTATATAATGACAGGGTGTCTGTTTATCACGCGTTAGCCCAGCCCATTATTTCACCTTTGCCTACACTTGCTATCGCAGTCGATTGGAGTGGTTGTTGTGGTCACGAATATCATTTACTACGAGCAAGTTTATTAGTCGATGGGCGTTCAATTGTTATTTACAACATGGTCGTTGAAGAAGCGCAACTAGATACCCAAGAAACGAATAACTTATTTTTAGATGAACTTAAAAAAGTGATAGGGAACCACCCCAGCGTGCATATTGTTACAGATGGTGGTTTTCTTACGCCTTGGTATAGCAAAGTTCGCTCTCTTGGTTGGCATATGATTGGTCGTTTACGTGGCACGATGAAGTGCAAATTAGACAATCAATCACAATGGCAAACATTAAAGCAACTTAGGATGGGAGCTAACGATATACCACAACCTTTGGGAAAATCGCGACTAACTCAACATAGTCCAACAGCATGTGATGCTTTTTTGCATTTATATTATGGTAAAAATAAAGGTAGACATGGAAATAGCCGATTTACTAAAGATACTAAAATGTACCAGAACTTAGCAAAAGAGCCGTGGTTACTAGCCACATCAGATGAAAAATTAACGAGTCAACAAGTTGTTAATTTATATAATAAAAGAATGCAAATAGAGCAAAATTTTCGAGATGATAAAAGTATGAAATATGGATTTTCATGGCGTTTTAGTAAAAGTACAGGCGTAAATAGAATGAGTATATTATGTTTAATTGCTTCTTTAGCGAGCATTGCTTTATGGTTTGTGGGATATGAAGCTGAACGGAGAAATTGGCACACAAAGTTTCAAGCTAATACCATTAAAAACCGTCGAGTGCTGTCATTTTTAACATTAGCCAAACAAGTAATAAAGCATTTTAAAAGTCGTATTACACTGAACTATATAGAAAAAAGCTTGAAATATTTTATTTTGAATTGTCAAAAAGAGGTTGTTACTTAAAATGGGGATCCCTCAGCCCTTCGGGAGCTTGCTCGATGCCCACTAACTGCGTTAAATTTATTTGATTTAGAATGACTAGATCTAAATAAATTTGCCTTGTTATTGAATATCGAGCATAGCTCTGAGTTGGGAAGAAATTTAATCAAATTAATGGTATGAAAACGTTTAATTAAAAAGGAAGTTTCATACCGGGAGGTAATTGCATACCACCGGTTAATTCACCCATTTTCTCTTTATTTTGCTCTTCTACACGACGAACTGCATCATTAAAAGCTGCGGCAACTAAATCTTCGATCATTTCCTTATCATCTTCCATTAAGCTCTCGTCAATTTCTACACGACGAACACTGTGACTACCTAACATAGTTACTTTAACTAAACCGGCCCCCGCTTCTCCTACCACTTCCATTTTAGCAATTTCTTCTTGCGCTTTTTGCATTTTTGCTTGCATTTGCTGGGCTTGCTTCATTAAATTGCCCATTCCACCTTTCATCATATTTTTTCTCCCAAATAACGTAAAAAAGATAATCTATTATAACGGTTTTATTGTCGATTCATCTAGAACCGCTTGGAAATCTTGTTGTAATACTTGCACAATATCATCTTGAGCTAGTACCTCTTTGGCATATTGATAACGTTTGTCATTAATATCTGTTTGAATTTTAAAGGGATCTGCCTCTGTTTCATCAACGATATTAATACTCACCTGAATAGGTTTAGCTAATAGCTGTGACAACTTATCTGCTAGCTGCTGATAAGCATGCTCTGTGATCAAATGCTTCGTACTTTGATTTAAATTTAAAATTAAGTGATCTTCACTCGAGTTAGCATCAATTGTGGCATGAATTGCTATTTGCCGTAATCGCCCACTCAACGCCATGGTATCAATCATATACGCCCATTTATTCACCTGATTAGCATGGCGTATTTTACTTGGATCAATGATTTCAGGATCATAATTATCATGACGAATATCGGTCAATGCAAAAGGTATTGTTGCCGCATTAGGTGGCTCTTTTGCGTCTACCGTTTTTTCTTCTTTTTCAGGAGAACATTCATTTTGAGCAAGTTGACGCTTAGTCGCGTCACTAGACTTTTTTGGATTTTTTTCTAACTCCTTACGTCGACTTCTTAGCATATTTCGTTCAGCTAAAATAGCTTCAACCCCTGTAGTAGCTATTGTCGCTTTTTCCTCAACTTTAGCTTGGCTTGGTGAATCAGCAACATTCTTTTCAGTTCTATTAGGCTCTGCGATAGAAATATTCGGCGTAATATCTGCTAATTCATTATTTTCAGCTAAAGATTTTGGCTTATTATTTGTACTATCATCAAGAGGTGATGATGTTAATAAATTTGTGTTTGATGCTATATTAGACTCTTGTAGAGTTGATTTAGCCATTTGCGTATCAGGCAAAGAGTCTGTAGAGAGTTCACTTAAAATTGTCGCCTTACTCTGTTGTGTAGCTATTGCAGGTGAATCTTGTGCGCTATCATCTAAGGTCATAGGTTTAAAAGCTAATAAACGCAATAAAGTCATATCAAAAGCCGCTTGCTCATCAGCAGCGTAAGGTAAGTCTTTGCGACCATTAAGCAAGATTTGATAATAAAGTTGTACCTCTTCAGGAGACATAATTTGAGCAAACTTATGTAATAAAGAAAGTTGCTCAGGCGATAAATCAAAAGATTGTTGCACTAATTGCATTAAAGCGACTTGATGCAATAGCTGAATTAAATCGGCCAATAAGCGCGAATAATTAGGTGTATAGGTAGCAATTTCTTGCGAAAAAGCCATAAGCCCTTGCCCATCTTGCTTTAAGAGTAACGCTATAATTTTAAATGGCCAGTTATGATCTACACCGCCTAGCATTTGTTGAACATGCGCAAAACAAACATGACCATCACCCTGAGCAATAGCCTGATCTGTTAAACTTAAAGCATCTCGCATACTACCACGTGCAGCTTTAGCAATTAATGTTAAGACATTATCATCAAACGTTATTTTTTCAGCCAAAAGTATGGTGTTTAGCTGAGCTTCTATTTGCTTAGCCGTAAGCGCCTTTAGATGAAATTGCAAACAGCGTGAAAGTACTGTGACAGGAAGCTTTTGAGGATCTGTAGTTGCAAGAATAAATTTTACGTGCTCTGGCGGCTCTTCAAGGGTTTTTAAAAGCGCATTAAAACTACTACG
The DNA here is from genome assembly GCA_015487235.1 of Alteromonadaceae bacterium. Classification (GTDB taxonomy): domain Bacteria; phylum Pseudomonadota; class Gammaproteobacteria; order Enterobacterales; family Alteromonadaceae. The sequence continues at coordinate 15,320 of WFQC01000001.1, forward strand.
TGATAGCATATGCACTTCATCAATTAAATAAACCTTGTATCGTCCCCGACTTGGCGCATATTGCACATTATCTAAGATCTCACGGGTATCATCTACCTTAGTTTTAGAGGCCGCATCAATTTCGAGTAAATCAATAAAGCGGCCATCATCGATATCAAGGCATGTTGAGCATTGTCCACAGGAGGTTGCAGTGATCCCTTGCTCACAGTTTAAACTTTTAGCAAAAATACGCGCAATGGTTGTTTTACCAACACCTCGAGTACCCGTAAATAAATAGGCATGGTGTAAACGCTGTTGTTTTAGTGCATTGACCAAAACCGTTACCACATGCTCTTGCCCCATTAATTGCTCAAAATTCTTGGGGCGCCATTTTCTTGCTAAAACTTGATAACTCATAAAAGAGCCTATTCACCTTCATACTGAAGTAAAGAATACACCGATAATCCTGCATCAGCTAAACATTTTTCACCACCTAAATCTGGCAATGAAATAACAAACCCTGCACTATCAACACTTGCACCTAGTCGACGTATTAATTTAGTTGTGGCTTCAATGGTGCCACCAGTTGCAAGCAAATCATCAATAACTAACACTTTATCCTCAGGAATAAGCGCATCTTCATGTATTTCTAAAGTATCTTCGCCATATTCTAATTGATAATTTTCAGCAATGGTTTTTCGAGGCAATTTACCAGGTTTTCTAACTGGAACGAAGCCAACACCTAAGGCTAGCGCAAGTGGAGCACCAAATAAAAAGCCCCTTGCTTCAGTGCCTACTACTTTAGTAAAGCCTTGATCTTTAAATTTATTAACTAATAGCTCTATTGTTAATTTAAATGCTTCTGCATCATCTAATAGACTAGTTACATCACGAAACATAATACCCTTTTTAGGGTAATCAGGAATGGTTTTAATAGAATTTTTAAGGAAAGTTAATTGTTCTTCTGTCATGAGTTATACGTTATAAAAATAGGTAGCGCAAGAATATAATAAATTGCTTAACTTTTACAGTCACTGTGACAAGGATTTTAATAACTTGAATAAATTATGTGAAGAAATGAGAAGTTAGGGAGACTGTACAGCCAATCTCCCAGTAATATTACATGAGTACGTTATACCAACCCATCAACATTGGCAATAATGGTGCTGCCAATAATGCAATGATGGCAACCACTAAATGTAACAAATTACTTTCATCTGAAAAATTTTCATCATGAGACATAAATACAACCTTATACTAAGTTAACTTCTACTTATTTTACCTTAGTATAGTTTCTTTGAATATATAATTTGATTTATATCAATTTATTTTTACAAAAAAGCCAAGCAATTTGCTTGGCTCTTGGTTCATTTTTAGGCAATAACTTTAAAAATTATTTATTTTCACCACATTTGCCTTTAGATTTTTTCATATGACTTTCACCACATTTTCCTTTAGGCATGTCTTTATTCTTCTTCATATTTTTCATTTTGCCTTCGCCACACTTGCCTTCACCACATTTGCCTTTAGCCTTTTTTTTCATTTTGCCTTCACCGCATTTGCCTTCAGCCATTTTTTTCATTTTGCCTTCACCACATTTGCCTTTAGCCATTTTTTTCATTTTAGCTTCGCCACACTTGCCTTCTCCGCATTTGCCTTTAGCCTTTTTTTTCATCTTACCTTCACCACACTTTTCACCGGCAGAAGCAACTTTTACCGCAGTAATTTCTTGAGAAGAAAAAGGATTTACTTCTGCTTTAGCGATATTCGCAGCAAAAAGTCCTAAAGCTAAAATACTAGTCATAGTAATTAAAGATGATTTTTTAAATAGGTTCATATTATTTCCCTTATATTTTTATAGAGTTACATTAAGTTACATAGTCTAATAACAAAGACCATTAAGCTTCAAAATAAATTTCGAAAATTTTAACTTTTATTTTCAAGTGAAGCGATTAAACTGAGCATCCGCTAAGCTACTATCTAATATAAATGAAATTACCCGTTAAGCAAATTATTTTAGCACCAATGGAAGGCGTACTAGATCCTCTCATGAGAGATCTCATGACATCAATCAACCCATTTGACTTATGTATAACTGAATTTGTTCGTGTAGTTGATGCTCTACTACCTAAACAAGTCTTTTATCGTTTATGCCCCGAATTATATCACCACGGTATAACCAATGCGGGAACGCCTATTAGATTACAATTATTGGGGCAAGATGCTAACTGGATAGCCGAAAATGCTGTAAGAGCTATTGAATTAGGCTCTCATGGTATTGATCTTAATTTTGGTTGCCCAGCTAAAACCGTTAATAAAAGTAAAGGCGGTGCAATATTACTAAAATCTCCTGAAACTATTTATAAAATAGTAGCTAACGTAAGAAACTCTTTGGAAAAAAGTCAGCAAGTGAGTGTAAAAATACGTTTAGGGTTTAATGATACCTCGCTATTAAATGAGGTTGTCGATGCTATAGAGCAAGCTAATGCCGATTTATTAACCATACACGCAAGAACAAAAAAACAAGGATATCAGCCACCAGCCTATTGGCACTTAATCGGTAACTTACAACAAAGACACAGTATAGAAATGGTTGCTAATGGTGAAATTTGGTCTGCCGATGATGCTTTAACGTGTATGAAACAAGCCAGAACTAACAATATAATGTTAGGTCGAGGCGTACTTGCTCTACCTAATTTAGCCGCCGTGATAAAGCAACAAGCCCTTCCGATGTCATGGCAAAAACTGTGTTTTTTATTAAAGCAATACTGTGAACTGGAATTACAAGGCGATAAAAGCTTTTATTTTTCAAGTCGCTTAAAACAGTGGCTTAGATATCTCAAATTACAATATCCACAAGCTAATCAGCTTTTTACATCAATTAAAACATTAAAGAGCAAACAAGAAATAGTAAAAATCATTGATCAGCTTACATAAATATAGATTATTAAACAAAAAAACCAGCATTATGCTGGTTTTTTACTGTAATCGATATAACTTAAATTACACTAGACAGAAACATTCTTACGCTTAGCTGTATCTTTAATAAACGACTCCCAACCTTTAGCCCCTTTACGAGATTTAGGATCAGCCATCGCTTTTTTAATCGCTGCATAAGCTTGTTTATACTTTTCAAGATAAAAATACGATTCAGCCATTGCCATATAAATTCTACCTTTGTTATCAGTAGTTTTTTCTAAGGCTTTTTTGAAGACTTTAATTGCACGAGCATATTGTTCATCTTGTTTTAACAGCATAGCAGCTTTACGATAAAACTTCGCTTTATCTGTCATTTTAGCCAATTCAAGATAATAATTAGCAGCTTTATCGATATGTTGCGCTGCATGCCACGCATTAGCTAATGTGGCTAAGCTTTTATCATCACGCTTAATTAAACCTGAAGCTATATGTTTTTCCAATAAAGTAGCTGACTTGTAAGGTATTTCATTAGATGCATATAAGTTTGCTAAGGTTTTTATCTCTGATTCTTTATTCAAGAAACCTTGCTTATAGGCTAAGTCTAATGTTGCTAATGCCTTAGGGTAATCTTCCGTTAACATGTAAAACATACCCAACTGTGTCCAATACTGCTTCTTATCTGGAAAAATTTGCACAACCGTTTCCAATACCTTAAGTGCTTCTTTATACATTTTACGCTCATAGTATGAAGTGATCTTAAGAATATAAGGATTTTGGTTTTGATTTTCTCCATAAAGCTTTATGGCTTTATCTGCAGGTTTAATCATTTTATCAAGTTGTTTTAATGAATAATAAGCCTGCGACATTTTAACGTAAGTAGCTGCATCTTCCTTACCGGTAAAATCCATCCATGCTTTATAGTTTTTCAAAGCATTTTTGTAATCTTTAGTTTGCATTTGCAAATCGGCAAGAAGTTTTAATCCACCAGCATGATCTGCCGTGTTTAAAATATCAGGTTCAACAGCTCTTTTTAGATATTCTATTGCTTCTTTTTCATGTTTGCCTTTAGTGGCATACATTTGAGCAATAAAGTAACTAACATAAGCCTTGTCATAGGCTTTTTTAGCTTTAATATCTAACAATATCGCTAAAGCACCATCAAGGTCATCAGCAGAATAAAGCTCAAAAGCTTTACCTACTTTTTTACCTACTGTTGGACCGACTAACTGTGTTTTACGCTTCTTTTTTTCCTGCTTTTTCTGCTCTGCTGCAACTGCATAAGGTGCCGTTGGTACTTGCACAGCGATAAGCGAGGCAACAACCAATGTAGAGGTTAACACTTTTTTAAACATTATTTACCTCCATCCATTTTAAAGTCTAATTGTACGGTTAAGCCCACTTGTTTTTGTGGTTTTCCATCAACAACTTTTGGTTTGTATTTCCATTTACGTAAAGCGCGTTTAGCTTCTTTGTCAAAAATACGTTTAGGTTGAGCTTCGATAACTTTTACATCTTCAACACCACCAATTTCGTTGATAGTAAAAGAAAGAATTACATAACCTTCTTTACCATCACGAGCGGCCTGAATTGGATATTTAGGCTCAATTCGAACAATAGGCGTTGCTTCACCATCACGACCAAAACCTGCGCCTGGTGCTGAAATTCCAGTTGATGCTCCACCTAACTGTACACCTGGCATATTAAAGGTAATACCACCAGTATTATTATTTGCCTCTGGCTCTGGAGCTTGAGGCTTAGGTGGTGTTTTAGGCGGCGGCGGCGGCGGCGGCGGAACACGACGACGTGTTTCTGCTGACGACTTCGGTGGCGTAGTGTTAACTTCTACGATTATGTTCTCAGCAGCCTCTTCTTTCACTCTATCACTAGAGGAAACAAGAAAGGCCATAAATGAAAACAATGCAAATGTTACCGCTGCGCCTAATAGTATTGATACTAACAAGCGACCCATAAATTAACCCTTAGCTGCAGCAATAGATATTCTAAGATTACTTCCCGCGTCTTTGATTGCATCCATAACTTTAACAACAACACCATGTTTGGCATCTTTGTCTGCTTGGATAATAACCACGTCTGTAGGTTGCTCTGCTAACAATTTTTCAATTGTAGCCCCAACGCGTTCAATATCAACACGGCGTTTATCTAGCCAAATCTCACCCGTATCTTTGACTGCAATAAAGATATTTGCAGATTTTTGTTTGGTTTGATTTGCTGCTTTTGGTTTATTTACTTCAATACCTGCTTCTTTTACGAAAGAGGTAGTTACTATAAAGAAGATCAGCATGATAAATACGATATCCAGCATCGGAGTCATATCAATTGCTGCTTCTTCTTCTTCTCGAACATGTTTACGTGCCATTCGAATTTCTCTCTAGTGATGTGGCAAACTGTCAATCAGTTTAGCCTTTGCTAGTTTAACTTTCGTTTCTAATCTTGAACTGAAAAATACACCTGATAAGGCTGCAACCATACCCGCCATTGTCGGAATTGTTGCCATTGAGATACCCGCAGCCATTAAGCGAGGGTTACCTGTACCTTGTTGTGCCATTACTTCAAATACACCAATCATACCAGTTACAGTTCCTAATAGCCCAATCAATGGGCACATAGCAACGAGGGTTTTAATGGTTAACATATTTCGTTCAAGCATTTCATTATTTTCGGAAATCCAGGTTTCTCTGATCCGATGTGCATACCAAGACGTAGTGTCTTTACGAGCATTCCAGCGAGCAATAATACTGTCTCTTATCGCTGGGTAAGTTGATGATAGAAACCAATAACGCTCAACCATCAACATCCACATCAGAAAGAGAGCCAAGGCGACAAAATATAAAACATTACCGCCTGTCTCAAGAAAACTCCTGACAGATTCCCATAGTTCTATCAGGAATAACATTAGTTAGACTCCTTCTCTGCTAACGCAGCAATTAGACCAACACTTTGCTCATCTAATTTATTAAAGATTGCTTTTGCTTTAGCGGCAACAACACTGTGTACCAGAATTAATGGTAATGCCGCGATTAAACCTAATGCCGTTGTAACAAGAGCTAATGAAATATTACCTGCCATAATTTTCGGGTCACCTGTACCAAACAATGTAATCGTTTGGAAGGTTAAGATCATACCGATAACCGTACCTAATAAACCTAGCAATGGTGCCATAGCAGCAAACATTTTGATTAAGTTAATACCACGGTCAATTTTAGGCGTTTCACGCATAACCGCTTCATCAAGCTTAAGCTCAAGTGTTTCAACATCAGCATCTTTGTTATCATGGTAAACTTTTAATAAGCGACCAAGCGGATTGCTTTCATCAGGCTGAGCCATATTTTTCTCTTGTGCTCTAATTTTAGCGCCCATAGCACCTAACACAATCAAACGCTCAAGCGCAATCAATAAACCAATCGCTAGCAATACCGTAATCGTATAACCTACTGTGCCACCTTCATGGTAGAATTCCATTAAGTTTTTCTTACGTGTTTCTAACGCTAAGATAGCCCCACGCGAAGGATCAACATAAAGCGGTGCATAACCTGAGGTTGTATTAAAGTAGTCAACAGCCGTTGATGAAATATAACCAGCTGGTTGTTTTGCTAATGGTTGAACTTGCCCTAAACCATCATTGTAATTTAAATAACCATCTTTATAAATTAGGTTAAACGTACCGACACGAGTCACAGTTTCAGTTGACTTAGTACCATCAAGGTTAGTGACCTCTGTAGTAAATTTCGAGACTTTGCCCGACTCAGTCATTTCTGTTTGTAATGCAAACCATAACTCTTCTAAATCTTGTAATGATGGAATTTCTTTTGAATTAGCAATACGTTGCAATACTTCTGTACGACCTGGGTATTCAGCACTTACAATTGAAGCACCAATCATACCCGCAGCACTTGCAGCAGCACCACGACTTACACCAAACATTTCACCTAAAGTGCCTTTAGCGTTATCTAATTCAACTTCTTTTTGCGCTAATTTAATTTCATTAGCGGCATATTCTTTTGTCAAACGTGCATTACGTGCATTTTGTTTTGCTAATTCACGTTTTGCTTTGTTTAACAACGCTTGTTTATCAGCACGCGCAGCTAAAAACTCTGCTTCACGCTTTTTATCAAGCTTAGCTTCTGATACACGATCAGCTTTTACTTGTTTCAACAAATCATCTAATTGATTTGCTGATGCTGACATTGAAATACCTGCAGTCATAGATGCAGCAAGCAATACATAATTAAAGATCTTTTTCATTATTGTGCTCCTGCCGCAAAAATTGGTAATTTAGTGAGATCCATAGGTAATTGTTTACGTGCCATACGAATAGTATCTGTTACCGATTTTAAATAACTTTCATCTAACTCTTCCCATGCACGAGAATTGTTATTCCAAACCCATGCGTGTTTCAAGTCTAACGATTGAGCTAAGAATGCAATGCGTCCCATGTGAACAAAATCAGCAGTAATTGTACGATCGCCTAAATCAAGTTCACCTTGATAAGCATCGAAAATTGTACCGTAACCTGCTTCAATTTCGTAAGCTTCAAGTACTAAACGAAATTGCTCTGATGTTGTGACGTTTGGATCAGGCATGATTTTCTTTAAGTTCTCAACACGTTCTTTACGAGAATCAATATTCACAGGAATATCAAGCTCAATAAACTTGTCTAAAGTGTCGATCATCTTATACATCAAAGGTACTACACCCTGCTTGATAGTATCGATATAATCAATTTGCTTTTGTAATGAAGCAATATTCGCTTTTTGACCGTCAACTAAACGTTGAACATGATCGTTATAGCTTTTGAGTACATCCGCTTCATCAACAACATTACGATACTCTGCAAGTAAATCTTGCGTTTGCTCATAAATGCTATCAATCTTCTTTTGTGATTTTTGCGAAGCTTTAAATATCTTGGCTTCAGTGTTTTGAAGGTCTTTTAATACATCAGCGGTAGCGATATTGCTACTAGCTAATGCAAGAGCGCCAACTATCGTTGATGCGATAAGGCTTTTTTTGCTTACTTTGGACATAGTTCCCAACCAATTGCTAAGTTAACTTTGATACAAGTATTATTGTTAACGCAGATCCGAGAATCTGCAATTTTAATTTCATATCGCTAGAATAAAACCAGTCAATATTCCCAGACGACGCACAAACTGTCAACCTGAATCTATCCTAAAAACTGGTTCATTTATCACAATATGAGAAATAAGTGCTTTTGTAACAATACGTTACAATATATACGTTTAATTACTATTTTCTACTCTATTTTACGACTTTATTATAAATTGTCGCTTTTTTGTGTGAACTTTCTACAGAGCAGAGTGTATGTTGTACTAAGTTGTTCGTATTAAGTCAAATAAATATTGCTTAAAAATGCATTTTTAACATTTTATAAGCAGGGTAACCGCATACTTTGATGGATTTTTAACCAAAGATTAGTTCTGCCCTAAATTCGTCTACTCTGGCAGCATGTTTTAATTTTCTCCGCATACTGATATTGCTCGGATGAAGCCTTGATAGATTCAAGGCAAATCGCCTGAAAATGCCAACATTTTCAGCCCGGTAATCACCCCAAAAAATAATTGATTTCTAAAGTGGAATTTTCTCGTAAAATAAAGAGAGGAGATTTCAAATGAAACGATCAAATTTTACAGACAGCCAAATTATGGCCTATTTTAAAACAAGCTGAATCTAGTATCCCAGTGCCTGAGTTATGCAGAGAGCATAATATTGGTAAATTGCACATTCTCATGACTTTGATCACCGATTCTCATCAGCTTTGATCACTTGAGTTATCATTTTGTAGAGCCAATGGTAAATTAACTTAACTGATCATCATCAGTCAATTTATTTAGTTGTTTTCGTATCGATTCTCCTTGTAAATTTAATTGAATAGCACCATGAATTAGTCGATCTAAAATCGCATCAGCATGAGTAGCTTCACCGATCATTTGATGCCAGTTTTCCTGTGGTAGTTGGCTAATGATGATGTGCGATTTAAAACCATATCTGGCGTCAATCAATTCAAGTAAATCACTACGTTGTTGCGCGCTGAGTGGCTCTAGTCCCCAATCATCTAATATCAACAGGTCATATTTAACTAATTTAGCGAGTAATTTTCGGTAACTGCCATCGGCTTGTGCGAGAAATAAGTTTTCTAATAGTTCTTTTAAGCGCACGTAATACACGCTTTTTCCTTGTAAACAATGTTCATAACCTAAGGCGCAAGCGAGGTAAGTTTTGCCACAACCTGTAGCGCCAGTAATTAAAATATTTTGATGCAAATTCAGCCATGTACTTTGACTCAAACTGCGGATTTGTGCTTTATCTAGGTTGCGTTTGCTTGAATAAATCAGCTGACTGAGTTGCGCGGGTAAGCGGAATTTAGCTTGCCGTACTAGTCGTTTAACTTTTCGTTGTTCACGACCATCAATTTCATGGGTGAGCAATAAGCTGATACGTTCGATAAAACTTTGCTCTTGATACAATTTGGGCTGTTCAAGCTGTTGTTTTAACGCGTGCTTGATACCCGATAGTTTAAGTAAGTGAAGTTGTTGGTTAATGGTTTCTATCATGGTTATTGCTCCTTTAATGGTAATAGTCAGTGCCACGAATATTGTGGTGTTGTACGGGATTGATTGGCTCTGTTTTTTCAATGGGTAGCGGTTGTTTATCGAGCCCTTTTTTTAGTATGTTTTTGATGGATTTTAAGGTGGTTATTTGCATGGTAATTGCTCGATAACAGGCTTGCTCTAATCGCTGTTTTGAATAGGTCTTCGCTAAACTTAATAACCCCAAACAGGCGCGGTAAGCTTGCTCAGGATGACGTTTTCTACTTAACCATAATTCCACCATTTGATGAGTGTTTTCGCCGATACTGAGTGCCCATGAACGCAAATTAATCGGTGATTGGTTATGCTGTTTTTGATGAGCTTTGGGCATATGATGTATTTGGGTGGTATGCCCACCTACTCGATTTGAACGAGGATGTTGTGCAATGAGCGTATCTTCATGGTAAAGCTGTACTAATTGATTTGTTATCTGTGCCCGTAATTTTTTCTTAACCCATTGATATGGCACACTGTAATAGTGTTTGTCGATGTCAACGTGATAATCAATATGTACGCGCACCGTTTTGATTTGCGTGTATTGGTAAGATTTTTCGGGTAATGGCTTTAAGGCAGGTTTATCAAGCGTTTCAAACAATGCCCGTCGTGATTGTTGATATTGCTTCATCACCTTATTGTTCATTACCTCAAGTAATTTGGCTATTTCGTTGTTAAGCTGTGCCAAACTATGGAAAGTTTGGTGACGAAGGCGTGCCATTATCCATCGTTCGACAATTTTAACGCCCACTTCGGCCTTTGATTTATCCTTAGGCTTATAAGGTCTTGCTGGTATTACCGCCACATTAAAATATTCTGCTAGCTGATGGTAAGTGGGATTGATATCGGGTTCATAACGACAGGTTTTACTTACCGCACTTTTTAAGTTATCAGGAACAACGATGTCGGGTACACCGCCTAAAAACTCGAAGCAACGTGCATGACTCATGCACCAATCTTCAAGCTGCTGCGTATACGTGGCTTCAGCATAGGTGTAATTGGAAGCGCCTAGCACCGCAACAAACACCTGAGCGGTACGCGTTTCTTGTGTTGTGGGGCAAGTGATGGTGATGGTTGGCCCACAATAATCAACAAACAGTTTTTCGCCACCTTTATGCGCTTGTCGCATCGATAACTGTTGTGTGCCCAACCATTGACGATAACCTCGACAGAAGTGGCTGTAGCTGTAATATGGCTCACCGAACTTTTCAAGTAATTCCTCAAATACTAACTGCAATGTCAGGTGCTTATGTTGCTTTAGCTCTTGGTGAATACTTAGCCAGTCGGGTACTGGATAACATTTCTTACGTGTTGAAAAGCGTTTTAATTTGGTTTTTAAAAACGGTGCTTGCTGTTTATCTTCGGGTATTGACCATTGATTTAAGCCCAATTCACTGGCTTTTTTAACGTAATTAGCGACAGTGCCCGGCGAAATATTTAAGCTTTTAGCGATATCTCGATGGGATAGTTTAGCTGCATACTTCAGCCGTAAAATAGCATGTAATTTAGTCATAGATATAGGTTTTGTTGTCATCATGGTTATCCTCATCAAACGATTTGGATAACGGTTTAACATACCTACAAAAATGATAAAACGTGAACTCAATATTGAGTGGCATTAAGCTTTGATCGGCAAAATTATTAAACGCACAAAAGTGATCATTTTAAGAGGATTTTAGTGATCAAAGCTTAATGAGAATCAGTGATCAAAGTTAATGCCATTGGGTGATCAAAGCTGGGGAGAATATGCAAAATCAACCTTTTACAAATGTCAGTCAAAATATGATGGTATGGATACATCACTTATGGCTCGCATGAAAGCGCTTGAAGAGGAAAACCGTCGGCTTAAAAAATGTATATTGAAGAAAAGCTTAAAGCTGAAATGGTACAGGAGGCACTACAAAAAAAGTGGTAAAGCCCTCAGCAAGACGGTTACTCGCACAAAAGGCCTTGAGCCACTTTGATACGAGTATATCCTTGGTTTGTCGAGCGTTTTTGATAAGTGAAACTTGCTATCGCTATCAAG
>WFQC01000002.1 GCA_015487235.1 Alteromonadaceae bacterium
GGCAATGTTGGCATTGGCTTTGCCATTCCAAGTAATATGGTTAAAAACCTTATTAATCAAATAGTAGAATACGGTGAAGTGCGTCGTGGTGTTTTAGGCGTTGTTGGTCGTAGTATCAATAGTGATATAGCTAAAGCTATGGATCTTGAAACCACTCAAGGTGGCTTTATTCAAGAAGTTGTACCAGGATCTGCTGCTGACGAAGCGGGTATAAAAGCAGGCGACGTGATCATTAAAGTGAATGGCAAAACCGTGAAATCATTTAATGAATTACGCGGTAAAATTGGTTCAATTGGCGCAGGTAAAAAAGTTAAAATTACGGTTATTCGTGATGGTGATGAAGAAACCTTTAACGTGAAACTAAAACAAGCTGAAACCGTAGACATTGAAGCGAAGGTTATTCACCCGGCTTTAGATGGTGCAGACCTTGAAAACAATGGTGACGGTAAAGGCGTAAAAGTGAATGAAGTAAAACCACGTTCACCTGCGGCAATGATAGGTTTGAAACCTGGCGATATTATCATGGGTATTAATCGCCAACCTATTAGTAATATTGCGAATATGAGAGCCATATTAAAAGAACGCAAAGGTGTTTTTGCCCTAAATATATTACGTGGTAATAGCCGCTTGTATATTATGATAAGATAATTAGACTGTTGACTTAGCCTATTTTAAACTTAGTATGCAGTAAAAAGGTCTGATTATTCAGGCCTTTTTTGCTTATATTACTATTATTTTACGTATTAAACCTAAACTAACTAAAAAACCTCAACCGAAAATCGCTATCAAGCTTTTTTATTCATAAAATAAAAGGCTAAGAGAATAAAAAGTATACTGGGCATTGTTGCCCCAAAAATAGGTGGTAATTGATAAACTAAACTAACCGAGCCTAATACTTGGTTACTGACATGAAAAAGTAACCCAGTGATCACGCCCATCATAATTCGTGCCCCCATAGAAACAGAACGTAAAGGGCCAAAAATAAATGACAACGCCACTAATAACATAACAGCCACAGTGATTGGTTGCATGATTTTTCGCCAAAAGGCAAGCAAGTAACGACTTTGATCTTGCTGGTTAGCCTTTAAATAGTCAAGATAATCGAGCAAACCTTCAATAGACAAAGCTTCAGGTTTTACTGTTACTACTCCTAATTTATCGGGGGTTAACGATGACTTCCACATTTGGCTGTCGTAATGTTTCTCAACAATTTGTGTAGGGCTAACATGGGTCTCAGTTACTTGCTGTAATTGCCAAGCATCTTGATTAAAAACGGCGCGTTCCGCTGCAAGCCAACTAGTTAACTTTAATTGTTCATCAAAGCGGTAAATTTGTACTTTCTTTAATGTGCCAGTATCTTCAACTTCACTAATATGCACAAAAAAATCGCCATCTTTTGCCCAAACGCCATTTTTAGCTGAAATTAAACTACCACCTGAAATAGCTTGCGCCTTAATTTCTCTTGCCGCCGCTTCTCCTTGCGGTGCAAGCCATTCACCTATAGCCATGCTAATCACCACTAATACTAGCGCTGTTTTCATCACTGATTTAATTATATCTAAACGCGATAGCCCTGCCGCTTGCATAACCACCAATTCACTATTGCTTGCCAGCATGCCTATGCCAATTAAACCACCTACAAGGGCAGACATCGGAAAAAATATCTCAATATCGCGAGGAATAGCATAAAGTACAAACAAGGCTGCATGAGATAAATCATAATCACCACGACCGATAAACTTCATTTGCTCAACAAACTTAATAATGCCACTCACACTAATAAAAACAGCCAGTGTTAAAAAGGTTGTTGAAGCAATAATACGACCAATATAAATATCAAGAATTTTCATTAGTGACTACTTCCTTGACGAGCATCGTTGCTTTTAAAAAGCTGAGGCAATAAAGACTTGAGTTTTCGCCCGCCTCTGCGCTCTTTGAGTAATAAACTAAAACCTAAAAATAACCCAGAAAGATGAATAGGCCATAAACCAATATCACTTGAGATAATGCCTTTTTCTAAGCCCGAACGCATGGCGGTAAGCATTAAAAAATAACCTAAAAACAATAATAAAGCAGGTAACAATTTGGCAAATTTTCCTTGGCGAGGGTTAACAACACTCAAAGGCACAGCCAGAAACGTTAATACAATAGCGGCAATAGGAAAAGATAAGCGCCACTGTATGGCTGCTTTATATTCAGGTTTATCTTCGTTAAATAATGTGGTTGTTGGAATAGCACTTAAACGCCGACGTTTATGCTCAACCTTTTGATCTTGTATCTGAATATAATACTTGCCAAAAGTGACCGAGCGAAATTCGTTGGTTTGGCTGTCTTTTTGATAACGCGTTCCGTTTTCAAGAATAAGGCGTTGAGACCCACTTTCTTCTTCTTCTACCAAGCCTTTCTCAGCATACACTAAACTTGAGTTAATAATACTGTCAAAGGTGTGATTCTCATCTGGTAATTGCGCCACAAAGACTTTATGCAGCGTATTGTCTTTTCTGTTTTTTTCATGAATAAAAACAACCGCTTTGCGGTTACCTGTTTTTTGAAAACGCCCAGCAATCAGTGAGCTTAAGCCAGAATCAGCCGATAACTTTTCTTTTATTTGGGCTTCATATTCAGCCGCTAAAGGAGATAAATATAAGGTAAAAATCCCGGTTAGTATTGCTGTCACTAAACTAAGAATAAGTGTGAGACGTACGACATACCATTCACTAATACCACAAGCGTGTAATACCGTCATTTCACTGTCGGCATAAATACGCCCATAGGCAAGCAAAATCCCCAAAAACATACTTAACGGTAACATCATGCCCGCCAAATCAGGTATTTTTAAAGCGATAAATAACATCACCATGTGACCAGGTAAGCCTCCTTCAGAAGCGTCACCCAAAATAGAGACAAACTTTTGACTAATAAAAATAGTCATCAATACAAAGAAAACGGCAAGTTGCGTTTTAGCCACTTCTTTTAATAAATAGCGAAAAATAATCATAGGGTAATTTTAATAACTTAGTTTTTTTCTGACATTTGAGCAATTTTTAAGTAAACTTGTCGTTTTTATAATAAATGTACAGGGTAAATAGCTTTATCCAGCTATAATTATAACCCTTAGCATAACCTAATTAATAGAAAAACACAGTGTTCAATCTACTTTAACTGTGTTTATGTGTATATTACGTCTTAATTATGTATGAGTAATAGCCACTCCTTTTGAGGATTTTAATTCTCGCTGAGTGGAAAAAAACTTAATCAACTTACTATTAGCTTGGTTAACATTAGAAACGTAGTTAAGCAAGGCAAACAAATAGCATTATATTGCCAGCAACTTGTATTCTAAACTTACACGAAGAAATAACGCCTCTTCAATTAACATGGTTATAGACAAAAATTTGTAAGGAGAGCTCATGGAGTTCAGTGTAAAAAGCGGTAGCCCAGAAAAACAACGTAGTGCTTGTATTGTTGTCGGTGTATTTGAACCTCGCCGTTTATCAACCACCGCAGAACAACTTGACGAAATTAGCGAAGGCTACATTAGTAATTTATTACGCCGTGGTGATTTAGAAGGTAAATCAGGGCAAATGTTATTACTACATAATGTGCCAAATATTTTAAGTGAGCGCGTATTATTAGTAGGCTGTGGTAAAGAACGAGAATTAGATGAACGTCAATATCGTCAAATTATCAGTAAAACCATTAATACCTTAAATGAAACAGGCTCAATGGAAGCAGTATGCTTTTTATCAGAATTACATGTTAAAGGGCGTGATACTTATTGGAAAGTACGCCAAGCCGTTGAAGCAACACAAGATTGCTTATACAGTTTTAATAGCTTAAAAACTCGCAAAGAAGAACCGCGTCGCCCGTTACGTAAAATAGTATTTAACGTACCTACTCGTCGTGAACTACCTATTGGTGAACGCGCCGTTGCCCATGGTTTAGCGATTTCAACAGGTATTAATACCTGTAAAAATGTGGCCAATATGCCGCCTAATATCTGTAATCCTGCTTATTTAGCTGAACAAGCTAAAAAATTGGCAGAACAATATAGCAATATTAAGGTAGAAATTGTTGACGAAGCAGAAATGGAGCGTTTAGGTATGGGCTCTTATCTTGCGGTTGGTCGTGGTAGTAAAAATGAATCGTTAATGAGTATTATTAAATACAATGGTGGCGATGATGAAGCGAACCCTATTGTCTTGGTAGGTAAAGGCTTAACTTTTGATAGCGGCGGTATTTCATTAAAACCAGGCGAAGCGATGGATGAAATGAAATATGATATGGGCGGTGCTGCTGGTGTGTTAGGTGCTATGCATGCCTTAGCTGAATTACAACTCCCCTTAAATGTTATTGGTGTTTTAGCTGGTTGTGAAAACATGCCTGATGCCAATGCTTATCGTCCTGGCGATATTTTAACAACAATGTCAGGGCAAACCGTTGAAGTATTAAATACCGATGCAGAAGGCCGTTTAGTATTATGTGATGCCCTCACCTATGTAGAACGTTTTGAGCCTGAATCAGTTATTGACGTAGCCACCTTAACAGGCGCCTGTGTTGTTGCCTTAGGTAAACATGCAACGGGCTTATTAAGCACACATAATCCATTAGCCCATGAATTACTCAATGCCTCTGAGCAAAGTGGTGATCGCGCATGGCGTTTACCCCTATGGGATGATTATCAAGAGCAATTAGAAAGTCCTTTTGCTGATTTTACCAATTTAGGCGGTAAAGGAGCTGGTACGATTACTGCTGCTTGTTTCTTATCGCGTTTTACCAAAAAATATCATTGGGCGCATTTAGATATTGCAGGTACCGCATGGCGTAGTGGAGCCAACAAAGGTTCAACAGGTCGTCCAGTAAGTATGTTAACGCAATTTTTATTAAATCGCTCAGGCCAAGAGCAAGGCGAATAAAGCGCGCGGTTAAGTTATTATGCAAAATCAAGTTCTTTTTTATGTACTTAACGATAGTGAGCATACACTAACCAACTCTGAGGTTGAACAAGAGTTAGTACTTTATTGTGCTTGTTTACAAGCTGCTCATTATTATCGTCAACATAAAAAAGTATTTATATACACACAAAACCAGCAACAAGCACACGCCATTGATGAATTATTATGGCGTTTTGATGCTGATGCTTTTGTACCACATAATTTATTAGGTGAAGGCACAAGTTACGGTTCACCTGTTGAAATTAGTTGGCAAGCCCCTAAAAATCGTCGGGCTGTGTTAATAAATCTAAGCACAATTACACCTGATTTTGCAGGCCAATTTACACAAGTAATTGACTTTGTTCCCTGTGATGAAGCGTTAAAGCAACTTGCGCGCGAACGCTTTCGCTGTTATCGCCAACAGGGTAGTCAAGTAAATACTGAAGCACTTGCCGTAAATAAACTCCTACCGTTATTGAACAGTAAAATAACGGCTTAACTATTAATTGTTATAGAGAATTAGTAAGAATATACCCATGGAAAAAACTTTTAATCCAACCAATATTGAACAACCGCTTTACCAAAGCTGGGAAGAGCAAGGTTATTTTAGCCCAACAGGTGAAGGAGATAGTTATTGTATTGCTATTCCTCCGCCGAACGTAACGGGCAGCTTGCATATGGGACATGCTTTTCAACAAACTATTATGGACACTATGATCCGCTATCAACGCATGCAAGGCAAAAACACCTTATGGCAGTCAGGTTGTGATCATGCGGGTATTGCTACACAAATGGTGGTTGAACGTAAAATAGCCGCAGAAGAAGGTAAAACCCGCCACGACTATGGTCGTGAAGCGTTTATTGAAAAAATATGGCAATGGAAAGAAGAATCAGGCGGAACAATTAGCCAACAAATGCGCCGTTTAGGTAACTCAATTGATTGGACTCGCGAGCGTTTTACCATGGACGAAGGCATGTCTGCTGCGGTACAAGAAGTTTTTGTGCGTTTATATGAAGAAGATTTAATCTATCGTGGTAAGCGTTTAGTTAACTGGGATCCTAAATTACATACAGCTATTTCTGATTTAGAAGTAGAAAATAAAGATAAAAAAGGTCATATGTGGCATTTGCGTTACCCGCTTGCCAATGGAGCAAAAACAGCTGATGGTAAAGACTATTTAGTTGTTGCTACTACGCGCCCTGAAACCTTATTAGGTGATACTGGTGTTGCGGTTAACCCTGAAGACCCTCGTTATAAAGATTTAATTGGCAAACAGGTGTTATTACCTTTAGTTAATCGACTAATTCCTATTGTTGCTGACGAACATGCCGATATGGAAAAAGGCACGGGCTGTGTAAAAATAACACCAGCTCATGACTTTAACGATAACGAAGTCGGTAAACGCCACAATCTACCTTTGATCAATATATTTGACAAAAATGCCGCAGTATTAGCACACGCAGATATTTATGACTGCAAGGGTGAACCATCAACGCAATATGAAACTAAATTACCTGAAGAGTTTGCGGGGTTAGACCGCTTTGTTGCACGTAAAGCCATTGTCGCGAAAATGGACGAATTAGGGCTATTGGTAGCGGTTAAAGATCATGATTTAGTTGCTCCTTATGGTGACCGTTCGGGTGTGATCATTGAACCCTTATTAACCGACCAATGGTATGTACGCGTTGAAAAGTTAGCCAAACCTGCCGTTGATGCGGTTAAAGAAGGGCAAATAGAATTTGTACCCAAACAGTATGAAAATTTATACTTTGCTTGGATGAAAGATATTCAAGACTGGTGTATTTCACGTCAATTATGGTGGGGACATCGTATTCCAGCTTGGTATGATCAAAACGGTAAAGTGTATGTTGGTCGTAGTGAAAATGAAGTACGTCAACAGTACCAATTAAGCGCAGATATTGAATTAAAACAAGATGAAGACGTACTTGATACCTGGTTTTCTTCAGCACTCTGGACATTTTCAACACTAGGCTGGCCTGAACAAACCCCTGATCTAAAAACCTTTCACCCAACCAATGTGTTAGTAACAGGATTTGACATTATCTTTTTCTGGGTAGCGCGCATGATCATGATGACCATGCACTTTATTAAAGATGAAAATGGCAAGCCGCAAGTACCTTTTAAGAAAATTTATATGACCGGCTTGATCCGCGATGATGATGGTCAGAAAATGTCAAAATCTAAAGGTAATGTACTTGATCCTTTAGACATGATCGATGGTATTTCACTCGAAGATTTACTGGAGAAACGCACCGGTAACATGATGCAGCCTAAATTGGCAGAAAAAATAGCTAAAGCGACTAAGCGTCAATTTCCTCAGGGTATTGAAGCGCATGGCACTGATGCATTACGTTTTACGCTAACATCATTAGCTTCAACGGGGCGTGATATTAATTGGGATATGAAACGTCTTGACGGTTACCGTAACTTTTGTAATAAACTGTGGAATGCGAGCCGTTATGTGCTAATGAATACCGAAGAAAAAGACTGCAGTAAAAGGTTAGCTGATGGCAGCCAAGCAGCAATGACCTTGTCACTTGCTGATCGCTGGATCATGGCACAGTTTCAAGAAACGGTAAAAACAGTGCATCAAGCATTTGAGTCTTTCCGTTTTGATCTTGCTTCTCAAGCCTTGTATGAATTTACTTGGAATCAATTTTGTGATTGGTATTTAGAGCTGACTAAACCTATTTTATTTAAAGGCGATGAAGCACAACAACGCGGTACACGCCATACTTTAGTTAATGTATTAGAAGGTTTATTGCGTTTAATGCACCCAATTATGCCTTTTATTACCGAAACAATTTGGCAGCGGGTTGTGCCACTAACTGATTTTGCTCAACACCATAATGAGCAAGGTAACAGCAGTATTATGGTACAAGCTTATCCGCAATTTGAGCAAAACCTTTGCGATCAACAAGCCATTGACGATGTCGAGTGGGTAAAACAATTTATTATTGCCATTCGCAATATTCGTGGTGAAATGGATATTTCACCAAGCAAACCATTGCCTGTATTGTTGAAAAATGCGGGTGCTGAAGATCAACGCCGATTAAGCGAAAATCAACAATTTTTAAGCGCCTTAGCAAAACTTGAAAGCATTCAAGTATTAGCTGACAACGATAATGGCCCAGCTTCTGCTACTGCAGTTATCGGAGAAATGAGTTTGTTGATCCCCATGGCGGGCTTAATTGACAAAGAAGCAGAACTCGCGCGTTTAAACAAAGCTATTGAAAAACTTGAAAAAGACATTGCTCGTACCGAAGGTAAATTAGGCAATGAAAACTTTGTAAATAAAGCGCCAGCGGCGGTTATAGATAAAGAAAAAGTAAAATTAAGTGAGGCCAAATCAGCATTAGCTAAGTTACTTGAGCAAAAAGAACAAATAGCCGCAATGTAACTAAGTAATAGCAATTAACCCATTATGTTACTTGCTATTACTTAACTAAAGATGAGACTTTAGCACTCCCTGTATTGCATACAAATATAATACAGGGAGGTAATCTTCACCTCAGTTCAACAACATAAAACCCATATTAGAACGCGCCCTATAACTTAAAGAAATTAGTAAAAACTTTATACAGTTCAGTACCTTGATTAACACTTGCCGAAGCAAAATGTAATATTGGCAAAACCTCATGATCTAATGATAAGTAGTGTATTGCATCACCATCGCCATAATTATCCATACGTAAAATTTTAACTAACGGTTCACCAGCAGCTAATGGTTTACCAAATTCAGCTAAATAATCTACCATGCCCCCCATCGGAGAATAAAAAGCTTTATAGTCTTTTAAATAACAAGCATAACGGGTCATATTTTCAGGAACAAAGTCACTATTAACTAAAACTTGCTTAGCCGCTAAATAAGTTAGAATACTGGTTGCATCTTGTTTAGCCACAGCTAGATCTATTTGCTCTTGAGAGCCTAATTCCACCGTAAAACTTTCTTTATTAAAGTGTATATTTCTACCCTGTTTGGCAAATTCGTTTTGCAGTGTCCACCAAGGACAAAATGTTGCTTCGTCCATTGCACCATCAAACACATTTGGGATCAAAATAGTATGTTCTATATTAAAATAGCGGGCACTTTGCTGTGCATATTCAGGGCAATATAAATGTTTACTGGAAATAGGCCCAGTATGTAAATCAAGAACAATATCAGCTTGATGTGCCATTTTTTGTAGTTGATAAGCAATACGCTGACCTGTTGTTAAACCATATTGATTATGTTCAAGCTTATCGATCATTATTTGCTGAAGTTTTTGCTTAAAGGCAGTTTCTATCTCAAGTTTATGACTATCACTATATTGCTGCACAAATTCAGGAATAAACCCATCATCAAAGTGATACATTCTATTCCAGTTTACCCCTGTTATTGGGTCAAATCGCCCTAAAGTGTATTCACCATTTTTGTGATTACACGCAACAGGATTCGCATAAGGCACTAAGGTAATTTCCCCTTGAAAATCAATATCTTTCAATAGTTCTAATAATTGAAAAATTACCGCATTACCTTGAACTTCAGCACCATGCATGTTGGCTTGAATATAAACTTTAGGCGAGTTTGGCTTGTGGCTATTACGCCCTTTTAAATGGTAAACAGGCACAGTGAGCTTTGCACCACTCGCCAGCTCACCCATATGTAAAACGTCTTTAAAAAATTGACACATAGTGTATTTACCTTAAATAACTACTAGCAGGTTGGCTTTGTCGCACTTGCGTAAGCTGATTATTTTGAAAAACATATTCTGCGGCTAATTGATGGCATAAAAAAAAGGGCATGCTTTCAGTAAAACCATAAGCACCACAAAATCCAAATATAAGCTTATCGCCTACCTTGGTATTAGCAGGTAAAGTTAAACAACCGAGCTTATCTAAACTTGTGCATAACGGGCCATGTAAATGAAAATTACAGCTTTCGTTATCTGATAATTGAGTATTGAGCAAAGCCACAGGAAAAGCCTGCCCAGTAATCGCAGGTCGTAATAAGTGATTAATGCCGCCGGCTAGCACTAATTGCTCTTGTTGATAGTTAGTTTTTCGATCAATCACTTCAGTGACATAATATCCACACTGACCAACCGCATATCGTCCTAATTCAAGCCAGAGCTCATCCACTTTGGCTTGTTGTTTAATATCTGCAAGATCGGCAACGACTTGAGACCAATTTAAGGCGTTTTGTTGAGCATCATAATCTAAACCAAGACCACCACCTAAATCTAAAATTTTAAGCGGCATCGCTAATTTTTCAGCTAAGGTTAACAGCGGCTCGATCATGGTTGACCATAGAGAATACATTTTTTTATGACACAACATATTGCCCCATTGAAAAATATGTAAGCCACAGATATCTAAGGCTGAATAATCACTTAATTGAATGCCTTCCCAAAGGCTTGTTGATAAACCAAAAGGGGTTACCGTATTGCCTCCTAAAGGATTTTTTTCATCATTTTGCCACTGCAGCTGTACACGTAATAATACTGTCGGCTTACACTGTAATTCGCTTGCTGCTTCATTTAGCCAAGTTAGCTGATTAAGGCTTTCAATAACAAAAGTATTCACCCCTTGTTGTAAAAACGCTTTAAGTTGTCGCTTAGATTTTGCAGGCCCTGTATTGAGAATACGTTTAGCATCAATACCTTGTTTCAATACTTGCTCAAGTTCGCCGTAACTGGCCACATCAAAATTAAACTGCTGTTGATCGAGCGTTTGAATAATACGAGAAAGCGGATTCGCTTTAACCGCATACCATAATTTAATGGTATTTTGCTGTTGTAGCATCGCTAAATGTTGCGCTAATTGATCAAGGTGATAAACAAAATAACCATTTTCAGTTAATGCTTCAGTATCGTAGTCTGTTGCTCGTGCTAACGCATGTTTACGTATCAGGGCTTGCTCAAGCTTGCTATCTCGCCATAAAGAAAATTCAGTCATCATTTTTCCTATCGTAAAACACTTTCAAGCGTTAAAGCAGCGTTACTTTTTTCATCTCTATATTTCACGATAAGCGCACAAGCCATACTTAAACCTTGCTGGCTTGCCCATTCTCCTCGCATTGGACGAGTACCTGGAACAACCACCGCGCCTTCAGGAATAGGCGCTCCACGTGGCAATAGCGTATTATTAACACAATCAAAAACAGGAATAGCTCCTGATAAAGAAACCCCTGGGGCTATCACCGCATTTTTTTTAATAACAATACCTTCAACAATAACCACACCTGCGCCTAAAAAAGCATTATCTTCAACAATAACAGGGCTAGCACCCACAGGCTCTAAAACACCACCAATTTGAACAGCGGCAGAAACATGAACATGTTTGCCTATTTGCGCACATGAGCCAATAAGAGCGTGGCTGTCAACCATAGTGCCTGAGTCAACAAAAGCCCCAACATTAATGTAGGCTGGCGGCATAATAATAACGCCTTGAGCAACATAAGCTCCTCGTCGTACTGACGAACCTCCGGGTACTAAACGTACTTGATCAGCGGATGAAAACTGTCGTGCAGGTAAATTATGTTTATCTACAAAGCCTTTATAATTGCCCTCAAATTCTCTATTTTCACCGGCGCGAAATGCGGCGAGTATGGCTTCTTTAACTTCAATATTTGCTTGCCACTCGCCTTGTTCATTTTGTGAGGCGGCTCTTATTTCACCTGTTTCTAACTGATCTAAAACTGCTTGCCAGTTCATCTTATGCTCCTACAACCTGATGGTTTACTGTGCCATTATTTTCTGAACGCATTTGTTGTGCTTGCCAACAAGAAATTTGTTGATCAAATTCAATTAAGTGCTGATAACAAGCCAGCTCTAAGTGAGTTAAAGGTGGTCGTAAGTTAGGCAAGGATATAGCGCCTTGTTGGTGCATTAACACTTTCACAGGAATAGGGTTTGCTACGCTAAAAAGACTAGCTAAGGCGTTATGCCACAATGGAAATAAACCATTTACTTGCCCTGCAAGTGAATATTGCACGTAACGCTGGCTAGCCGCAGGCCATGCATTAGCGCACACAGACACTAGGCCTTTAGCGCCAGCATTGGCAAGATAAGGCATCATCGCATCTTCACCACTATATAAATCAATCTGTGGTGCTATTTGGCGATAGGCTAAAAATTTATTAATATCACCGCTTGCTTCTTTTATAGCCCAAAATTGAGGATGTTCAGCAAGTGCTTCTACTGTCGCAAGTGGTATTTCAACAGCACTGCGCGAAGGAACGTTATATAGCATACAAGGAAACGTTGCTTTATCGAGTAAAGCCTTAAACCATGCTGTTTGCCCTACTGCACCAGGCTTAGCATAGATTGGAGTAGCCAATAAAAAAGCATCAATGGCATAATGGTTACACTGTTCAACCCAAGCGAGTTGCTCTGCTAAGTTGTATCCACCCACGGCAACCATTATTGGTGCAGATAAATTTAGCTGGCACACAAATTCAACAATAGTTTGTTGTTCATTGCGAGTTAACGCTAAACCTTCTCCGGTACTGCCTAATAATAAAATACCATTACCTGCATTGGCTTGTGCACGAGCAATATTCGCCAAGCTATCAAAGTCAATATTATTGTGCTCATCAAACGGGGTTACTAACGCTGTCCATAAAATACAGTGTTGATATGACTGCTTTTGATTTATTGTGTTGATTTTTAGATTCATTTCTCTCGAACTCATGTTGTTCGGAGAACTTTTTAGGCATTTGTAGAAAACACAAGGCTGTAGGTGAGCCTCGGTTTTTACAAAGGCCAGAAGCTCTCCACCATATGGGTGACAGTCGCTGGGATTCAACCCTAGCTCTTGTTTACTAACAACAGCTGACGACCGACAAATGCATCATCAAATATACATTTACCTCGGCGTTAATCCCCCTCAATATCCGTCAATGAAGTTTGATCTTCTCTTGATATCTACCTGGTTAACGCTCCTCTTCTGGCCCTTTTTTGATACTACAAGTAAAATAATACTTATAGTCAGAATAAGGGACGCGGCTATTAAATCACTTTTTAAGGTTTCGAGTCAAGTACTAGAGCACAATATAGAAGTCTGGATGGATATAATTCTTTGTTCAACTTTTGATTTATTGACTATATAACTTTGCTTTGCAATTTATATAAAGTAGGATCAACGCCAATATTCGCTCTACTATATAACTTGAATGTCTTTATCAAATCCTAGCCAATTATTACTGCGTAATGCTGATTTACTGGCCGCCCAAAAACCTTTGTTCGTGAACGCGCCTGCTGATAATTTAGTTAATGAATATATACATCATTACCCTCAAGCAGAAGTGAGTTGTTTAAATTTTAATTATCAAGAACATATACATATAAAAAACAGTGCAGCTAAACCAATAACATGTGTTTTTTCAGCAAGCTACCACCAGAATAATGTACACGATTTGGTGGTGATTTATTTTCCAAAATCAAAGCAAGAAGTTATTTATACCTTAGCGATGTTAGCTGATGCTATTACTGAGCAAGCAACCATTTTACTAGTAGGTGAAAATAAAGGCGGTATAAAATCAGCACCTAAATTAATAAAAAACTTTATTAATTATTGCAAAAAAGTTGATTCAGCACGCCACTGCTCTCTCTTTCAAGGAATATTCATTAAACAAAACAATGCTTTTGATATTGATGCCTATTTTCAACATTATCAGTTAATACAACAAGATATTAAGCTAACAGTAGCGGCATTACCTGGTGTTTTTAGCCAAAAAGAGCTTGATGTTGGCACACAGTTATTACTTCATAATTTACCTGAAAAGATGGCTGGAAAGGTGCTTGATTTTGGCTGTGGCGCAGGCGTTATTAGTGCTTTTATCGCTAAAAAATATCCTCAGGTACAATTGTCACTGCTTGATGTTAATGCGCTAGCACTTGAATCAGCTAAAAAAACGCTTGCTCTTAATAAATTACAGGGGCATGTATTTGCTTCTGATGGTTTGAGCCAGGTAAATGAAAAATACCAGCATGTGGTTTCTAACCCTCCTTTTCATCAAGGCATTAAAACAAGTTACAGTGCAACCGAAACCTTTTTAACGCAAATAAAAAACTTTATGAGCAAAAATGCCGATATTACCCTTGTGGCCAATAACTTTTTACACTATCAACAAATTATGGATCAACATATTACTAAAACAACACTTATTACCAATAAAAGTGGTTTTGCTATTTACTATGCACAAATTACGTAAAAACTAGACAAGCTAACTAATATTAACCATACTAATTTCATGTGCTTATTTCACAATGTTTTAGTCATGATGACTTACGTGTAAAATAAAAATAATAAATTTTATGACCATACCCCAAAAAATACAGTCAATTCACCGCCGCATTAATGGACTATTTCTGTTATTTAGTACTGTTATTTTTACTGTTGGCTACTTCGTTATTGTTACCCTAATAAGTCATAATGCCAAAGAAGAAAGTCTAGCTAAAGCTTATCAGTGGGCAAAGGTTATTAGCCATCAAAGTGTACAAAATATTATTGGGTTAAACGATAATATCAGTGACCACTTAGCAGGCTTAGCGGAGGTAGTAGACTTAAATTATATCTATATTTTCAAAGTTACCGACAACCAAACTATTGAAATCATTAAAAGCTATAAAAAAAATGCAAGTTATAAGCTCATTCCTTCTACTTTGGCACAATTAGAGGCACTTAAGCAGGTAAAATATACTGAAAATAACTTCGAATTTAGCTACCCGATTAAAAATGATAATGAACTCGTTGGCTACTTATATGTTCAATTTGATTTAAGTGCGCTTAATCAAAAAATAACTAAAATAAGCATTATTATTTTGATCATTGCTGTCATTGTTTTGTTACTAATATTTGCCTTAGTAGCACGATTACAAAAATCAATAACCGCACCTATTATTGAGTTAACCCACAACATTCAACAAATATCATACAGTAAAGATTTTTCTTTGCGGTGTGATCCTATGCCCTATCGAGAACTCGATATTTTAGCGCAAAATATCAATATAATGCTGAGTCGAACAGAAAAGCATATCGCTAAACAAATAGAAACAGAACAACAATTTATTCAGTTAAATAAAGAATTAGAAGACAAAGTCAATCAAAGAACTGAAGCCTTACGCGAATCAAACCAAGAGTTACTTTCAACACTTGAAACCTTGCACCAATATCAAGGGCAACTCGTTGAAAGTGAAAAAATGGCTTCTTTGGGTGATATGGTTGCAGGCGTTGCTCATGAAGTTAACACGCCTATTGGTTTAGGCGTAACTGCCTCAAGTTTACTTTATGATAAGCTAACAGAAATAAAGCAAGCTTTTGAGAATAAAACCTTAAAATCAAGCCAGCTCAAACGTTTTCTTGAAGATGGCAGCGAAAATTTAAATATCATTATGCGCAACTTAAAACGTGCTGCAGATTTAATCACCAGTTTTAAACAAGTTGCTGTAGATCAATCAAGTGCAGAACAGCGGCGCTTTAAATTTAAAGATTTACTCAATGAAGTAATTCTAACGCTTGCACCACAGTTTAGAAATACTCCTTATCAAATAGAGGTTGACTGCCCTGACAATTTAGAGGTCATCAGTAAACCCGGCTCTATTAATCAAATACTCGTTAATTTAATTGTTAATTCTCTTATTCACGGTTTTGAAAACAGAGACCATGGTATTATTTCAATTTCAGTTATAGATCTTAATAATCAAATACATATACATTATAAAGATGATGGCATAGGCATAAGCCCTGAGGTAAAAACTAAAATATTTGATCCGTTTATTACCACCAAACGAGGCGCTGGCGGTAGTGGTTTGGGTATGCATTTGGTCTATAATTTAGTGACTCAAGCATTAGGGGGAACTATTTCCTTTGAAAGTGAACTAAACCAAGGCGTCGTGTTTAATATTTATTTCCCTTATACAAAGGAATAAGTAATAAAAAAATTCGATAGCACTATTATTTTTTGTCATTATAATAAAATGACTTTTATGTAAAATTAGCCGTACCAATTATTGGTATTAATATTAGCAACGGAAAAAAAACCAATGCATAAACCCCATATCCTTTTAGTAGAAGATGAAGAAGTAACTCGCTTTAATCTTCGTAGTTTGTTTGAAGCCGAAGGCTATCAAGTATCTGAAGCTGTAGATGGCGAAACCATGGATGAACAGCTACAGAAAAATAGTATTAACTTAGTGATAATGGATATCAATTTGCCAGGGAAAAACGGTCTAATTTTAGCTAAGGAACTGAAGAAAAATAGCCACCTTGGGCTAATATTTTTAACAGGGCGAGATAGTGATATAGATAAGGTACTCGGCTTAGAAATAGGCGCTGATGATTACCTCACTAAACCTTTCAACCCACAAGAATTAACCATTAGAGCGCGTAATATTCTTAATAGAATCAACCAAAGCGCTAATGAAGTTGAAGATGACGTGATCAAGTTCAATAACTGGACTCTTGACTGTCAAGCACGTAAGCTTACCTCTCCTACAGGTGAAGTAATGTCAATTCCTCGAGGCGAGTTTAGAGCTTTACGCTTGCTTATTAAGCATGCAGGGCAAATAGTTACGCGCCAACAATTAATTAAAGAAATGACAGGGCGTGACTTGCGCTCAAATGACAGAACAGTTGATGTGACGATTCGTCGCTTACGCAAACATTTTGAAATTGATGAGAATAGCCCTGAGCTTATTAATACCATCCATGGTGAAGGCTATCGATTTGTCGGGTCAATACAGTAGTACTAAGCTAACCACTGTTTAAATTCTGCAATACCTACTTGATTTAGTTGCCTTAACTGTGCAATTAAATCAAGTTTTTCTTGTGCTGACTGTTGTGATTTTTCCATATTAACCAGTTGCGCATGTACTTGCATTAAACCAACACTTCCTGCTGCGCCTTTCATTTTGTGACACTGCTCTTGCCAAGTTGTTTGCAAATCAGCCGCGGTTGCTTGTGCTATTTCTTGTAAATATATTTCTGCTTGCTGACAGTATAATGCCAACATTTTTTCAACGGTGGCTTTACCCAGTGAATCAAGATACCCTGTAAGCAATGGATAATCTAACACATCATTTTTTTCCATATTAAAGCCTTATAATTAATGCCATTACACTCATTTCAATTCAGCGTATTAGCGTCTGCGATCTGTTGATAAACCACTAAAATTTCGACAAGCATAACATAAAAACAAATAGAGACTACAAACAAGTTTACACTTGCTATAACCGAATAAAAATAAAATTACTGACTCTAATTAATTTTAAGGTAGAATATGCGCCTTTAAATTTGAATATTAATACCAATTTGATTAAATTTCTTTTCAACTCAGAGCTATACTCGATGTTCAATAACAAGGCAAATTTATTTAGATCTAGCATTCTAAATCAAATAAATTTAACGCAGTTAGTGGGCATCGAGCAAGCTCCCGAAGGGCGAGTTTAAAAGGCTTATATGCTACGTTATTGATTTTGACAAGGGAACAATCTCTTCAATCAATGCCTTGCCTCTAAGCCTTTTAATTCTCGCTGAGTGGGAAAGAACTTAATCAACTCGGTGTAACTTCAAGCATCATTTATATTAGTTAATAAGTGGAGTAATAATGCCAACATCAATGCCTGATATTGCCAACCATACAACAGCTCAAACTGAAGGTAAGCTGGATTGGGTAGGTATGAGTAACATTGAAATGCCTATTATGGTTGTCTCAGAAGGTGAGCCTGAACGTATGGTTTCAGCTCATATCGATGCTTTTGTAAACTTAAAAGAGCCAAAAGCTAAAGGCATTCACATGTCACGCCTTTATTTACTTATTGACGAACTCTCGAGCAATAACGTACTCAATTATAATAATTTGGTCACCTTACTCGATGGTTTTATTAGTAGTCACCATGATCTAAGTGATAATGCTAAAGTGCAATTTACCTTTGATTATCACTTACGACGCAAATCACTAATTAGCGGTAAATTAGGTTGGAAAGCATATCCCGTAACCATTACGGGTCGATTAAATAAAGGAGTTTTAACCGTAGAGCTTGCCGTAAATATCGCTTATTCATCAACGTGTCCTTGCTCGGCTGCATTAGCAAGACAATTAGTACAAAAAGCTTTTAAAGAGCAATTTTCACAACAAAATGATGTAGATCTTGACGCCATTCATGACTGGCTTGGTACCACTGACGGTATTGTAGCAACACCACACAGTCAGCGTTCAATCGCTGAAGTCAAAGTAAAACTAAACAATAAAGTACAAGATTTCCCTATTTCTAAAATAGTTGACTTGGTTGAAGAGGCCTTAAAAACACCCGTGCAAGCTGCGGTAAAACGTGAAGATGAGCAAGAATTTGCCCGTTTAAATGGTCAAAATCTTATGTTTTGTGAAGATGCTGCTCGTCGTTTACAGCACGCAATGAATTTAGCTGTAGATGAATTTGATGATTTCTGGTTAAAAATAAATCACTTAGAGTCATTACATGCTCATGATGCTGTCAGCGTTACCACAAAAGGTGTTATCGGTGGTTACCAACCCTAATTCAAATATTAATGCTATCACGCAAAGGTAAGTAAGCCTTTAACCACAATGCTACAACTCACCAAGAAAGCGAAACCTTATACTTAATCAAGGTTTCGCTTTTTACTTTTTGAAGAACTCAAGCTTAATTGCAGATAGCGCTAAGTGATTAGAGTCGGTGATCACCTGTTTGATTAAACCGCTGCTCAACACAGTGCACTTCCCCATCAACATAACAAACAATGAATATTTATGCGCACACTTAAAATGTAATTAAATTACATAAAACTTTAGTCTAATTAAGTAGATTTTAATATAAACTCGTTACTCCCCATAAAAATCATCAATATTTAGCATAAGGTGAATGAATTATCACTGTTTTATCAGCTACCGCACCAATATAATGTAACAAAATTACGAGCAAAGACTCTATTTTTATTGACCTTTCTTAATTAAAGCAGTAGTGTAAAGTGTGCTTCTTAGTGCTTTTCAGGATATTTATGCAAAATATCATTCTTTATTTGCAATTTACACTAAGATATATAACAAGACTTAGGAGAAAACTATGCAGACCATGCAGCTTTATGATCCCAACATGCAAAAAGATAATTGCGGATTTGGTTTAATAGCCCACCAACAGGGCGAAGCAAGTCATAAGCTGATCAAAACTGCAATATCAGCCTTAGATCGCATGCAACATCGTGGTGGTATTGCTGCCGATGGTAAAACAGGTGATGGCTGCGGATTACTACTACAAAAACCTGATAGCTTTTTTCGTGCTATTGCTGAAGAAAATCATTGGACATTAGGCAAAAAATACGCCGTTGGCATGGTATTTTTAAATACAGACCCTGTACTGGCTGCACACAGTAAAAAAATATTAGAGCAAGAGCTTGCTCGAGAAACACTCACCATTGTTGGTTGGCGAACTGTACCCGTAAATGTTGATATTCTTGGCGAAATAGCTGCCAGTAACTTACCACAAATAGAGCAAATTTTTGTTGATGCCCCTCCTGGCTGGCGTAATCGAGACCTTGAACGACGCTTATATATGGCACGTCGCCGCGCAGAAAAGCAAATAGACGATGAGAAATTTTATATTGCCAGCCTATCGTGCCTTGTGACGATTTACAA
Source organism: Alteromonadaceae bacterium (assembly GCA_015487235.1). Lineage (GTDB taxonomy): Bacteria > Pseudomonadota > Gammaproteobacteria > Enterobacterales > Alteromonadaceae. The sequence goes on from WFQC01000002.1 coordinate 19,589, forward strand.
AGGCTTAATGATGCCTGTAGATTTACCTAACTTTTATTTAGATTTAGCTGACATTCGTATGCAAAGCGCAATTTGTGTATTTCATCAGCGCTTTTCAACTAATACTTCGCCTCAGTGGCATTTAGCTCAGCCTTTTCGCTATTTAGCGCATAATGGTGAAATTAATACTATTCGAGGTAACCGCCAATGGGCAAGAGCGCGTACCTATAAATTTAGATCGCCCCTATTACCAGATCTGCAAGATGCGGCTCCTTTTGTTAACGAAAGTGGTTCAGACTCTTCTTCATTAGATAACATGCTAGAGCTATTTTTAGCTGGAGGTATGGATCTATTTCGAGCTATGCGCTTATTAATGCCACCCGCATGGCAAAATAGCACCTGTATGGATGACGATATTAAAGCGTTTTATGAGTTTAACTCTATTCATATGGAGCCTTGGGATGGCCCAGCAGGCGTGGTAATGACTAATGGTCGCCATGTAGCCTGTAACCTAGATCGTAACGGTTTACGTCCTGCCCGTTATGTAATAACCCGCGATGGCTTTATCACCTTAGCCTCTGAAGTAGGTATTTGGGATTACGGTGAAGATGAAGTGATCGAAAAAGGCCGTGTTGGGCCTGGTGAAATGCTAGCCATTGATACCTACACAGGTAAAATATTTAACTCTAATGCTATCGATCAAGATCTAAAATCTCGCCACCCTTACCGCGACTGGTTAAATAAAAATATTCGCCGCTTAATTCCTTTTGCTCAGTGTGAAGCCAATCAAATAGGTGTGCGCGTATTTACCGATCAACAAATGGCGCAATACCATAAATTATTTAACTATAGTTATGAAGAAATTCAGCAGGTGATTAAAACACTGGCTGAAAATGGTCAAGAAGCAACGGGTTCAATGGGTGACGATACCCCTATGGCGGTATTATCAAGCCAGCCTCGTACACTCTATGATTACTTTCGCCAACAATTTGCCCAAGTAACCAACCCGCCTATTGATCCCTTGCGTGAACGCTATGTAATGTCACTTTCAACCAGTATTGGTCGAGAGCAAAATGTTTTTAACGAAACCACAGGGCATGCAGATCGCATTACTTTCAGTACACCAATCTTAATGTACACAGGGCTGAAACAACTCAGAGAACTAGATCCTGAACATTATCGCAGTGACACGCTAACCTTAAATTATGATCCAGAAGAAGGCTTAAAAAATGCCATAATACGCCTATGTGATGAAGCAGAAGATCTTGTACGCAACAAAGATACCGTTATTTTAGTTTTATCTGATCGACAAATTCATCCTGGATTATTACCTATTCCAGCGCCAATGGCTGTTGGCGCTGTACAAAAACGCTTAGTCGAAAAACAACTGCGTTGTGATTCTAACATTGTAGTAGAAACAGCCTCAGCTCGCGATTCACACCAATTTGCGGTCTTGCTTGGTTTAGGGGCTACAGCCATCTACCCTTATATGGCTTATGAAACCATTGAACAACTAGTCAGCTCTGGGCAAATAGCATTAACACCTCGCCAAGCTGTTGAAAATTATCGTAATGGTATTAATAAGGGCTTACTAAAAATTCTTTCTAAAATGGGTATTTCAACTATTGCCAGTTATCGTTGTGCTGGTTTATTTGAAATTATAGGCATACACCAAGAGGTTATTGAGCTTTGTTTTTCAGATCTTCCTAGCCGTATTCAAGGCGCAAATTTCAGTGATATTGAACAAGACAATATTAACTTGGCACGCCGTGCATTTTTACCCCATCAAAAAATTAATCATGGTGGCTTATTAAAATATGTACATGGTGGTGAATATCATGCGTTTAATCCTGATGTTGTCAAACATTTACAACGTGCAGTACAAACGGGTAACTATGATAATTACAAACAGTTTGCCGATGAAGTGAACAATCGCCCTGTTGCCACATTGCGTGATTTAATTGGTTTTAAAAACGATACACAAGCCATTGAGCTTGCAAAAGTTGAGTCTGAAACCGAACTTTATAAACGCTTTGACAGTGCTGCGATGTCGATTGGTGCATTAAGCCCTGAAGCGCATGAATCCTTAGCTATTGCCATGAATCGTTTAGGCGGCTTTTCTAATTCAGGTGAAGGTGGTGAAGATGAACGCCGCTATGGCACGGTTAAAAACTCACGGATCAAGCAAATTGCTTCTGGACGTTTTGGCGTAACCCCCCATTATTTAGTGAATGCTGATGTATTACAAATAAAAGTAGCGCAAGGCGCAAAACCAGGTGAAGGTGGTCAATTACCGGGTGATAAAGTTACACCATTAATTGCCAAACTACGCTTTTCTGTACCTGGCGTTACCTTAATTTCTCCCCCTCCTCATCACGATATTTATTCGATTGAAGACTTAGCCCAGCTTATTTTTGACCTTAAACAAATCAACCCTAAAGCGGTAATTTCCGTTAAATTAGTTTCAGGCCCCGGTGTTGGTACCATAGCCTCTGGTGTTGCTAAAGCTTATGCCGACTTTATAACTATTTCAGGCTATGATGGTGGTACTGGCGCAAGCCCACTAACGTCAGTAAAACATGCGGGTTGTCCGTGGGAGCTAGGCTTAGCAGAAGCACATCAATCTCTTGTAGCCAACGGCTTACGTCATAAAGTACGTCTACAAGTTGATGGCGGCTTAAAAACAGGAGTCGATATTGTCAAAGCAGCTATTCTAGGTGCTGAAAGCTTTGGTTTTGGCACCGCGCCTATGGTTGCTTTAGGCTGTAAATTTTTACGTATTTGCCATTTAAATAATTGCGCAACAGGTGTTGCCACCCAAGATGATGTATTACGTGAGAAATACTTTAAAGGTTTGCCTGAACAAGTGATGAATTATTTTAAATTTATCGCTCACGATGTACGCGAAATTATGGCGAAATTGGGCGTCGCTAGTTTAAATGAGCTTATTGGTAGAACAGATTTGCTGGTTCCGTTAAAGGGTATTACAGCCAAACAGCAACGACTTGATTTATCGCCAATTATTGCTCCTGTGGTTGCAGGTAAAAATACTGCTTTATATCAGACAGAAGCCAATACGCCTTTTGACCAGGGGCAATTAAATAAAAATCTCGTTACAGCAACAGCCGATGCTATCGCTCACCGTAGTGGTGGTGAATTCCGTTTTAGTATTCAAAATACAGATCGTTCTGTTGGGGCTAGTATTTCAGGCGAAATAGCACGCTTACATGGTAACAACGGCATGGCAGGCGATCCTATTATTATTCATTTATCTGGCACTGCTGGACAAAGTTTTGGTGTGTGGAACGCCGGTGGTTTAGAGATGATCTTAACTGGTGATGCTAACGATTATGTTGGTAAAGGTATGGCAGGCGGTAAACTCGTTATAAAACCACCCAAAGGGGTTGCTTATCAAAGCCATCGAACCATGATCATGGGTAATACCTGCTTATATGGCGCAACCGGTGGCAAATTATTTGGTTGTGGCCGTGCCGGTGAGCGTTTTGCCGTACGTAATTCTGGTTGTCACGCTGTTATTGAAGGTACTGGCGATCATGCTTGTGAATACATGACTGGTGGCATTGTGACAATTTTAGGGCAAACGGGTGTGAATTTTGGCGCCGGCATGACTGGAGGTTTTGCCTATGTACTTGATGAGATAAATGATATTGAACGTCGTTTAAATACAGATTCAATAGAAGCCATAGCTATTGAAGACTTAGTGATTCATCAAGAACATTTACGCGGTATTATTAGCCAACATTTTACGGAAACCAATAGCCCTCGCGCGCAAGAAATTTTGCAAAACTTTGATCACTTTGCACCGCTTTTTAAGCTAGTTAAACCCAAGGCTACCGATGTAAAAACCTTGTTAGGTCATCATAGTCGTTCATCAGCTGAACTACGTGTTCAAGCGCAATAATAAGATAGAGGAAAAAAGATGAGCAAGAATATCTATCAATTTATCGACGTTGAACGTATCGATCCACCTAAAAAGCCTATTGATGAGCGTAAAATCAATTTTGTTGAAATATATCAACCATTGAGCAAGGTACAAAGTGCAGGACAAGCAGATCGCTGTCTTGACTGTGGTAATCCTTATTGTGAATGGAAATGCCCCGTTCATAACTATATTCCTCAATGGCTAGAACTGGTCGCAGAAGGGAAAATATTTCAAGCTGCAGAGCTTTGCCATCAAACCAATAGCCTGCCCGAAATGTGTGGTCGCGTGTGTCCTCAAGACAGATTATGTGAATCAGCTTGTACGTTAAATGATGAATTTGGTGCGGTAACCATTGGCAATATTGAAAAATACATAACCGATACCGCCTTTGCACAAGGCTGGACACCTGATTTATCGCATGTGATAAAAACGGATAAAAAAGTAGCTATTGTTGGTGCAGGGCCAGCGGGGTTAGCTTGTGCCGATGTACTTACTCGTCATGGAATACAAGCCGAGGTTTACGATAAACATGCCGAAATTGGTGGTTTGCTTACGTTTGGTATTCCTTCATTTAAATTAGAAAAAGCAGTGATCGCTCGTCGTCGTAAAATATTTGAAGGCATGGGCATAAAATTTCATTTAAATACTGAAATAGGTAAAGACATAAGCTTTGACGAGCTTAGTGAACAATACGATGCGGTATTTTTAGCCTTAGGTACATACACCAGTATGACTGCGGGCTTTGAACACGAAAACGCACAAGGGGTTTATAATGCCTTAGATTTTCTTATTGGTAATACACAAAAACTGATGGGCATAAGCGAGAATGCTAAACCTTATGTAAACTTTAAAGGTAAAAAAGTAATCGTGTTAGGTGGCGGTGATACCGCAATGGACTGTGTGCGCTCGTCAATTAGGCAAGAAGCGGCTACCGTAACCTGTGCATATCGTCGTGATGAAGCCAATATGCCTGGCTCTCCTCGTGAAGTTAAAAATGCTAAAGAAGAAGGCGTAAATTTTGCCTTTAATGTACAACCTCTCGACATTGTTGTTAATAAAAAAAATCATGTTACTGGCGTTAAATTTGTAAAAACTGCCTTGGGTAAGCCTGATAAAAATGGTCGTCGTAGCCCCGAGGTTATTGCCGACTCTGAATTTATTATGCCTGCCGATGCAGTTGTTATCGCTTTTGGCTTTTTACCAAGCCCGCCACAGTGGATGCTTGATATGGGCGTAAAAGTTGATCAACGAGGTCGTGTTATCGCCCATACCGATAGCCA
>WFQC01000003.1 GCA_015487235.1 Alteromonadaceae bacterium
GCAAGAATTTAATCGTGAAGCCAATACCTTAGGTTCTAAATCAATTAATGCCGAAGTTACTCAAAGCGCGGTTGAACTTAAAGTGCTAATTGAACAAATGCGTGAGCAGATAGCTAATATCGAATAACTACTACCTAACTGCTTTTTATAGTCTAATTCCATGAAAAACCTCATTTTATGAGGTTTTTCTGTATTGATTTACTGAGAATAATGCCTATCTGCTACATTAGCTCACTTTATAAAGACGACCTAGCTGATGTTTTAAATGATGTAAAAAGTTTTTCACTGGGCTGTCTTTTATTAATTGCGCTAATTCATTACCCACAGCGGTAAATTTATAGAAAGTTAATGTAACTTCTTTACTTTTATACCCTAGCGTAAGAGGGGTGCCATTGTACACAAACTGATAAGCATCATTTTTAGCAATAGAGCGTGTTTCAGCTTCTTGTAGAAAAATAATATTATTTTCTGCTAACGCGAGTAAATCACTGTAATTTAGCCCATATTCTGAAAAATCAATTCGATAAGCTTTTTTACCTGTTAACAAAGAAAGTAAACTGGGTTTTTGATAAACGCTTGAAATCAGTCGTCTATTATTACTATTTTTATCTTTAACCGCTAATGAGCAAAGTTTAGCAAGTAATTTTGCATCGTTAACACTCATATTTTTAAAAATTTCCAGTGTTTTGCACGAATAAGACCCTGGACGAGCTATTTCTCCAACCAAAATTTTTGCCCACAATCCTTGCATAACAGGGTTACTTACATTTTCAGCAAAAGAAATAAAATAGCTAAACCAGTCGGCCTCTGCTTTACTTGACACCTCATCGTCAGAGCTAAATTCCATTGCTAATTGAATAATTGCCTCAAGATTTTCTTGGCGGCGAATATCTGTAGCTTGTTGATATAACTCTATTCTCTCAACAATTGGTAACTGTCGTTCTTTAGGTAATAACCCTCCTTCTAAGGCAAATTGCTTTGCAAGGTTGATTAATTGTCTTTGTGTTGAAGCATCATTAACGGTTGTTTTATTATTTGTTCGGTGAATATCTACATGATGTGCTTGAGTATTATTTTGTGTAGCATGCGTAGAAATAGTCACTTTTTTTAACGGTGCCATCTGACATTTCCCTAAATGTTGAAAATATGTTAACTAATGTACTTGATTAATAATCGTACTTCAATGTTTTGCTAAGATAAATAACAAACCTAGAAATTTATTTTGTTTAATGAGGGTAGATGCCTGCTATAATTGAATTTAGTACTAAACAAATAAATAATCGTTATTATTCTCTAGATTAAGTTGAATAATATTGAGTTGACTTTTATTATGTAGTTGAATGATTGACTTAATTCGGTTTAGTTTCGGTTTATAGTTTTTGCCTGTAAGCGAGGTTGGTAAGATTTAAGTTTTATAGGCATATATAGAGGACGGTATGCAGGTTTCCGAAAATTCTAATGATGATTTTTTATTTATCGACGATAGCGATGAGGATGAAATTCTTGATGATGCTAGCGTAGGTACATGGAAAATTTTAATCGTTGATGATGACCCTGAAATTCATTCGGTTACCCAATTAGCCTTGTCTGATTTAACGGTGCTAGGACGAAATTTAGAGTATTTACATGCCTACTCAGGCGCAGACGCTTGTAAAATTATCGCACAGCATCAAGATATTGTGGTGGTTTTACTTGATGTGGTAATGGAAACCGATGATGCGGGTCTGAAAGTTGTCAAATATATTCGTGAAGAATTAAAACGCCAAGATATTCGTATTGTTTTGCGTACTGGTCAGCCTGGTTATGCGCCAGAAGAAAGTGTCATTAAAGACTACGACATTAATGACTATAAAACGAAAACAGAATTAACCCGCCGAAAACTTGTTACCACTGTTTATGCCGCAATTCGTTCTTACCAACAAATAGAAACCGTTAATAAAAGTCGTCATGGCTTAGAAAAAATAATTTCAGCCTCTTCAGAACTGTTAGAAAAGCAAACGGTACATGGCTATGCTGCGGGTGTTTTAGAGCAATTAAATCACCTTATTGGTAATGTAAATACCAGTGTATTTTGTGCGCGAGGTCAAGGAATTTTGACCGATGTTGATGATTTAAGCTTTTATATTCTGGGGCAAACCGGCCTTTCTGCCATCTTAGTTGATCAAAAAGTAGCGACATTGAAAAATGAAACCGCAACTCAAATGATTAATAATTGTTATGCACGAAAAAGCCATGATTTATCAGGCGATAATATTACTTTATATTTGGCTAATGGTAGTTATCGCGCCATTGTTTATATGGAACTAGCTGAGCCGCTGTCTGAAATCACCAAGCAGCTCGTAGAAGTTTTTCTTGCCAATGTGGCGGTCGGTTATGAAAACGTTCATTTGTTTCATAAACTAAGAGATGCAGCCTATAAAGATATTCTAACTGACTTACCCAATCGCCTTGCCTTTTTACAATTACTGGATAAATTTTCACGCTCAAAAGACAATAATTTAGTTGCTGCCCTAGTGGATATTAACCACTTTAGTGATATCAATGATGGTTTAGGTCAAGATATTGGTAATCAATTACTGATAGCGGTATCAAAACGTTTAAAAACAATTGGTGATAGTGTACAAGTTACTCGCATTGGTGCTGATGTTTTTGGTTTAATTGGCTCGGCTGATTTTGTAAACCCTGAAAACTTGATTACTTTATTTGATTTTCCGTTTGAAGCAGGAGAGCAACACCTGCCTTTGAGTGCCTGTTTTGGGTTTTGTACAAAACAAGAAGCAGGAGCCGAAGGGAAAAAGGTGTTAAACCAAATTAATATAGCACTTAACCTTGCTAAGAAAGATCGCCAAAACCATGTTGTTTATTATGAACAAGAAATGGAAGACAAAACACTTTGGCGTTTAGGCATGATCCGCCAGTTACGTACAGACTTTGCTGATAATCGTTTAGAACTTTGGTATCAGCCTCAGCTTAATTTAGCGTCTGGAAAAGTGATTGGCGCCGAAGCTTTATTACGATGGCGAACGGCCGAAGGTAACTTTATCTCTCCTGCGGTATTTATTCCGCTGGCTGAATATTCGGGTTTAATTGTTGAAATTGGTGATTGGGTTATTGAACAAGCTTGTTTGCAAATAAAATCATTAGAACAACAAGGTTTTAATGAAGTGGCTATTTCCGTTAACGTTTCTATTCCTCAATTTAGACGTGGTAACTTTGTACAAAGTATTATTGATAAAGTGAAGCAACATAAGGTTAAACCACAAAAGTTAGAGTTAGAGATCACCGAAAATATTTTGATGGATGACCCTCAAATCGTTATTGATGCGCTTGTTAAACTGAAGCAAGAAGGTTTACGCATCGCTTTAGATGATTTTGGTACTGGTTACTCATCGTTAAGTTATTTACAGCAGTTGCCACTTGATCGCTTAAAAGTTGATCGTGCTTTTGTCACCAATATTGCTAAGCCAGGCCAAGCCGTTATTGCTAATACTATTATTAACTTAGGCAAACAAATGCAACTGAATGTGATTGCCGAGGGTATCGAAGAAGAATCACAACAAGTTCATTTAAAAGCGCAAGGCTGTGATGATGTACAAGGGTTTTTCTACGCCAAACCTATGCCAGCAGATGAGTTTGTACAATACTTAAAAACCCATAATTCAGATTAATATTTGCTAGCATTAAGGTGAGTTAAAACACTTTTTTTAGGTACAAACCCCGCCAAAATTAAAGAGCATGCGGCAAAACCTGCGCCAATATAAAATACCCACGACGAATTAATAATCCAAACCATGCCCAGTAAAGCAGGAATAACAACAGCGGCAATATGGTTAATTGAAAAACTAACCCCTGCGCTTGCCGCAATATCTTCGGGCTGAGCAATTTTTTGAAAATAGGTTTTAATGGCGATGGCTAATGCAAACAGCAAATGGTCAACTACGTATAATATAGCGGCTAAATGGCCATTATCGACCAAGCCATACGCAATAAATAACAGTATTAGGCCAACATACTCAATACGTAACATAATACGCTCGCCAACAATGCCAATTAATTTACCTATTTTGGCGGCAAACAACCAATTAAAGATATAATTTATCAAAAATAAAGCACTGATATCTGCAACACTATAGTCAAATTTTTCGACCATTAAAAAGCCTGCAAAAACCACAAAAATTTGTCGTCTTGCGCCGCTAAAAAAGGTGAGTGCATAAAATAACCAGTATTTTTTTCGTAATACTAATTTTTTAGTTTGTTCAATAGGTGCCGGAAATTGCTTAAAAAGCAATGCAATAACAAGGGTTAATATTAAGCCTAGCACGCCAAAGAAAAGGTAAGTTTCCTCATAAGACCAGCTTAGTTTGTCCATTAATAACCAAATTGATGCAAAAGCCAATAATGAAGCAACTGACTTAACAGACAACATACGTCCTAAAAAATGAGGTGTTGTTTTTTTATCAACCCATTGTAAGGTGAGCGATTGGCTCATGGTTTCGTAGTAATGAAAGCCAACTGACATTAAAACTGTGGTGAGATATAAGCCTAGAGCTGTTGGAAAAAAGCCCGTTAAAGCCACACCAAGACAGGTGAGTGCTAGTGATAATAGGGCAAAACTTTGTTCTTTGATAAATAATAAAACATAAATGGCGGTAAAAGCTAAAAATCCAGGAATTTCACGTAAACTCTGTAAAATACCAATTTCTTTGCCTGTAAAGGCGGCTTTCTCAATCACAAAGTTATTCAGTAAAACCATCCATACCGAAAAAACCAAAGGCATGATAAAAGTCATGGTAAGTAATAAAAATTCGGGCTTATTATATTGATTAGTTAAACGCATAAAACGAAATACAGGCTGAAAAATAGTCCATATTGTACACATAAATATGCCAATAGAGTGAAATTTTGCTAAAATGCGGGCAAAATTTTAGGAGATAATTGAAATGGCAAATTATGTAGTAGGGCATAAAATCCCTGATTCAGACTCGATCTGCGGTGCAATCGCACTTGCATACTTAAAAAATCAAATAGGTGAAGAGGTTATTCCTGCTCGTTTAGGTGAACTTTCACCCGAAACTCAGTTTATTCTTGATAAATTTGGTTTTGAAGCGCCATTATTAAAAACAAGTTATGCGGGTGATGGCGTGTATATTGTTGATCATTCAGATATTGCTCTTGCACCTGATGATATCGATCAAGCTACTATTTTGGGTATTATAGATCACCATAAACTCGGTGATTTAACCACCTCAACACCGCTTGAATGTTGGATCCGTCCAGTAGGCTGTAGCAATACCATTATTAAAATGATGTATGATTTTCATCAAGTAGCGATCCCCAAAAATATTGCGGGTATTATGCTGTGTGCCATTTTAAGTGATACGGTTATTTTCAAATCACCAACTTGTACTACGGCTGATATAAAATGTGTTGAAGCACTTGCTGAAATTGCTGGTATTGATGACTATAAAGCACTCGGTATGGAGATGTTTTTAGTAAAATCTGCAGTGGAAGGAACGCCTGTTAGAGATCTTATTTTACGCGACTTTAAAGACTTTAATATGAATGGTCATAAGGTTGGTATTGGTCAGCTAGAAGTTGTCGATTTAAGTGTTTTTGATGACATTAAAGCTGATTTATTGACTGACTTAGCGCAATTAAAGGCTGAAGGGCAGCGCCATAGTATTTTATTATTACTTACCGATATAATGAAAGAAGGCTCAGAATTATTAATCATTAGCGATGATGAGTCGTTAGCCGAAAAAGCTTTTGGAGTAAAAACGCTTGATAACAAAGCATGGCTAGATGGTGTGCTTAGTCGTAAAAAGCAGGTTGTTCCACCATTGCAGTCAGTTTTTTCAGAATAAGCTTATTCAATGTAAAAATAACGCAAAAAAGGCGGTTTATCTCGCGTTTTTTTGCGTTATATCATATTTTCAAACAAACAATTCAAACGTGCGTTTAAAAAAATTTGCAATCCTTTTTCTTTCAAGGCAAACTCAGTAGTCTATTATTAGGTAACCAGTATTAAGTTAAGGGTTATGCAGTTACGAAATTTAGTGAAAATAATCTTGTTTTGGCTAAATATTCCCCATCAATCGACACCAGAACACAGTGAAGGAGAGTCGGCATGATATATCAAGGCAAGAGCCTTTCTGCCCAACTATTGGACGATGGCATTGTAGAGTTTAAATACGATGCTGAAGGTTCAGTAAATAAATTTGATCAACAAACATTTGTCGAGTTTCGCGCAGCTATTGAAGCGATTAACCATTGCGCAGAAGCTAAAGCCGTTATGGTAACGTCAGGCAAGTCAGCATTTATTGTCGGTGCTGATATTACCGAATTTGAAGAAACATTTAAACAACCTGAAGAAGATTTAATTCCTTGGATCAAAAATGCAACGGATATTTTTGATGCCTTTGAAGATATTCAATTGCCCACTATTGCTGCAGTAAATGGTTTTGCATTAGGTGGCGGTTGTGAAATGATCCTTGCGTGCGATTATCGTATTGCAGATACAACAGCTGTAATTGGCTTACCTGAAGTTAAACTCGGTTTAATGCCTGGTTTTGGTGGCACCGTGCGTTTACCTCGTGTGATCGGTGCTGATAATGCTGTTGAATGGATGTCTACAGGTAAAAATCATAAGGCCGAACAAGCACTAGCGGTTGGTGCTGTAGATGCGGTTGTTGAGCCTGAAAACCTTCGTGACGCAGCCATAAGCATTTTAAAACAAGCAATAGCGGGCGATTTAGATTGGAAAGCAAAACGTCAACCTAAGCTTGAGCCGTTAAAATTGAGCCAAGTTGAAGCAATTATGGCTTTTTCAACAGCCAAAGGTATGATTGCCGCAAAAGCAGGCAAGCATTATCCTGCACCTATGGTGATGGTAAATACCATTGAAGCGGCTGCGGGGTTAGATCGTGCTGGCGCTATGGCATTAGAAAATAAAGGTTTTGCTAAGCTTGCAAAAACTGATGCAGCTACGGCACAAACAGGCTTATTTATGGCTGATCAAGTCATCAAAAGTAAAGCAAAAAAAGCGGCTAAACAAGCGACAAAAGCAGTTAATAAAGCCGCTGTGTTAGGTGCTGGCATTATGGGTGGTGGTATCGCCTATCAATCAGCCTATAAAGGCACGCCAATTGTCATGAAAGACATTAACGACCAAGCTCTTGAGTTAGGTTTAAGTACTGCCGCTGATATTTTAACTAAGCAGGTTGAACGCGGTCGTATGAATGCGAAAAAAATGGCCAAAGTACTTAATGCTATTACGCCAACACTAAGCTATGACAACTTAAAAAATGTCGATATTGTTGTTGAAGCCGTTGTTGAAAATCCAAAAGTTAAAGGTATGGTACTGGCGGAAGTTGAAAACGTGATCAGCGAAGATGCTATTTTAACGTCAAACACCTCAACCATCTCGATAGATTTATTAGCGCAAAGTGTAAAACGTCCGCAAAATTTCTGTGGTATGCATTTCTTCAATCCTGTGCATAAAATGCCATTGGTTGAAGTGATTCGTGGTAAAGATACCTCTGATGAAACAGTTGCAGCTGTCGTTGCCTATGCGGCTAAAATGGGTAAATCACCGATTGTAGTTAATGATTGCCCAGGCTTTTATGTAAACCGCGTTTTATTCCCTTATTTTGCAGGCTTTAGCCAATTAGTACTCGAAGGTGCTGATTTTGTTGCCATTGACAAAGTAATGGAGAAACAATTTGGTTGGCCAATGGGTCCTGCTTACTTACTTGATGTTGTTGGTATTGATACTGCTGATCATTGTACCGATGTGATGTCGGCTGGCTTCCCAACCCGTATGAAGAAAATCGAGAATGATCCTGTCAGTGCGCTTTATAAAGACCAACGTTTAGGTCAGAAAAACGGTAAAGGTTTTTATGATCATGGTAAAGATAAGCGTGGTCGTCCTGTAAAAACCCCTGCTGAACGTGCCTTAGAGTTAATTTCTGCTCACAGTAGTGAACAAAAAGACTTTAGCAGTGATGAAATTATTGCTCGCTTAATGATCCCTCTTGTCAACGAAGTTATTCGCTGTTTAGAAGAAGGTGTGGTTGCGAGTGCACAAGAAGCTGATATGGGCTTAATTTATGGTTTAGGCTTCCCTCCGTTTAGAGGTGGTCCAATTCGTTATTTAGAAACATTAGGTTTAGATAAATTCATTGAAATGGCTGATAAATACGCGCATTTAGGTGAAATTTATCAGGTAACTGATGGCTTACGTGAAATGGCTAAATCAGGTAAATCTTATTTTTCTACAAACGTAAAACAAGCTTAAGCCGAGGAGAAGATAATGAAAGAAGTCGTAATAGTCGATTGTATTCGTACCCCAATGGGTCGCTCTAAGGCTGGTGTTTTTCGTAATACCCGTGCTGAAGAGTTATCAGCCCATTTAATGCAACAAATTTTAGTGCGCAACCCTAACCTAGATCCAAGTGCAATTGATGACATTATTTGGGGTTGTGTTAAACAAACCAAAGAGCAAGGTTTTAACATTGCCCGCAATGCTCAATTATTAACAGATATTCCAAAATCAGTTAGTGCGGTAACGGTTAACCGTTTATGTGGTTCATCAATGCAAGCAATTCATGATGCAACTACTAATATTATGGCAGGTTTAGGTGATGTTTATCTTGTGGGCGGTGTTGAACACATGGGTCATGTACCTATGATGTATGATATTGATTTTGACCCACGTTTAAGCCATCACATTGCTAGAGCCTCTGGTAATATGGGCTTAACGGCTGAATTGCTAGGTAAGCAAAATGGCATTACACGTGAAATGCAAGACGCTTTTGGTGCGCGTTCACATCAACGTGCTTATCAAGCCATGCAAGAAGGTCGTTGGGATAATGAAATTGTGGCCACACAAGGCCATGATGCGATGGGTGCCTTGTCGTTGATCAAACATGATGAAGTTGTACGCCCTGATACTACAGTAGAAACCTTGTCTACGTTACGTCCAGTGTTTGACCCTGCTAATGGTACCGTTACGGCAGGAACATCATCAGCGTTATCTGATGGTGCATCGGCAATGTTAATTATGTCAGCAGAAAAAGCCAAAGCAATGGGCTTAACACCACGTGCTAAAGTTCGAGGTATGGGTGTTTCAGGTTGTGATGCAGCTATTATGGGTTACGGCCCAGTACCTGCTACACAAAAAGCATTGAAGAATGCTGGCTTAACGTTAGATGATATTGAATTAGCTGAATTTAACGAAGCCTTTGCAGCACAAGCTTTATCGTGTATTAAAGTACTCGGTTTAATGGATAAAATGGACGATATGATCAACCTCAATGGTGGTGCCATTGCATTAGGTCACCCGCTAGGCTGTTCTGGTACACGTATTTCAGGTACCTTGATCAACCTAATGGAAGGTCAAGATGTGAACATTGGTTTAGCAACCATGTGTATTGGTTTAGGCCAAGGTATTGCCACTGTATTTGAACGTGTTTAATTATTTATCTCTGTAAGGTTAACCTTTGAGATAATTTAAGGCGTTTATTTCATGAAAAGCTCAGCATTAAGCATTTGGCTGAGCTTTTTTATACTCTCAGATATTATTGGGCTTTTTAGCGTAGTTTTCTGACCCGAAAGTTACGACCTTTCATTTTTCCTTCAGCTATTTTCTTTAACGCTATATTTGCGACTTTACTGTCAATGGCCACATAAGAACGAGTTGAAAAAAGTTGTATTTTCCCCACTTGTGCACCTTGAATAGTCTCTGTTGATGCACTTTTGGCTGTTAAAGCCCCTAAAATATCTGTAGGACGTAATTTTTGTTTTTTACCACCGTCTATTTGTAGTGTAACCATTTTAGGTTGGGTGATTGGCTTGCTTAGCACTTCGCTGCTCGGTAAGGTTTCTGTTTCGATATCTTGCTTTAGGTACTCTTCTAAGCGCATAATTTTATGAGCCTCTTTGTGACTAATAAGAGACAATGCTATGCCTTTTGCCCCTGCACGACCTGTGCGTCCAATTCTATGTAGGTGAATTTCAGGGTCGTAGGCAATATGGTAGTTAATAACAGCATCAAGGTTATCAATATCTAAACCTCTGGCGGCAACATCGGTGGCAACTAAAATAGTTATGCTTTTATTGGCAAAGCGTACTAAGGTTTGGTCACGATCTTTTTGCTCTAAATCACCATGCAATGCTAACGCACTATAACCTGCTTGAGAAAGTTGATTGGCAACCTCTTGGCACTCAGCTTTGGTATTGCAAAAAATAACACATGATTGTGGTTGATAGGCTTGTAATAACCGTTTTGTTGCATTTAAACGCTCATTGTTATCTTCAACGTGATAAAAGTGTTGGCGAATGCTTTTATTGTCATGATGTTCTGTAGCGGTTACTTTTAGTGGCGCAAGCATAAACTTTTCGGCTAATTGTTCTATTTTAGGTGGAAAAGTCGCGCTAAATAATAATGTTTGTTTCGCGTTAGGGGCAAGCGAAAAAATTAAGTCGAGAGCCTCCTGAAAGCCCATTTCGAGCATGCGATCGGCTTCATCGAGTACTAGTGTAGTTAAATTATCAAGACTTAAACGTTGTTTTCTTAGATGATCTTCAATGCGTCCTGGCGTACCTACAATTATATGCGCACCATGCTCTAGCGAACCTATTTGCGGCCCCATTGGTGTACCGCCACATAAGGTTAGTACTTTAATATTATGAATGGCGCGCGCAAGTTTGCGAATTTCTTTTGCAACTTGATCGGCAAGCTCTCGTGTAGGGCATAATACTAATGACTGAACACGAAAACGTTTTACCTCAAGTTTGTTTAATAACCCTAAAGCAAATGCAGCTGTTTTGCCTGATCCTGTTTTAGCTTGTGCAATAACATCTTTATTATTGATAATGGCGGGTAAGCTTTGTGCCTGAATGGCTGTCATGTGCTGATAACCAAGCGTTGATAAGTTATCAACTAAAGCAGAGTGTAAATTAAGAGACGAAAAATCAATAGATTGCACGATATAAAACCTGTAATTGTAGAACTCATTATGATTGAGTCGCTATGGGTACTCATCAACTTATCGTATCTATTGAAAATGATTGCATGAATAAACCGATAAATGTGGAGTAAAAATTAAAGTCTTATTGTAGCATTTATTGATAAGCGTAGTTGAAACAATCTACTACCATAAGAGATAGTAGATTGTTTTGAGTTATTTAAAGTTGGCTAGTAATACTGTTTACCCATTGAATAATAGCACTTTCTTGCATCGCACCTGCTTGGCGGGCAATTTCTTTTCCTTGATAAAAGATCGCAATGGTTGGAATACTGCGAATATTAAATTGCCCCGCTAGCATTTGTTCTTGCTCCGTATTTAATTTAGCAAAA
>WFQC01000004.1 GCA_015487235.1 Alteromonadaceae bacterium
ACCCTTGATAGGTAGACGTATCTATGCGGCTTTCTAAATCACCATTAGAGGCTGCACTGATCAGCGCTTTTACTTGGTTTTCTGCATCTTTTTCTTCGGTTAAGTCTTCCCACTGTACAGCGGTTCCGACATGATTATTATTGTCATCCATTAAGGCAATGGCTGTAAGTTTAAAAATTAACCCCGCAATGGTAATTTCTGTTTGATAGGGTAAATTTTCAGGGTTACCTAACAAATTTTGTTGATGTTTAGGATTACGATGAAAGCTATCAAAATTACTACCCACCATAGCCTCAACGCTAAAGTTAGGTAATGATTTTTGTATTTGTTGCTCTCGACGAAGCAACATGGCTTTTACCGCCGGGTTAGCGTAAACAATATTACCGTCAACATCAGCCATCATTAAATTAGTTGTCATGCCGTTAACCGCAGACATTAAACGCCCTACTTCAACTGACTTAGCCCGAATATCAGTAACATCAGACCATTCTAATGAGTTACCAATATATTCTCCTTCTGCATTCATTATAGCGGTAACATTTAGTTCAAAAATAAGATGTTCTATATGAATATCAGTGGTATAAGGTAAATTACTCGGATCACTCAATAACTTTCGCTGATGAGCAGGATTACGATGAAACATATCAATGTTAGAGCCAATAAGGCTGTCATGGTCAGCTTTAAAGCCGTTGTATAAGCGTTTGAAAATTTCTTCATGTTTGGCTAGCAGCTTCAAGGTACTTTGATTGACATAAGTAATATTAAAATCGCGATCGATCATCATAAAAGCAGTGCCAGACTGATCTAAAGCCCCTTGCAAACGAATAGCTAAATCTTCTGATTGACTAAAGTTGTTATCCATAGTTGACTCTTTTCTTTCGGTGGTTGAATGTGATTGTTTGGCATTAATGGTGTTAGTGATTTCACTAACAATATGTTTATATAACGCAGACCAAGTTCTTTTAATTGATAGTGTTAACCTATCTTGTAAAAATGTTTCTAAGGTGCGTAATAACGCTTTATTAATAACGTTGTAATCTTTTTCACTTAAGCTATAAACAAGGCAATTTTTTGAAAGGCGCTGAATGTGAGTATTAAATTGCTCTGAATTATCAACACAGTTAATTAGCTGTTCAAGTTCAATAAAACATTGTTTTAGTTTGGTTTCGTCAATGCTTAGTACCGTTGCTAAACTCGGATCTAAGTGCTGTAAGTGTAGATAGAATTGCCGAATAACCTCACTACCTTGAGGAAAAATTTGCTGCCATGTTTTTTGTATTGTGGCTATTTGTTTTGGGGTCATTGTGCTACATCCATAATTGCTATCAATACCTAGTGTGCTATTACATTTTCTTCTGAGGGTGAATAGCTGTAAAACTCATCTTGATTAAGAAAAGCCTCACTATCTAATAAAATAATTAACTTATTACCTACATTCGCTAAGCCTTTCAAAAAACAATGATCTATTTTGCTACCAAATGAAGGAGCCTTTCTAATACTATGAGCGGCAAACTTATATACTTCTGACACAGCATCAACCACAATACCAACCACCATAGGGTTTTCTGCTTTTGGGCTTTTCAAAATAATCGTAACGGTTTTGTCATTATATTCGAGAGGCTCTTTATTAAAGCGCTGTCTTAAATCAATAATAGGTATAATTACACCGCGCAGATTAATAACGCCTTTAATGTAATCAGGTTTGTTGGGTAACTCTGTAACAGCACTCCATACACGTATTTCTTGTACGCATAAAATATCTACGCCAAATTCTTCACCGTCTAAAATAAAAGTTAAATATTCTTGTTCAGTGTCATTCATCATGAGTATCCATCTACTGCGAAAGAAGTTGATGAGGTTCAAGTGTTTGTAATTCTTGAACATTAAGTAATGTAATTACATTCTCATCAACATTAACTAAACCATCAATGTAATGTTGAGGAATACATCCGCCAAAAGCGGGGGCTGGCTTTATTTCATTTTCTTCGGCATTAAGCACATCAGAAACAGCATCAACAACAAAACCTATTGTGCGTTTTTTTAACTCATGTTCGGTTGTCAGCACTATAACAACGGTTGTTGCAGCGTAATAAGTTTTACCAATAGAAAACTTTTGCCTTAAATCAATAATTGGCACAATAATGCCACGCATGTTAATAACACCTTTTACATAATCTGGTGAGTTAGGAATACGCGTCGGCTTTTCCCAGCTGCGTATTTCTTCAACGCATAAAATATCTACACCATACTGCTCTTTACCTAAAATAAAGGTGAGGTATTGTTCACCATCGGTAATGAAGTCTATTCCTTCAAATGCTTGTTCGCCTTGTTCAGGTATTTCTTGTGCCAAAGCTTGAATATTCATTAGCTTGCCACCTTTTCTATATTTCGTTGTTCTCGCTGTGCTCTTTGCAAAGCAATGTTGATCATGCCTTGAATATCAAGGATCATTGCAACAGAGCCGTCGCCTAATATTGTTGCGCCTGAAACGCCTTCAACTTGTTGATAATTGTCTTTTAAACTTTTAATAACTACTTGTTGTTGTGCTAACAGATCATCAACCATTAAACCAACTTTTTGCCCATCAGCTTCAACAACAACCAGCAAAGATTCATTAATATTAGTATTATCTGCAGGCAGGTTAAATAATTGATAAACAGGTAATACTGGCACGTTATCTTCACGTAAACGGTATAACACCATATCTCCTGAAGCGCGATTTACGAGTTTAGGTTCAACTTGTAATGACTCAACAATCGCAATAAGCGGAATGATATAAACCTCTTCTCCTACGCGAACAAGTTGGCCATCTAAAATGGCTAAGGTAAGTGGTAAATTCACTTTAAATGTACTGCCCTTTCCTTGTTCTGATTCTACCTGAATGCGCCCCCCTAAAGCTTGAATATTACGCTTCACTACATCCATTCCAACGCCACGACCAGAAATATCACTGACTTCTTTGGCAGTAGAAAAACCCGGTTCAAACAATAAATCAAATACTTGTGCATCAGACAAAGAAGCATTAGGTTCAACAATCCCTTTCTCTATTGCTTTTGTTAAAACAGCTTGGCGATTAATACCACCGCCATCATCACTTATTTCAATAACAATATTACCACCTTGATGGTAAGCATCTAATGTTATGGTTCCTTGTTCGGGTTTACCTGCAGCAAGACGCGTTTCAGCTGGTTCAATACCATGATCTGCTGCATTTCGAACTAAATGCACTAAAGGATCACCTATTTGTTCCATTACGGTTTTATCAAGTTCAGTTTGTTCTCCTTTGATCACAAGTTCGATAGACTTACCTGTTTTTTTAGATAAATCATGAATTAAGCGAGGAAAGCGATTAAAAGCAAAACTAATGGGCAGCATACGAATACGCATCACACTTTCTTGCAATTCTTTGGTATTCTGTAATAACTGCTCTAGCCCTGAAGTAAGTTTGTCAAGCTTAGTCATATCAAAGTCACTACCGAGCTCTGATAACATAGATTGGGTAATAACAAGCTCTCCAACCAAATTAATCAGGCTGTCAACTTTATCAACACCGACACGAATTGAACCCACTTCTGTTTTAGGTTTGGCAGTAGATTTTTTATCATTTGAGCGACTAGCAGGTGCTGGCTGTGCTTGGCTAGGTGTTTTACTTTGCAATGTGTCTGTTGATGTTAGCTTTGATGCGACTGACGCGGTATGTTCAGTAGCTTCTTGTTTTTGCGGGCTTGCCTTGTGAATAATAAGTTCACATTCATCTTCAACCCACTCAAAAATTTCTTTAATATCATCTTCACTGCACGTTGAAACAAGATCAATATGCCAATTAAGGTAAAGCTCTTCTGCGTGCATTTCAGTTAATGGGGGGAGTTCATCTGCATTAGCATGTAAAGTTACTTCGCCTAAATCGGCTAAAGCATTAAACAGCAATAAAGGATCATTACCAGTTTGCACTAATTGATGTTCAGGTAAAAATTGAATTTTCCAATAAGTTAAGTTTTCAGCGCCATTATCTTCTGTGCTTACGGGTGATTCATCAGACGGTGACTCTGTTTTAGTGGCATTTAAGGTTTCAGTCAGTAATGCTGAAGTTTTAGCGATTTTTTCATCTTCGCAAGGTTCACCATCTCTTGCAGACTCAATAAGTAAACGAATACAGTCAACCGATTCAAGGAGTATTTCAATATCTTGTTGGTTTATTTCACGACGCCCATCACGCATTTCATCAAGTAAGGTTTCAACAAGGTGTGTAAACTCTGTAACCTCATTAAATCCGAAGGTACCTGCTCCTCCTTTAATTGAGTGCGCCGCTCGAAATATAGAATGAATCGTTTCATTATCACCCGCTTCTAGGGTTAACAGGCTTGATTCCATCAATTCAAGCCCTTCAAAGCTTTCTTCTAAAAAGCTAGGAATAAATTGAGATAAATCAACACTCATAATGTTTACCTAACCACACGTTTAATCGTAGCAAGTAATTTGTCAGGGTTAAAAGGTTTAACTAACCACCCTGTTGCCCCAGCTGCTTTACCACGCATTTTCATATCACCCGAACTTTCTGTGGTTAGCATTAAGATCGGAGTAAATCTAAAGTTAGGTAATTTACGTAATTCTTGGCATAAGGTTATACCGTCCATATTGGGCATATTGACATCGGTGATCACTAAATCAAACGCACTTGCCTTCGCTTTATTTAGCCCTTCTAAACCATCTTTAGCATCGTCGGTCTGATAGCCTGCACTTTTAAGGGTAAAATTAACCATATCTCGAATGGAGTTAGAATCATCAACTACCAAAATTTTGGTCATAACATCTTCCTTTTTTATTAATTATCAATTAACTAAATATTGATTTAAAATGGGTTCATTAATACCAAGTTGCTTAATGCTTTCAACAATACAGTCGGCATCACATTGCCAAGTAAGTTCTTTATTGAGTGATGAAATATGGGTAACTATGGCAAGAATCAGTTGTACACCCGTAGTGTCTATGCGAGTAATTTCACTGTCGTCAATTGATATTTGTGTACTATTACTAACGACTTCCATGACCTCTTGTTTAAGCTGTTCCACTTGTGCAATGGTCAACTCAAGCGGTAACTTAATAACAGATGCTGACATTATGTTGTTATTCCTTGCTGGGTAATTTACCTTTTTATCTTTGATTTACCTTCTACAGTTATTTAAATATTCAAAGACTTAGCGTAAAAAATAGCTCATGACTTTAAATATATGAAAAGATCTCAATAAAGCAAGAAACTCACAAAAAAATATGTAATAGATTGAAATTTATAATTATTTTTAATTTGTTTTCTCATCACTATACTTTTAAACAAATTTTATAAAGAAAATTGATTTACCGCCAAGCTATAACTATCTTTAAAGAGCATGGAAAAAGCCCAAAAAAAGAAATAAGAGAAGAAGAATGTCTGGCACTAGTTTAAAAATTCCCGCTCAGGTTTTTCGTTGGTTTGAAAAAATGAAAAACCATTACGATCAAAATATTCAAAGCGTACTTGAAAAGTTCAAAGAACAATCAGAAAAACAACAACAGCGAATTGATAAAACCCAACAAAACTATATTGATGATCTTAAAAAAACGCATCAACAGCAACTCGCACAATCACAACAAATTATTGATGACCTAAAAAATGAAGTAGCTTATTTTAAAAGCCAGCTTTCTATACAGCAGCAAAGCATAGAGCAACTGAATACACGTTACGATGCGGTAATGACATGTGTGCTAAAAGAACAATCAAAACAACATAACATCAAAGATATTTTTGCTATTGATGACTTTCTCAGTGCTGAAGAAAGCCCACCTATTGTTGAAAAAACACTAAGCACCAACGAAAATAATGATGAAGTTATTGAACACGCTGAAGAAAAAAATACGACAACCAGTACAAAACCCTTATCAAGCGATGAAATAGTTGAGCAAGCCATAACACACCGTCAATCAGGTGCAACAGAAAAGGCTTTTGCTCTTTTCTTACGCGCGGCTGAATTAGATAATATCAAAGCGATGGCCGCTATTGGTAGAGCCTATTTTTTAGCAGAAGGTGTTGAAGAAAATCACCTACAAGGCCTTATATGGTTAATAAAAGCTGCGAATAAAGACCATATTCCAGCACAAAAGCGCGTAAAATACTTTCAAGATAATGAACCAAGGCTATACCAGCAAGCTCAAGCAATACTGGCAGAAAACAAAACCTTCGCAGCCAAAAATAAGCAAGCTCAAGAGCCTATTGCTTCATAAGGCCTCTTGCCAAGCTCGCATTTTTTTGGTTAATAGTGCCGATATTTTCGCAAAATCACTGCCAAGGCCTATACGTTGTTTAGCTTCTTCAGGCGAGCCAGTTAATGCTAATGCTAAAATAGCGCCTGCTTCACGGTGAAAATCGGCAT
>WFQC01000005.1 GCA_015487235.1 Alteromonadaceae bacterium
TCAGTCGTTGAAACTGTTATACCTGATAATACAAAACTAAAACTGTCTATCTTAATTTCTTCTACTTTACCTTTAATTTCAGTATCGGCTCTCGCATCATGATTTTTACGCTCTAGCTGTGTAGCAACATTACGCCCATCACCATCAACAAAGCCTTTCAGTTCAATAAAATCATTTACTGCTAAGTCAGTTAAGCTAAAGTATTTTTTCTCAACATCTGAGTCATCTTTCATTTGCGTTTGTTCATCAAGGTAAAACATAACATCAAGTACCGTTACAGTATTTGCGTCAAGGTCAATCGTTTGAACAAAGCCTTCAATTTTTACTTCCATTGCTTGCTGAATGCGAATTTCTTTGGCAAGCAAGTTACCCTCAGTATTGACCGTACCTTTAACTTTTACGTAGGTATTTACTGCCAGTGAATTAGCATCACCGTATTCAAATTCAGTATTTGTATCAACCACAATATTCACATCATTTACCACAAAAAATTCTGTAGAATCTAAACGTGTAATTAAACCTTCTAAGTGCATAGACTCACCCTCACCTGGTGCGTCTTCTCTGACAATGGCTTTAACTTTGCTAACAGTAAAGACATTATCAACCAATAAACTAGCATCACCTTTTACCCGTACCACAAGATCATTAGCTAAACCGTCTACCGTAATATTAGTAAACTCAGCATTGCTGTAATCTATAACAATATCAGATAATGAAAAACGTTGGTTTGCTGTATCTAACTGGCTAATAACTCCTTGAATTTTTAGTGTTTCATCAACAGGGTTATCTTTTTCAATTCTAGTTGCATACAATTCATTATTACTATTGAAAAAACCACTAATTTCAAGAAAATCGCCTGGGATCAAATCAGTTAAAATGAAGTTTTCAATATTGGTTAAATCATCAAAGACAACAACCTGCCCCAAAACAGTTAATGTATTGGCAGCTAAATCAATACTATCAAGAGGCCCTTTAATTTGTTCTTCATAATGAATAGCAGAAGCCGTTCCTGTTGTGCCATCATCATTAACAGTACCCGTTAATGAAACAATCATCCCTACTTGTAAGTCAGCTTCACTGGCAGTGGCACTATCATCGGTTGTCACTTCAGTACTATCTGTTTCATATTCAACACCATTAATAAAAACACTACCAAAACCGGTTATAACCCCTGTTGTTTCTGTATTGGTAGGCTCAGGCGCAGGTGGTGGCGTTGTGGTTGGTGGCGGTGTTGTTTCTGGTTCAGTCGTGGTAGATGAACCGCCACAAGCGCTTAGTAATAATAGTGTTATTACCAATAATAAGTAGGATGGTTTTAGCATAGTGTTTTCCTCAAATATTAAATCAATACAAAAACTTAAATCAGTTTTTACTACGATTGATATCTAAGAAGAATATCTACAAAACAAAGACGTCCATATAATTAGACAAAATCGACATGATAGACTTTCTTCATAAGAAAATAGTAAATATAGTTGCTTTATTTACTACGACTGTTCCATTCTTTGCGGGTTAATTCATGCAAATACAATGAAAACAGTTTATCAAGCAATTTTTATCCTAGCACTAGATATACGAAGAAGGTAGTAATTTCGATTATTTTTTATACTTTTTCGTTATATATTTCAAAAAATATCAATTAAAAAAAACTAATGTAGTAGCTATTAATATATATGATTGATTAGACATACATTTAGCCAACGTAAAAGTATTACTAAGTAATTGTTACGAGCGGCTTTTATCAAGTAACATTGCAGGATTAAGTACCATAAAAGCACCAACTAAAAGCACTAAAACAGCAATATTAATCACTTGTTCATAATTATCATTTCCGAGTAACAATGCCGCAACCATAGGCCCAGAAGCTAATCCCATTTTAGAAGCAAAGCCTCCCATAGCTGCTACTTGACCAGCCTTATCAAGCTCAGAGCAAATACCAAAAAGGTAGGGTAAAACAAAAGCCCAAGTAATGCCTATGACAATATTTGCGAGCAAATAAACTTGCTCAATATAGCTATAATGCAATGCCCAACTACATAAAGCCGTAATAAAAATAGCAATTAACAACGGCAGTGTTCTACCAAATTTAGTGCCAACAACAATGACGAGAAATGCCCCGGTTAATGCGACCCAACTTGCAATACCTAATGATTTACTCATAAACGCCACCGTAAGTCCTGAAGCTTTACCAAGGCTGATCATATAAGCAAACAAGCCCATATTAGCCGCTTGAAATAAGAAAATACCGAATAAGGTTAAAACAAGAGGAGTGCGTAACACTACCGCTTTTTTATGTTTAACTTTATCAGCATCACTTACAATATAGTCAGGCAAGAAGGGAAGCATCAATAAAGTAACAGCACTAAAAGCAACTAAAGAAGCAAACAATGCACTAGTACCAAAACTCGGAACTAAACTGGGTAAATACATAATACCTAACCCACCTAAGCCCCACTGAATAAGTAATAAATAACCAAAAGTTTTATCCGCTTCCTTCGTTCTAGAAATTATCGCAAAACCAATGCCAACCAAAAGCCCTCCAACAAGACCATGTAGTGCTCTAACCAATATCATTATTAAAGGTTTTTCAATAAAAACACTCGAAAAATCAATAATAATAAGTAAACATAATAAGCTATAAGCCCAATATCGCCAGATAATAAATTTAATTAAAAAAATAGCCGATAAAGCCCCAATAGCGGCGCCGTATAAATTAGCCGAGCTAACAAAGCCCGCTTGTTGATTAGTGAAATGTAAGCCCTCTTTTAAACCATTAATGACAGCAGGCATAATATTGATATAAAAAATACCAGCCGTAGTTAAAAAGGCTAAAAAAATACGTGCGCCCATACTGTGTGGCGCTACTTTAACGTGTTTATCAATGATAATGATGTCCTCACAAAGTTAAACTATTTTTATATACATTTATATTAATTTTCATCAAGGCTTAATCGCAAATAGCTTTAATTTTGTGGAGTTCTTTAATAGCACTACGCCAACTAAATTTACCACTATCGCTAACATAATAAAATTCGCGTCCATCAGGCAGTAACACAATTGAAATACCACCATAACCTGACATAAAAGGTAACCATGTCTCTTTTTTACAACCTAAGAAGTCACTAACCTTCCTTGCCCAAAAGCCATTACTGTAACGCAAAAAGTCGTAAGATGTTTTAACGCCCGATGGATGATCAAGTCGCTGTAACGCCTCTTTTAAATTTTTTACTTCCAATAAACTTTCTTGTGCAGTTGAATACATAAGTAATTGTTGATTAAAAAAGCGACTTAATTTGGCAATATCGTCACGCAATAGAAATAAGCCATAACCACTAAAAGGTTGCTGTAATTCATCTATTGTACGTCTGGTACTATAAACAACGGGGCTGAAACCTATTACAGGCCAAAGATCATTAACAAGTACATCATTAAAAATATCAGCATGTTTACCTTTTTTTGCTTTTATAAAATGAGTTAATGCTGTCCCTAATAAATAGGTATCTGAGGTATGATAAATAAAACGCTCACCTGCAGGCTGCTTTTTAGGTAAGTAACGACAACTATATCTAATTTTTTCTTGATGTGTTTTTGCATTAAAGAATATCAAACTATGTTTAGCATCTTCATCACCAGTATCTTTATTTGATAAGTAATGGCCTGATGTCATGTTAAGTAAATGTCCTAAAGTTACCTCTTGCCAAGATTGTTGATCACAAGCAGGCACCCAATCAGTAACCTTTTCATGGTAGATATTCGGGTATATTTTTGCCAAACGTAGCATAGCTAAACCCGCAAATAATGATTTTGCTGTAGAGTAAGAAGGTAAAACCAACTCATCACAAAAGGGATACAAGCCATGACGTGTTTGACAATCACTCACATAATGATATTGATCGACTACGCCATATAACGTCATTTTTTCGCGCGAAATGATATTTTTTAATGATAATTTCGCTACATTAATATCATGATATTTATTTTTTAATTCTTTGATATTCTTGGTTTTAATACGGTTAGCTATTTCATCTTTAAAATTTTCAATTACCGTTTTAGCGGTTGGTATAACCTTAGCTTGATAATTTACTTGTCCCTTTCCCCAAAAATCTGCATTAAAATAAAGACAAGTTTCACTGCTAATTTGATAGTAAAAATTAGATGTTTTTCCTTGATAATCAATCAAAAAAGTTAGCGCACCGTTGTGTACACAATTCTGATTTTTTTCAACCAAACTAAACGGCATAGCAATTTTGAACAAGGCTTTTTGTTCCTCTTGAGGCCAAATTTTTCCTAGCCCAACAATATAATCCCAATGAGGATGTTGAGTGAGCTGTAAGCCGCGCTGTAACGGAATAATAGTTTGCTTATGTTGTATAAAATCAAATTCAATATTCGGTAATAAACCTTGTAATGGCCCAATATCTTTAGCTTTAACATTTATTGGTGCAATAAAGCTTTGCTTAGCATTAGGTGTTAATCGTATATGTCCTTGTAAAAAGTTATCTTCTATCAGCTGATCTGTCTCTGGTAAAAATACCGCCATGTTTACAGGGCTATTTATAGCCTTTGATGAAAATAAATTTGTTTCCATTAAATTATGAGATTTAACACTATCATTACTTTTACAGGCTGAAACTCCAAACAACAATAAACCACCTAAGACAATAGCCCACATTTTAGTGTGCTTATTAATTTTATTAACTAACAAAAAAATAATTTTCATAAGGGAATACCTGCAAGTAACAACTGTTGCTGCAACGGTGCCAATTGCTGTTGATAATTACGCCATTTATGTAAAGAAGATTGATAAATAGGTTGACGAACTTGACTCGCACTAGCCGTTGTTGAAGCATTATTATTTTGATAAAACAACTCACAAGATTGTTGCCAATCAAGCTTACAGAACTCTAAAAGCTTGTTTATTTCATCGGCAGGATTAATCACTAATCGCTCATAATCTATCTCATAAATTTTATCTGCAAGTTGTTTTTTCCAATGCGCCATTAAATGATAATGAGCAATAAAATATTCTCCCAACTCTTTTAAATCGTAAGAAAAGGGATAACCTTGCGTAAATAACTGTTTATAGATGGCATAACACGTATCGAGCGGGTTACGTTTTACATAAATGATCTTAGCATTAGGTAATGCCAAATGAATCAAACCAATATAAAGCGAATTTAGCGGGAGTTTATCGATGAAATATTGTCCTTTAGCACAATACTCTTGAGTTCGTTCCTTATAAGCCTGCCCTAATGCTTTAAAATTTATCCGCGCGCTTAATGAAACAGTTTCAAGTTTATTTTTGGGGGGAAATGGTTGAATATTTTGACATTGACGCAACATTTCTATGGCAAAATCATTTAACTCTCCTGCTGTATTCACTTGTGAATGACTAGCCAAAATATGTTCTACTAGTGTAGAACCTGTTCGGGGTAAGCCTAGAATAAAAATCGTTCTATCATCATCACAACCTTCCACTGTTTGTGTTAAACAAGTATGGTTGAAAACCTTTATGATCTCTTTTAAGGTGGCAATATCTTCTTTTACATCATAACTAATACCATTACGCCGAATAGTTGCCCCTTGTTGTAAATAGTGAAAACTTTGCTGGAATTGTTCTATATCTTCAAATTCTTTAGCTAATGCATAGCAAAGTTGCGCTTTCGATAACGGTGGCAGTGGTTGTTTTTTAGTTAACAGCGTTTGAATTTGTAAAATATGATTATTATCTACCGTTTGCTTTTGCAAATTAGCACGCAACAAATAAGCTTCACTATCTTGAGGATTTAGTTCAATGGCTTTATCTAAATTGGCATTTGCTTGTGCTATTTTGCCTAAATAGCGTTGCATAGTCGCTAAATTGAAATAAAGAGGTGCTTGATAGGCTTTAGCCATACGAGTAGCCAAAGCAATTGCCTGCTGATAATAATATTCAGCTTTTTTATGATCAGATAATTTATTAAACACCAAGGCAAGCTCAGCATAAAAATCAATATCTTTAGATAAATTTAAATTAATTTGAGCTAATAACGCTTTAGCGCTTTTTTTATCTTTTATCACTAAAAGTATATGAGCCTTATGCAGCAACCAACGCTCATTTTGACACGCGATAGCTATCGCCTGATTAATATGCGCTAGTGCTTGCTTCATATCTCCTAATTGAAAGGCTAAAAAACTCAGCGCAAACCAGCCCTCATCACTCTGCGGATATTGAGCTAGCAAGGTTTGACAAGCCAGTTTCGCTTGCTCTACATTTTGTTGGTTAATATAGTGCCAAGCAATATCGAGTAATTTGTTTTCTGTTAAGGTCGTTTGCGCCATATCAAGATGTTTAACTCATTCAATGTAAACTTAATTACTATTACCATAAAAAGCCTCCGTCCTTGGAGCCATTCACTCTAAAATAAATACCTAAATGCCATGCCTATTGTACGAGGTTGACTGATATAGTCTTTTGATGAATTGCCATAAAAATTTTCTTCAGGATCAGTTCCCATATATCCTTCAGTCAATAAGCCTGTCACCCCATCTTCATTGAAAATATTCTTAACATACAAGGTGATAGACCACTCATCTTCAGCAATTAAACTGGTTCCCATATTCCAAATTGAAAAACCACTAATATCGGCCTGCAATACATTGTCGCCAAGGTAATTCACTGAACTCGACTGGTAATAGGTATTGGCTTGCGAAACCCAATACATACCGTTATCTAGCGTATAAGTATAATCAAGTGCAAAACTTAAAGTATGCTCTGGAGAACTTGGTAACTTGGCACCATCACTTGCTTGTAACCGAGTAGGAGATTGTGCGGCAATAGAAGAGGGCACATAAAAGTCAGCGGTTAATTCACTTTGTACATAAGCATAACCAAACACGTAATGCAATTCGTCACTAAAATAACCTTGTAATTCTAATTCTAAACCTTGTGTTCGTGCTGAATCACCATTAGCAACAGCATAAAACCCCCATGTTGATGCCGTATTTAATTGCGGGTTATCCCAATCAATTCGAAAGGCTGAAATAGTGTAAGTATGCGCACCATCCATAAGATAGCCTTTTAAACCTATTTCATAATTAACTGCACTATCTGATTTATATTCTTGCCATTCTGGGCGTTCAGCAACTGGACCCTCTAAAGGCACAGCATTGGCACCACCGCGGCGATAACCTTCAGCAATAGTGGCATAAAACATAGTTTCGTCATCAACATCATAGGATAAATTAACCTTAAATAACGTATCACTATCGGTGGTTTTAAAATTAGGCTCAGCTCCTAAGAAAGGCCAAATAGGTAGTGACAATACGGTACTGTTAGTAAATTCGTTATCAAAGCGTCTTACACCAAAAGTAGTGCGTAATTTATCAGAAAAATGATAGGTTAATTCGCCGAATAAAGCTCTATCAATAAAGTTTTGATCTCGACGATAATGAAAATCATTATCGGTATAAACCATACCAAAATCAGCCATTATTCCCCACCATGGAAATGCTGCACCAGCCCACTCTTGATAACCTGGCATATAACTGTCTTGAGTCGATACCGTATCTTGGTTCATATAATAGACACCAAGAACCCAATCAATATTACTTTTTCGCTCATTTGACACTAAACGAACTTCTTGCACAAAAGCACTTTCTTCATAGCTACGATCTGCCATAGCCATAGGGCGAGGAGAACCATAATATAAGTCTGCAAACCAATTTTGTTGCGCATAATATCCCGTGTTATCACTAATTGAGCTCCCTTCATGGTTATAGCGAGATGAACTAGAAGTAAGCGTGGCAAACCCTAAATCCCAGGTAACTTCTAATGCAGTTAGATCAACACGGCGATCAGATGGTTCAAGCAATACAGCTCCATTTTCATAATCACCGTATGGCTGTTCAACTCGATTAGCAGGCCCCATACCTGAACCTTGTGTCCAATGCGTTCCTCGGGTAACTTGACGGCGCCCTCCTATTTCATCTTCTTGTTTTTGATAAGACAGTAAAAAAGATAATTCATCACTCGCATTAAATAACAGAGAGGTTCTAAAATTGGTTATATCAACCGTATCTGCATCTTCAACTCGTTTAAAGATAGGATCGCCCATCGCAATATCGCCATCTTTAGCCGCAGGAGCATAACCGTTACTATCTAATTGATAAACATTAGCATAATCAATAATACCGTCGTTATTAATAGCGGTCATATTGCCTCTAAAGGCAAGCTTATCTGATAAAGGAATATTAATAAGGAAGTTGCCGTAGAGGTTAAAGCCTTCAGAACCTTCAGATTGACTAAAACCTAATGTAGCAGCACCGTAAAACTCATCAACATCAGGTCTATTCATACGATAACGCACTGTACCCGCCATAGAGCCCGAGCCATATAGTGTTCCTTGAGGGCCCCGCAATACCTCAACCATTTCAACATCGCTGAGTAAAAAGTTAGCATAAAGCGGAGTATCATTTACATAGCTAGCAACAGCGGCAACAGAAGACAAAACAACATCACCATTAGCACCACCATCAACATTTACACCACGAATAATAACACCATTCACTGCACCAGAATTTCGATAACCGCGGTCAACAACAGTAACGCCCGCCACGTTACGCATCATCTCTGAAGCATCAACAATGTTAGCATTTTCTAATTCTTCTCCCGATACAGCTGATATATTGTATGGTACTTCTTGAATACTCTGCACACGACGGTTTGCGGTTACTTCAATATGCTCAACCTTACCCTTTTCAATATTATTGTTGTTACCATCAACTTCCTCTGCTGCAAAAAGCGGAAAACTTGGTAATGAAATAAAGAGTGCGGCGCTCACCGCTCGTGCTAAATTTGATTGTTTGAAAGAGGTTATAGTCATTGGTAACTCCCATTATTATAATTTGTCGTTTTTTTCACCTACTTTGAGAGTAATGCAGCCATTTACAATCGCGTAGTACCAGTTTGATAAATATTATCAGTCCAGTTATAAGTTATTTGGGAATGGTTAATGTACCCAATGCCGCTAAACCTTTACTGCATTTATTTTTGTCATATTGAGGAAAAGATATATTGCTGTCTCTAAAACTTTTCAGAGGTTGTCCTAAGCCATGTACACCACGTTCTCTGCTGCGTCTAACCCGAGAAAAGTCAATTTCTATAGGAAAAACAGCTTGTTGTTCTCCCGCTTGGTAAATAACTTCTCCTTCGGGGGCAACCATAATGGATTGCCCATTACCACAGTCTCCTGAGCCATTAACAGCTAATACATAACATTGATTCATAACCGCCGTTGCTTGCGCTAAGGTAAGTTCTATTTTTCTATCTATCGTGCCAGTTAACGTTGGGTAAACAAGTACTTCTGCCCCTAAACAAACCATAGTTCTCGCTATTTCAGGAAACCATAAATCATAACAAATCGCGACACCTATTCGCCCTTGAGGAACATCAAACACCACAAAATTTTGTCCTGCACTAACACCAGTTTCATACGGTAAAAAAGGATAAATTTTTCGATAACGTTCAACCACTTCACCATGGTTATTAATCACTGATGTGGTATTAAAAACCTGCTCGCCAACTTGTTCATATTGAGATCCAGGAATGATCCAAATATTGTATTTTTTAGCAAGCTGACAAAAATACTTTTCCGCTTCACTAGGAAAAACCTCTGCATATTTTTTTTCAGGGCCATAAAGAGATAATTCACTCAGCACAACCATATCAACCCAAGGAAAACGCTGCTTTAATTTGATAATTTCATCACCAATAAGCAACAAGTTGTTACCGTAAGAAAGTGTTAGCTGCATACCTGCAATAGAGAAGTAGCTCATGAATGTTCTCGCTAATAGAAGATTTGTTGAATTATTTGAGCTTAATTACAAATCAGATGTTTTAGGTTTGTTTAATTTACTGGCAACAGCGCTGCACAGGTTAGTACCAGATAAGATAAACCAATAGGACCAGTTAAAAGAAGACGTTAATGGTTTTTATAATAATCAAGCTCACGTACAAAACAGTAATTTTGATCAAACCACTTCATTTTGTCACCATCCATAATGACATAAAAGCCTTTTACTTCACCATAACCCCATAAATTCCACTGACGATAATACATGCCCTCTTCAATCCACCAACGCCCAGTATCAAATTCATTATCTTTTCCCCCTGTTCTTCCGAGCATGGTGCCATCCTCCAAAAGCTCAATAACACAAGGTACACCGTAAACCATTTGACACTCTAGTGCTGAATTAGGCAATAATTCTTGTAGTGCCT
Organism: Alteromonadaceae bacterium; assembly: GCA_015487235.1. GTDB lineage: Bacteria > Pseudomonadota > Gammaproteobacteria > Enterobacterales > Alteromonadaceae. The sequence goes on from WFQC01000005.1 coordinate 10,259, forward strand.
TATGACTAAGCAAACAGCCTTTGGCGTTAGTCAGTTTTTCTTCAAATTCAGCTGTTAGTTGATGAATAAGCTCAGCAAGTTTATTAACACCCACTCTTATTTTGTCAGTAGGTATACTTGTGATCCCCATTCTAAAGCAATTTTCTGGGTAGTCTGATGAAGCAAAATAACGCTTTACGGGTTCAATCAAAATACCTTGTTCTGCTGCTTTTTCTCGTAAATATTCACCGTCAAGTTGCTTAGGCCCAGTGATCCAGTAAGCCGTTCCACCTTGAATAGGGCCTGTATCAATACAGTTAGGCAAGTAAATATTAAGAGCTTCTCGTAATTCTAACCATCGCTCAAAAAATACTTTATGAAGGTGCATCATAAAAGCATCGTAGTGACCTAAAGATAAAAAATAAGCTACCGCTCTTTGGTTTGTTAAGGGCGGATTTCGCATAAACATTTTACGTATTTTTTTTAATTCATTAATAATAGTTGAGTCTGCTACTATAAAAGCAATTTGCACTCCTGCTGCAAGCACTTTAGATAAACATGAAACATAAATAACTCGATTATCTTTATCTAAACTGCGTAACGCGGGGTGAGGTTGCCCTAAAAAATTACTTTCAAACTCAAAATCATCTTCAATAATAATAATATCTTGCTGGTGTGCTTTTTTTAACAGTTCATCTCGACGCGCCATTGACATCGTAATACTTGTTGGTGTTTGGTGGCTCGGCGTAGTGTAGATAATATCGCATTGATCAAGGTATTCATTAATTACAATACCTTTGTCATCGATAGGCTGATAAATCAAATTTGCACCTTTTTGCAAAAGCAAATCGCGCATTTCAGGATACCCCGGCTCCTCAACAGCAACACAAGTGCTATTATCAACAAAAAGTTGTGTAATAAGATGCAGGGCTTGCTGCGTACCCACCGTTATTAATATTTCAGTTTGGCTGGCTTGGATGCCTCGGCGCGGCAATATCTTCGAACGAATTTCATCCAGTAACATAGGATCATCTTGCTCTCCTTGCAATTCAGACCACTGATAAATTTCACAAGTTGCATTGGCTTTATTATTAGCGTCTCGCCACTCTCTTATCGGATATAACGACGCATCAAATTTTCCATCGATAAAGGGAAAGCTATATTTGCGCCAATTAGGTGGACAAGATGTTTCACTGGTTGTTGATAATGCCCCTTTAAAACGATATTGACTATGGTGTTCACTGGGCTGGTTGTCATGATTATTTACTGTTAATACATTGTTTAAGCTAACTCGCCCTTGATGAATATCATGATTAACATAAATACCACTGCGTTCTTTCGTTACGATATAACCTTCATCTAATAATGATTGATAAACGAGTACTACGGTATTACGCGATACGTTTAACTGTTTAGCAAGTTTGCGCGATGAAGGTAATTTCATTCCAGATAAAAATGAACCTATAAGAATACCTTCGACTATATTACGACGAATTTGGCTTTGTAGGCTTTCATTTGAATGGTGATCTATGTGTATTAAGCGCTTAAACATCATTTCAACCTGATGATCTACAGAACTTCTTTATAAAAAAAGCTTTATAAAAACTCTGCTTGTTAGAATATACATGTAACGATAGGCAGTTTACAAATTCCAACAGGCAAAGAAAAATTGTTAATACTATTCAACCACTTCAATAAATAGTTTTTCAAAAAGCGTTAACCCCTCATTAGCAAGTTCATCACTCATAGTTAAAGCGGGTAAAAAACGAATAACATTACTATAAAATCCGCACGCTAATAGCACCAAACCATATTCAGCAGCTTTAGCTATGATAGCTTGTGTTAACTCAGTATTAGCTTGCTGAGCATCACCATTTTTAACTAACTCTAATGCGATCATCGCCCCTTGATTACGCACTTCAAGGATCAAATCTGGGTATTTACTTTGTAATAACGATAAGCGTTGATGAAATAATTGACCTAGCTGCTGGGCTCGTACAATTAAGTTCTCCTCATTAATAACATCAAGCACGGCAAGCGCCGCCGCACAAGCAACAGGAGAGCCACCATAAGTTCCTCCTAACCCTCCTGGTAATGGTGCATCCATAATTTCACTTTTACCAACAACAGCAGCAAGGGGAAAACCACCCGCAATACCTTTTGCCATTGTCATAATGTCAGCTTCAACATCGGCATGCTCAAAACTAAACATTTTACCTGTACGGCCAAAACCCGTTTGAATTTCATCAGCAATAAGCATAATGCCATGCTGATCACAAAGTTGACGTAACGCTTGTAAAAATTCAGCAGGAGCTTGGTAAAACCCGCCTTCTCCTTGAACAGGTTCAACAATAATGGCAGCAACATCACTTGGTGCAATATCAACCTTAAATAAATTTTCAATAGCCTTTAAAGAATCATTAACTGAAATACCATGACACTCAACAGGAAATGGTGCATGAAAAATATCTGCGGGGAAAGGCCCAAAGAGGTTTTTATAGGGTGTAATTTTACCCGTTAAAGCCATCGTTAAATTGGTTCGGCCATGAAAACCACCATTAAAGGCAATAACCCCACGACGCCCCGTATAGGCGCGAGCAATTTTAATGCAGTTTTCAACGGCTTCAGCTCCTGTTGAAACAAAAATAGCTTTTTTGTCACTACGCCCAGGGGCAAGCATAGTCAACTGTTCAGCTAATTTTACCGCAACTTCATAAGGGTTTACCATAACGCAGGTATGGCTAAACAAATCAAGTTGATCTTTAACCGCTGCCACTACTTTAGGGTGGCAATGACCAGTATTACACACAGCAATACCGGTTCCAAAATCAATATAGCGCTTACCTTCAACATCCCATATTTCTGAATTTTTCGCCTTTTGCACGTACACAGGATACATATTGCCTTGCCCACGAGCGATAACGGCTACTTTTCTTTGTTGTAATTGTTCATTTGTCATTGGCTTTTACCTAATTTTAATTAATTGCTAACCTGCTATTTATCTAAACCGCCCATACATAAGTATTTAATTTCTAAATAATCATCTAATCCATATTTAGAACCTTCACGACCATTGCCTGATTGTTTAACACCACCAAAAGGCGCCGCAGCATTTGAAATTATCCCTTCATTAATGCCGACCATGCCGTATTCTAACCCTTCAGCGACGCGCCAAATGCGCCCAATGTCGCGTGCATAAAAATAAGCGGCTAACCCAAATTCTGTATCATTTGCCATTGAGATAGCTTGCGCTTCTTCCTCAAAAGCAATAATGGGTGAAACAGGGCCAAAAATTTCATTTTGTGCGATAGGCATATCATTCGTTACACTCGTTAATACTGTTGGTTGATAGAAGTTTTGGTTTGCGCTAGTGCTATCACATCCTTGTTGCCCACCCAGCACAACTTTAGCGCCTGCTTGTACAGATTTTTCAACTAAGTTAGCAACCTCAGTAACAGCCTCTACACTGATCATTGGACCAATAGTCACCCCTGCAGATAAACCATTACCCACAGAAAGGGTTTGTACGGCTTTAACAAATTTTTCCGTAAATTCTGTCAAAACGCCTTGTTGAACAAAAATACGATTAGTACACACACATGTTTGCCCTGCATTACGGTATTTAGAGGCCAGAGCACCACGAACAGCCGCATCAATATCGGCATCATCAAATACAATAAAAGGCGCATTACCCCCTAATTCCATTGATACTTTTTTGACCGTTGAGGCACATTGACTGATCAATGCTTTACCCACTGCTGTTGAACCTGTAAAGGTAAACTTAGCAACATCAGGATGTTCGGTAAGCACTTTACCCATAGCTTTAGCATCACTACCGACAACAACATTAAAAACACCAGCAGGAATACCAGCGCGTTCAGCAAGTTCAGCCATAGCCAATGCCGAAAGCGGGGTTTGTGTAGCAGGTCGAACAACAAAAGTACACCCTGCAGCTAAAGCTGCCGCTGCTTTGCGCGCAATCATCGCATTAGGAAAGTTCCAAGGTGTTATAGCTGCAACCACACCTATAGGCTGCTTTATAACAATAATGCGTTTATCATTTGCCGGCGCAGGAATAGTGTCTCCGTAAACACGTTTTCCTTCTTCAGCAAACCACTCAATAAACGCAGCACCATAAGCAATTTCGCCTTTAGCTTCTGCTAACGGTTTTCCTTGCTCTAACGTGAGAATACGCCCTAAATCATCCTGATTTGCCATCATTAAATCAAACCAAGTACGCATGAGTTTTGCACGCTCATTAGCCGGTTTGTTTGACCATGCTTTTAACGCTTTTTTAGCCGCCTTAACCGCCATTTCTGTTTCTACAACACCCGCATTACTTACGCTAGCAACTAGTTCACCTGTTGCAGGGTTTAATACATCAATATTAGTTTCACTGCTATGCCAACTACCATTGATATAAGAGAAGTGTTTGATGAGCTGCTTGTCTTTAATATTGTGCATATAACTTAACCTTGTTGATACTTTTAATAGACTCTATTGAATAACATTGTTAACCTCAATTAAATACAAAACATTCAACCTAAAGTTTGAAATAAACCAAACTAAGATTTTAACCTATGGCAAAAAATTCAATTATTCCTAAGCCAGTTACTGAGTATGATTTACGCTTACTACGTATTTTTAAAGCAGTTGTTGAACATGGAGGCTTTGCTGCTGCAGAAAATTCATTAGGCGTTACTCGCTCAACAATCAGTTTACATATGTCTAACTTAGAAACGAGAATGAAGCTAAAACTTTGTTTACGTGGACGTGCGGGTTTTTCTCTCACAGAAGATGGTCAAGCAGTGTACCGTGCTACTATAAATTTATTTGAATCTTTGGATGATTTCTCTTTATTGATCGGCTCGCTAGGGAAAGAATTAAGTGGTGAATTAGTTATTTTATGCGCAGAGCAACTTGACCAAAATAAACAAGAAAAGCTGGCAAAAGTTATTCAACAGTTACATGATAAATCACCTAGCCTACATCTCGTTTTAGATGGCGACTCTATTCATAATATAGAAAAGCTGTTACTTAAAGACAAAGCTCACATTGGTATTTTCCCTGGTTACCAACAAGTTGAAGGGTTGAATTATCAAGCACTTATTAGTGAACCTATTTACTTATGTTGTAGTGAGCAACACCCATTTTTTAATATTGTTGACAGCAAAATTAGCAATGAAATACTTGCCTCTACCCCAGCTATTCACCCTGGCATAGATATTGATGCAAAGGGTCGAGAACAGCTAAAAAAATTAAATTTAGCCGCTAAAGCCTATCAATTTGATACTCGAAAAGCGATGATATTATCTGGACGTTATATAGGCTATATGCCACAAAGCTACATACAAAAGGAATTGAATCAAGGCAGAATGCGTATTATCAAACCAAGCACACTAACGTATCAATTTGATTTATCTTTAGTAAGCAAAAAAAATCCTAGAGATATCAATAAAATCACCTTATTAAAAGAAGTTTTTGAGCAAGTTTTTTTTAATAAAACCTAATAACTCATTCAATATATAAGCCTTTACTTCAATAAACTATCTATTTTTAATGGATGTTTAATTTGTTTCCATGCGGTAATTTTTCCACCAATATTCATTTTTTTAAATCCTGAAGCGTTAGTTGTTTTTTCTATTGCTAAAAAATCCAACAAAGCTAAATAACTAGTAGAGTGACTTATATCAATAGTCAGTAACGGTTGAGCGCTGTTAGCAAAAAATGTATTAATTTGTTGTTGATGTTGCTGATAACA
>WFQC01000006.1 GCA_015487235.1 Alteromonadaceae bacterium
GCCGATCACTGACATTTCAATAACAAAACCTAGCGCTTTTACACGATAATCTTTAGCAGATAAGCGAGCTTTGCCATAATGACCACGATCTGAAATATGGATGTTTTCAATGGCCGTTGCATGGTTTTTCATTAATTGCCATGCACCTAAGCTATGTAAATAACTGGCTGTGCCATGAGATAATGCCAATACTCGGTCATCATAGGTTAATGAAATATCTTGTTTTATCGCCGTAGCTTCAATAATGGCTATTTTTAATGGTTGTGTCTGTTGTTTAGTTAATAACGCTAAACTGAGCGCCATTAAACCACCAGATAAGCCTCCCCCTGAAATGATAATGTCAAAGGGTTGTTCTGCTGTTATATTTGCTTGTTCAGCCACATATCACCTATAAAAATATATTAATGCGTGTTGTTTTGCTTTTTCTGCATTATTGCTTCAATTTCAGCGATTGATTTTGGCGCATTTTTCGATAAGTTTTCATGACCTTGATCAGTTACCACAATGTTATCTTCAATACGAATACCAATACCGCGCCATTTTTTATCCACCTGTAGATCATTTTGTGGAATATACAGCCCCGGTTCTATTGTTAATACCATACCTGCTTGAAAAGGACGTAATTGTTGTTTGTTTTTATTTGTTTGATAATCACCAACATCATGTACATCAAGCCCTAGCCAATGGCCTAAGCCGTGAATAAAATATTTTTTACAGGCTTTGTCTGCAATAAGCTGTTTTAAATCGCCAGTCAAAATACCAAGCTCATGCAAACCTGTTGTTAAAATATGATTAGCAAGATCATTAAGTTCACTAAAGGTGGTATGAGGTTTTATTGCTGCAATCGTTTGGTTTTGTGCATTAAGCACTAGTTGATATAAGGCTTTTTGTTGATCGTTAAATTGACCATTTACAGGAAAAGTTCGTGTTATATCGGCAGCATAACCAGCTAATTCTCCACCTGCATCAATAAGTAATAACTCATTGTCTTTTAATACATCACTGTTATCGGTGTAATGTAAAATATTGGCATTATCACCGCCAGCTACAATAGAATTGTAAGCGGCAAAGCGAGCACCATTACGGGCAAACTCGTGCAGTAATTCAGCTTCTATTTGATATTCATAAAGGCCTGGGCGCGTTTTTTCCATGGCGCGTTGATGAGCTTGTACGCTGATAGCATTTACTTTACGCATTAAGGCGAGCTCATTTTCGCTTTTAATTAAGCGCATTTCAGCAACAATAGCATTGGCATCAACTAATGTTGTTGGTGCTTTTATGCCTTTTTTAGCTTGTTGTTTAACCTTGTTTAACCATGAAAATACTTGTTGTTCAAATTGATCATCAAGGCCTTGGCAATAAAAAAGCTGTGCTTTGTCTGCTATTAATTCAGGTAATTGGCTGTCTATTTCTGCTAACGTAAAACAACGGTCAAAGTCATACATTTGTTGTGCTTTCTCTGCACCTATTCTACGACCATGCCAAATTTCAGCTTGAGGATCTTTATCGCGACAAAACAATAATGTTTGCGTGGTTGTCGCTTTGATCAAAACGAGTAACGCATCAGGCTCGTTAAACCCTGTTAAGTAGTAAAAGTTTTTATTCTGGCAAAAAGGGTATTCGGTATCATTACTGCGGGTTACTTCTTTGGCAGCCGCAAATAAGGCGATGCTATTATCAGGTAATTGTTGTAAAAACTTTTTACGTCGCTGCGTAAATTCACTTAATGGTAGTAAGGTTTGTGCAAGAGTTTTCATTGATGGCCTTTTAAATTGATATTACTAATGTAAGGTTGCTTGACTTGAAGGCTTTTCAGGCGCTACCCCTAATTCAGAAAAACACAATAAGGCTGAAATACGCACATACTCGACTATTTCATAAAAAGCTTGCTCGCTGTCTTCATCATCGTCGTCTATATCTGATGATAACTGCGCAATTTCAACAAAGTCTTTTAGTATTTCTTGAATATCTTCGGGTAATGATTGGGTATTTTTTTGTTGTAAACCAAAGCCTAAAGTAAAACCTTGTACCCATTGGCATAAGCCATTACTACGTTCGGCTAGTGAGTCATCGTCGTCAGGTAGTAGTAATTCAAAGCCATAGTTGTCATCAATAATATTCTGCCATAATTGATTGTAAAGTTTGCTAATTAACGATTTAACGGCTTGAGGTAAAGCTTCACCATTATTAAACATATCAGTAATAATAGCGAGATAGCTATTATCTTCATAAGTAAATCCTGCACACACTAAACCTGTTAATGCACCATGAATTTCACTGGCATGGGCAATAATACTTGTGCTGGTTAGTTGCGCTTGAGCGGTGGCAAAGTCAATTTTTTGGGTATTTTCAGTCATAAAGCTTTTGATCGATAAAGGCGAAATAAATAATGGTGATTATCCTACCACTGGCAAAAAGTTGATACCAGAAAAAGGCTAGCGCACCTTGTAATAAAATGAAAAATTAAGCGCTAATCACTTAAAAAATAAGCAAACAGTTCAAAGTGCACTAAATTAGATGATTTTAGTTATTAACCTTACGCTAAATTTAGCTATAATTACTGGGAACCTTCTGGGATGTTGGCTTGCTAACTATGTCCCTGAGCCGATAAGTTTTACCTAAGGGAATTTATCATTGGCTATTGAGCAAGCCCGACGCGTATCGGGAAGCCTACGGTTAATGAGCAATTTCCGCCTTGAACACACGGTGTTCAAGGGCTGACGTTGGTAGCGGCATCTTGGAAGTGTTCGTTAATACCAACTCGAATAAATAACTGATCAACCTTGCTGGTTAAAATAATGCCTAGCTTCGTTATGAATTTTTCAAGTAGAATAACTACTTACTGCAATTCAAGCCTTGCTAACCATCATTTTTCTTGCGCAAATTTTAGATCATTTACTTAATCGAATTGGTATAATTTACCACAGGTTATTACGCTTTTAATCTTTCTTTGCTTGTTAAGCTTCTACATTTAATTTTATACATCCAAACAGATAAATACACTGTTTAGCCATCTAGACGTAAAAAAACTTTTCAATTATTTATTTTACCGTTAGAATTAGCTCAACTAAACTTATGCTAGTTTTACTACTTTTTACCGAGGATCTATGCCTAGACATCTTTTTACTTCTGAGTCTGTATCAGAAGGTCATCCTGATAAAATTGCCGATCAAATTTCTGATGCGGTACTTGATGCAATTATAACACAAGATAAATATGCCCGTGTTGCCTGCGAAACTATGGTTAAAACCGGTGTAGCAATTATTTCGGGTGAAATTTCAACTTCAGCATGGGTTGATTTAGAAGAGATCACCCGAAAAGTGATCAATGATATTGGTTATACCTCGTCTGATGTTGGTTTTGATGGTGCTACCTGCGGCATTATGAATTTAATAGGAAAGCAATCGGTTGATATTGCTCAAGGTGTTGATCGCTCAAAGCCTGAAGATCAAGGTGCTGGCGATCAAGGCTTAATGTTTGGTTATGCTAGCAATGAAACCGATGTTTTAATGCCCGCACCGATCACTTATTCACACCGTATTGTTGAGCGTCAAGCCGAAGCTCGTAAATCTGGTTTATTACCTTGGTTACGCCCTGATGCTAAATCACAAGTCACTTTTATTTATGAAGACAATAAGCCTGTTGCTATTGATACTGTAGTATTGTCAACACAACATAATCCAGATGTTAAGCAATCGGATCTTGTTGAAGCGGTAATGGAGCTTATTATTAAACATACTTTACCAGCCGAGTTATTAACCAAAGCGACTAAGTTTCATATTAACCCAACAGGTAACTTTGTTATTGGTGGCCCTGTTGGTGATTGTGGTTTAACGGGGCGTAAAATTATTGTTGACACCTATGGCGGCATGGCGCGTCATGGTGGTGGTGCTTTTTCTGGTAAAGACCCTTCAAAAGTTGATCGTAGTGCAGCTTATGCGGGGCGCTATGTGGCGAAAAATATTGTCGCTGCGGGTCTTGCTGAACGTTGCGAAATTCAAATTTCTTATGCCATAGGTGTGGCTGAACCAACATCAATTAATATTGAAACATTTGGTACAGGTAAAATAGACAGTGATAAACTTGAAAACATTGTGCGTGATAATTTTGATTTACGCCCTTATGCGATCACCAAAATGTTAGATTTATTGCATCCTATGTATCAACAAACTGCTGCTTATGGTCATTTTGGTCGTAAGCCTGTTGAGACAACGGTTAACGGTGAAACCTTTATGAGTTTTACTTGGGAAAAAACCGATAAAGCAGAAGCTTTACGTTCGGCAGCCGGTTTATAATAATACCAATTTGATTAAATTTCTTCCCAACTCAGAGCTATGCTCAATGTTCAATAACAAGGCAAATTTATTTAGATCTAGTCATTCTAAATCAAATAAATTTAACGCAGTTAGTGGGCATCGAGCAAGCTCCCGAAGGGCTGACGAATCCCCAAAACGTGACAGGCATAGCAATTTATGATCTTATATAAATCACCACAACCAATATAAGCCAAAACTGCTATGCCTGAGCCATTACTTTGCCATAAATATTTCAAAAATGCGCTATCTTCTTTTAACAATGCCA
>WFQC01000007.1 GCA_015487235.1 Alteromonadaceae bacterium
CAATACAATGTACAAAGTAACGCTATTTTTAATGCCTACTCAAGCCCTGCGGTAAGTAAAGGTTATACGGGGCATAAAATGGTTAACGACCTTGATATTATTCATATGAACGGTCGAATTTACGATCCAACATTGGGGCGGTTTTTACAGGCAGATCCGTTTATTCAGGCGCCTAAGAATTCACAGAACTATAATCGCTATAGTTATGTGTTGAATAACCCGATGAGTTATACCGATCCAAGTGGGTATTTTTTTGCTTCGTTATTTAAAGGAGTTAGGAAGTTTGTTAAGAAGTATTGGCGAACTGCTCTTGCTATCGGAATTGCAGCAGTAACAGGCTATGGTGTTAACTTATTTGTAGCTTTAGAAGCATACTCTGGTGCAGCAATAATTGCAGCGACAGGTGGTGCTCTAGCTGGCTATGTTGCAACAGGATCTTTAAAAGGAGCTACAGTTGGTGCATTTTCTAGTTTAGCTTTCTTTGGTATTGGGCAGGCGTTTGGAGCTAGTTCCGGCTTCTTCCAAAGTGGTGGTGCGGGCCACATGGGGGCGCATGCTTTAACTGGAGGCATTATTTCTGACTTACAGGGCGGTAATTTTGGACATGGTTTCTGGAGTGCGGGAATAACTAAAGGAACACAAGTATCGGGTGCTATGCCAAATGATTTAATAGGTGGAGTAATTTCGTCTGCTGTAGTTGGTGGCACTGTATCTAGCTTAACAGGCGGTAAATTTGCTAATGGTGCTACTACTGCTGCGTTTCAGTTTGCGATGAATGCATATGTTAATCGTGAAAGTAGAGTTCAAAAAGCTGTCGATGCGGCAAAGTTAAGTAAGAAATATTACAAAAAATTTCACAAGTTACTTAAAGCACTAGGTAGTATGCAAGAAAATATACTTAAGACAGAGAGCCATAAGGAAATGCTTTCAAAATTACCTTATGATGATCTTATTGAGTTATCAAGTACGCAAATGTACGGCGGATCAAAAAGTCTTGCTGGCTGGGCAGGAGGAGATAGAGAATTGATTGAGCACATGATGCATGAATACTATCGACGACCAATTTATCGTCAGCAAATTGCTTTGGCTGGACAGGCGGCGACTGCTGCACAAAAAGCCTTATATATTTCTCCGTTTATTTCCAGTGTAGTAGGTTCGACACCAGCTTGGTTTCAAAAGGCATACAGCTACTATTCTGATATGAATTTTGCAAAAGAAACTATTTTGGGGAACTGATCATGAGCAAATATTTGATATTTATTTTATTTATATTTTCAATTGATGGTTTTAGTGCTGAAATGATTAAAAGTAGAGTAACTATTAATGAATATTACTCCAAATATTCTGAAGCAGTATCTAAAAATAAATGCGATATCGATGAGAGTAATATGCAAGCATATTCCTTATTGAGAGCATCTTTTGCGATTGAAAAAGTAGAGAATTCTGAACATCTTGTCCGACACTTGGTTACAAAAGACTCTATTATTGCAATTGATGAGAAAGACTTAGAAATGCAAAAAATAGGGGATGTTGAGCAACAAATAGTTTGTATTAATAACAATAAAGCTATTGTTCTTAGGAGTGTTATTAGTAAAGCCGTTGATAAAGATTATGCTACAGGTTGGATCGTTACAGTTAAGTATAATTTTAGGCTGGAAAGTGATGTATTGAAGGTTTCTATTGTACAAGACAAACATAATCAAGATATGTATTCCATGAGTGAGGTGGTTAACGCTCTGTATTTTACAAAAATATCATTTCCGTATAGTACCTATGAGGTAAATGATAATTTTAGAATTAACACAAATTAACAAGACACCCACTTTATAATTGGAAATTATCACCAAGCTGAACTAGGGTTAAATCATCATCAATTTTGATAGGGCTTATTATTGTGGCTATGGCACGAAAAAAACAAATCAGCTTAATTGACACGCCTTATTACCACTGTATTTCACGTTGTGTACGTCGGGCATTTTTGTGTGGCGAAGATAAAGCAACCGGAACAAGCTATGAACACCGTAGAGCTTGGGTTGAAGATAAATTACTAGCGCTTAGCCAAGTATTTGCTATTGATATTTGTGCCTATGCGGTAATGAGTAATCATACACACTTAGTACTATTTATCGATAATGAGCAAGCCAAATCATGGTCAATGCATGAAGTGATAGTACGCTGGCACCAGTTATTTAAAGGTACCTTAATAACACAGCAATATTTACGAGGAGAAAAGCTTAATAAGCCGATGCAAAAAATGCTGACAGATACCGCTGAAGTTTATCGGCAACGACTGCAAGATATTAGCTGGTTTATGCGTATTTTAAATGAAGATATCGCTCGCAAAGCCAACACAGAAGATAATTGTACAGGTAGGTTTTGGGAAGGGCGGTTTAAATCACAAGCATTATTAGATGAAGCGGCACTTGCTGCTTGCATGGCATATGTTGATTTAAACCCCATCAGGGCAAACATAGCAAACACACCCGAAGGCTCAAATCATACCAGTATTCAGTTACGCATTAAGGCGGCAATAACAGGAAAGCAACCTCAAACTTTACAACCCTTTGTGGGAAACCCTCGAAAAAACCTACCTACAGGTTTACCGTTTAAACTACAAGATTATATTGAACTCGTTGAACTTACGGGGCGTTGTATTCGAGAAGATAAACGCGGTTATATTGATAATAACCAAGCTGAAATATTAAGTCGATTAAATATTAGTCCTGAAAATTGGCTTATTTTAACCACCAAATTTAGCCATCATTTTCATGGTGCAGTAGGTCATGCAGAAGCCCTTGCTGATTATTGCCAACATCAACAAATAAAGCGACGACATAACTTGGCATATTGTCAAAAATTATTTACTTAACCTTTACTCTTTACCTGTTTTTTATTAAGTTTAAGCGCTTAAGGTATTTTATTGTTTGTTTTTTGACTGTTCACGGGTAAACAAAAATAAATACCATTATTTTCCATAGTTAACACGTAAGCTTGATGATTTATGGGGTTTGAGCATAGTAATGAAGCTTGTTATTGTGGTGTATATTAAAAATGGATGTCTAGTTAATTTTACGAGTGGGTATTTTTTTAAGGCGTTAGGAAAGTTTGTTAAGAAACACTGGCGAACAATAGCTGCAATAGCCATAACTGCTGTAACTGGATATGGAGTGCAACTGTTTTCTGCATTTGAAGCATACGGTGTAGCAAGTATTGTTGCAGCTACTGGAGGAGCGTTGGCTGGTTATGTTGCTACTGGATCTTTAAAAGGTACGTTAACTGGTGCTGCGACAGGTGCTGTATTCGGTGCTATAGGAGGAAGTTTTAACGGTACTTCTTACGAGGGAGGGCTTTTACATATAGGCTCTCATGCATTAGCTGGCGGGGTAATCTCTGAGTTACAGGGGGGCAACTTTGGTCATGGTTTCTGGAGTGCAGGGTTGACTAAAGCTGCAAATGTAAATGGAATAGTTGGAACAGATCAAGGAGTCGAGTGGACTATGTTACGTGTGGCGGCGGCTGCTACACTTGGTGGAACGATTTCCAAATTAACTGGAGGTAAATTTGCTAATGGAGCTGTGACTGCTGCTTTTGCTCAAGCGTACAACGGTGAGGATAGTGCTGAGGCTCAAGATAAATTCAAAAAATCTGTCAATGCTGCCATGCATGACGTTGCTAACATTGATAGAAACACTCCTGAGGGGAGGGCTAGATTGGCTGCGTATTTAGTTTTAAATGGTCAAGCTAAGAATTTAGATGAAGCGTATAAGCTTGCAGGAAGTGGTAAAGCAATGTCACTTCATTTTAAATTAAATTACAAATTAGTAAAATTGAATTATCAAACAAGTGTTAAAGCTTTTGAAGCTTTCGTACAGGGTGGTATTGATGATAATATTAATTTTAAACTTGGTTTAGATATAAGTGCGGCGGCATCTGGATCACTAAGGTTAACAGGAGCTTCCTACATATTTGATTATAAAACGCTTATTGATGCTTCAAATTTAGGTAGCTCCCTCATTAGAGACAATGGACTAATGGGTTTGGTTGACGAGGGACAAAACTATTTATTGAAAAAGCATGGTGAATAGCGTGAGAATTACAATACTTTTTTTATTTATTATTAATTTTGCATATGCTGAATGTAAAGATAGATTTTTACCAATCAACTATCTCGAAACTAGTAAGTATAACTTAGTTAAACCTAATGCATCATTAGGGTTAGAACTGAATATAGTTAATGGTCGATATTTATTAGCTAGTTCTGACTTTAGTTACTCTCTGGATGATGAAAAAACTATCGAGCAAGTTAATAACTCAAGGGATATCTATTTTTTGAATTCCATTGTGTCTGTTGAAGATAGAGATCTTGGCTCACTGAGTTTTTTTGAGCACTTATTATATGCTGTAAACAATTTACCATGTAACTCAAACAAAAACAGTACTAAATCTTTTGAGTTATTAGGGATGATTCCAGTTGGTCCAATCGTCGATAATACAAAAATATATGTCTTAAAAGGTTCTGCTGCGGTTGCTATCGTTCTTCCAAAGAATAAATATTATGAAACATATATTCTGATGCCCTTTAGATCTAGAATAGATATCCAATTGATGTATTTGAAAGCTAATTCACTGGATGAAGCTAATAGTTTTTATTATGAACTAACAAAGCTTTTGTGAACTCCTGAGGCAGATTTTTAAGTAAATTAATAAATAATAATTAACAAATTAACAAGACACCCACTTTATTATTGATCGTTGAGGGTGTGAAATTAGTATCAAAAATTAAAGTGGGTGTCTGCATAAATTAAATTTACGATCCAACGTTGGGGCGGTTTTTACAGGCAGATCCGTTTATTCAGGCGCCTAAGAATTCACAGAACTATAATCGCTATAGTTATGTGTTGAATAACCCGATGAGTTATACCGATCCGAGTGGGTATTTTTTTGCTTCGTTATTTAAAGGTGTTAGGAAGTTTGTTAAGAAGTATTGGAGAACAATTGTAGCGATAGCTGCATCTTATGTTACGTTTGGATTAGCAACGGGAGCTTGGTCTTTCGCTGCAATTGGTAATTTAAGTGCAGGTGCATTAATCGGTGGAGGTGCAGCCGCAGGCTTTGTTAGCGGGGCAATAACGACTGGTAGTCTCAGAGGGGCATTGCAAGGTGCCTTTAGTGGAGCACTGTTTGGAGCGATAGGTGGTGCTGGACTCGGCGGTTGGGAATCGTTTGCGGTTAGCGGTTTGGCAGGTGGTGTGATGTCAGATTTACAAGGCGGTAAGTTTGGTCATGGCTTCATAAGTGCAGGTGTTGGTGCTGTTGCAGGTGGTATGTTTGGTAAAGCACCTATGAATCGCATAATAGGATCTGCAATTGTAGGCGGTACGTTGTCTAAAATTACAGGTGGCAAGTTTGCTAATGGTGCATTAACCGCCGCATTTGCTGCTGCGTTGAGAGCTGACTGGGTGGATAAAGCACCGAAACCAGTGGGAGGTTCGGCAGCAGAGTTAACTGAGGATACCCCTGTTGCAAATGATAATGCAAAGGAAGGTAAAAGGGCTGTATATGCTGTCAAAGATGGAAAAGTATTTAGAGCAGGTTGGCAAGATCCTAATAATCAGGATAAAGGATTGGGTTTTAGGATTTCTATAAGTGATTCGGATGGATATACACAATACGGTCATATGGACCCTGATGCCTTAGCTGTATCGGTAGGTGATACAGTTAAGGTTGGTGATTATATTGGTGAATATGCATCACCGACTAACGGTAGCTCTTCTGGGCCTCATGTTCATGTAGAAAGTCGTAATCATTCAGGTCAAATAATAGCACCTCCTGATATATCTCCATTGAATGGGGGACGTATGACTGCCCCATTTGAAGGCATTGATTACATGCATAAAGTACCACATCAAGGAGTAGATTATGCTTATTAAATTTCTGCTTCTAATTTCAATTAGCTGGTTCACTTTTTGTGTTCATGGAAAAGAGCCTGAAATCAATGATAAAAGCGTGGCATTTAGTAACGGAATTACACTTCAATATACTAAAAAGGAAAGGTTTTTTGCTGATGCATCTGTTGCTCAAGCTAAGCGACTACCTGTTTATATTACTGAATCACCTAGGATCATTTACGAATGGAATATTGTAGCTTTGGTGACTGAGCTCCATTATTTTGAAGGAAGTGTAAAAAAGCTAAGTTTATACGATTACGAAGGGAGTTTAATTGTACCTGTATTCGAAGTGGTAGGAGACATTTTATATCTTAGTGATAAGCGAAAGATAATACTGTTTGGAAATTCAGCACATTATGATATTGATTTCAGTTTTGTTTATTCTCTAGACACAATGCAAATTAAGCGATTAGAACATGGGGCGGCGTATAGGTTAGAAGTGTCACAGGATGAAGAGCTATTATGGTTTTACCAGTATCTTATTGTGGAAGGTAGCCCAGTGGTCAATATAAAAATATTTAATAGTGACGGGAAAAGCTTAAAGAATATAAATGTTCGTAAAAAAGGAAGTATTGATTTTAATTACAATAATAAAACATATTCCATTGATGTTGATACTCCAAAAGTTCCTGGTTAGAAGGTAACGTAATTAACAAGACACCCACTTTATTATTGATCGTTGAGGGCGTGAAATTAGTATCAAAAATTAAGGTGGGTGTCTGCGTAAATTGCCAAGTTACATAAATAAGATGTCAGGGGGGATTTTAAAGTTTGGATTGATTTATCAGAAATTAACAAGACACCCACTTTAAATTCTGTTGCTTTGTATATTGGGGAGGTCCTAGATGTTAGCTAAATTATTCGTTTCTGTCTAGCAAATTAACAAGACACCCACTTTATTATTGATCGTTGAGGGTG
>WFQC01000008.1 GCA_015487235.1 Alteromonadaceae bacterium
ACATTTATTTGAGGAATAATCTCATGGCAATTACTGCTGCAATGGTTAAAGAATTACGTGAACGCACAGCTGCGGGCATGATGGATTGCAAAAAAGCATTACAAGAAGCTAATGGCGATATGGAGTTAGCGATTGATAACATGCGTAAATCAGGTCAAGCAAAAGCGGCTAAAAAAGCGGGTCGTATTGCTGCTGAAGGTGTTATTTTAACCAAAGCTGGAAATGGCGTAGCTACTATCGTTGAACTTAACTGTGAAACAGACTTTGTTGCACGTGATGACAGCTTTAAAGCTTTCGGTGAAGCACTAATTAGCGCTGCATTTGCTGCTAAAGCAAATTCAGTAGAAGCATTAAATGCTGAAAAACTAGGTGAGTTAACCGTTGAAGAAACGCGTGCTAACTTAGTGGCTAAAATTGGTGAAAACATGGCAGTTCGTCGTGTTCAAACTATTGAAGGTGCAGAGCACATGGCTGCTTATGTTCATGGTGGTCGTATTGGTGTTATCGTTGCGGTAAATGGCGGCGATGAAGAATTAGCTAAGCACATTGCTATGCATGCAGCGGCAGCTAATCCACAATACATTGATGCTGCTGATGTTCCAGCTGATGTTGTTGAAAAAGAACGTGCAATTCAAATTGATATTGCTGTTCAAAGTGGCAAGCCACAAGAAATCGCTGAAAAAATGGTTGCTGGCCGTATGGCTAAATTTACAGGCGAAATCAGCTTAACAGGTCAAGCATTCATCATGGATCCTGCTAAGAAAGTTGGTCAACTACTCAAAGAAAAAGGTGCTGAAGTAGTTAACTTCATACGTTATGAAGTAGGTGAAGGTATCGAGAAGAAAGAAGAAGATTTTGCTGCTGAAGTTGAAGCACAAATTGCTGCAACGAAGAAGTAATCTTAATTTTCTTTTATCTGTTGTCGATTAATACTTTCGATAATGGTAAAAAAACATTAAAATAGCCGCGGTCAATTTTGTCCGCGGTTATTTTTTATCTACAGGAATATCTGTTTTATGAGCATCAATCCCAAACCAAAATATCGTCGTATTCTATTAAAACTTAGTGGTGAAGCCTTAATGGGTGAGGAAGACTTTGGTATTGACCCCAAAGTACTTGATCGCATGGCACAAGAAATTAAAGAATTAATTGAAATAGGTATTCAAGTTGGTTTAGTGATTGGTGGTGGTAATTTATTTCGAGGCGCAGGTTTAGCTGAAGCAGGTATGAATCGAGTCGTTGGCGATCACATGGGGATGTTAGCCACCGTAATGAATGGCTTAGCCCTGCGCGATGCTTTACATCGTGCTTTTGTCAACGCTCGTTTAATGTCGGCCATTGATTTAGCAGGCATTTGTGATCGTTATAATTGGTCAGATGCGATCAGCTTTTTAAAATCAGGCCGCGTGGTGATCTTTGCCGCGGGTACGGGTAATCCTTTTTTTACAACAGATTCAGCTGCTTGTTTACGAGGTATTGAAATTGAAGCAGATGCTGTTTTAAAAGCCACTAAAGTTGATGGTATTTACTCTGACGATCCGGTTAAAAATCCAGAAGCTGAACTTTATTCACACTTAACCTATCAAGATGTACTTGAAAAAGAATTAAAAGTAATGGACTTATCAGCCTTTACTTTAGCACGCGATCATAGCATGCCAATTAGAGTTTTTAATATGAACAAGCCAGGTGCATTAATGGCTGTTATTATGGGTGAAGGAGAAGGCACTATTATCGATCATGGTAATAATGGCTAATAAGTAAAATAACTTAACTCATTAACCCCAAGATAAAAATAAATTGTTATTTTAAGGAATCATTATAGTGATAAATGAAATTAAAAAAGATACGCAAGCGCGTATGGCTAAAAGTATTGAGTC
The DNA here is from genome assembly GCA_015487235.1 of Alteromonadaceae bacterium. Classification (GTDB taxonomy): domain Bacteria; phylum Pseudomonadota; class Gammaproteobacteria; order Enterobacterales; family Alteromonadaceae. The sequence continues at coordinate 1,878 of WFQC01000008.1, forward strand.
ATTAAAAAACCATTTAAATAAAATTAGAACGGGTCGTGCTCATACCTCATTATTAGATAACATTACGGTAGACTATTACGGTATGGAAACACCCTTAAATCAAGTGGGTAATATTTCTACGCCTGATGCTCGCACGATAGCAATTACCGTTTTTGATAAAAGTATGATTGGCGCTGTTGAAAAAGCTATTTTAAAGTCTGACTTAGGCTTAAATCCTTCTTCACAAGGCACACTTATTCGTATTCCTTTACCTCCTTTGACAGAAGATCGTCGTAAAGAGTTGGTGAAAGTAGTCAGAGGCGAAGGTGAAAATGGTAAAATAGCTATTCGTAATATTCGTCGAGATGCTAACTCAGAGATCAAAGCATTACAGAAAGAAAAAGAGATCAGTGAAGATCAACAGCATCAAGCTGAAGATGAAATTCAAAAAATAACTGACTCATTTATTAAGCAAGTTGATGATATTTTAGCAACTAAAGAAAAAGAATTAATGGAAATTTAATTTTTCCATTGCCATTTAGTCAATGCCGTAGATAATGTCTGCGGCATTATTTTATTAGGGCACTGATTTGTGAAGGTTACTTTTATCACTACAAGTGTTGCTTTTTTTATATTGCTAAGAGCTAAGCTACAGCTCAACTAAAAAATGTTTAAATTGCGTAAAATTTAAGCTTAAAGGTTAACAGACCTTAGAACACATAAATATGGAGACTTTGTGAGCACTACGGTAATTCAGGCTGAAGCGATAGAAAATATCCCTCAACACATTGCTATTATTATGGATGGTAATGGGCGTTGGGCACAACAACAAGGTAAACGCCGCGTTACAGGCCATAAAGCTGGTGTTGAAAGTGTCAGAGCTTCAGTTTCTTGTGCGCGTAAATTAGGCGTAAAAGCCTTAACTTTATTTGCATTTAGTAGTGAAAATTGGCAAAGGCCTGAAAAAGAAGTCAGTGTTCTAATGGACTTGTTTATGTTTGTACTGACGCGAGAGGTTAAGCGCTTACATAAAAATAATATTAAATTTCAGGTGATTGGCGATTTAAGTCGCTTTTCAAGTAAATTACAGCAAAAAATAGCTGAAGCTGAAAAATTAACCGAAGATAATACGAGTATGGTGTTATCTATTGCGGCTAATTATGGTGGTCGTTGGGACATTACCCATGCAGCCAAACAATTAACGCAAAAAGTACTAAACAATGAAATAGCGCTTGATGACATTAATGAAAGTTCTTTTAATGCCCATACAAGCCTAGCACAATTGCCTGAATTAGATTTACTGATCCGTACCGGTGGTGATTACCGTATAAGTAACTTTTTACTTTGGCAAGCCGCCTATGCAGAATTTTATTTTACTGATATTTTGTGGCCAGACTTTGATGAAGAACAACTAAAAAAAGCGATTTCAATATTCAATCAAAGAGAAAGACGTTTTGGTCAAACAAGCGATCAGATAAAAAAATAATAAAAGGAAACGCCTTTGTTAATACATCGAATTATTACTGCCTTATTGCTTGCCCCAGCTGCAATTGCCGCAATATTTTATTTACCCCTTGCTTACTTTTCGGGTGCTATATTAGCTGTTTTAGCTATTGGCGCTTGGGAATGGGGGCCTTTAATGGGCTTTTCAAGTAAGCGGCGTCGTATTGCTTTTGTGGTAACCAATGTTGTGCTTATGCTTGGGCTTTGGTACTACTTACCCTTAGAACAATTATGGTTAAATAAATCAGAATTAAACACTTCTTCTATTAATATTTTATGGCTATCTGTTGCTTGGTGGCTATTATCGGCATTTTTAACTCTGCTTTATCCGCGTTGCAGTAAATTTTGGTCAAGCCATCGCTCTGTGCGCGGCTTATTTGGTTGGTTAACTATTGTGCCAACATGGCTAGCCTTTGTTATTTTACGCAGTCATGAATATCAAGTAGATCCCTATGATGGTGCGCAATTAATCATGTTCTTATTTTTAATGGTTTGGAGTGCTGATGTTGGTGCCTATTTCGTAGGAAAGTCAATAGGTAAACACAAATTGATGCCTAATGTTAGCCCAGGTAAAACCATTGAAGGCTTTGTTGGCGGTGTTGTTGTTGCTTGCCTGATGATCGCCATTGCTGGCTATATTATTGGTTGGAACACTACACAGTTTATAACTGTATTGTCGGTAACTGTGCTGATTACCACAATCTCAGTGCTCGGTGACTTAAATGAAAGTATGTTTAAACGCCAAGCTGGAGTAAAAGATAGTGGCTCTATTTTACCCGGACATGGTGGTATTTTAGATCGCATTGACAGCCTAACTGCCACGGCGCCTATTTACGCACTATGTTACGTTTTTTTTGGTTGGTAAAATGAATAACATTTGCATATTAGGCTCTACAGGTTCTATTGGCGTGAGTACTTTAGAGGTTATTAGCTGCCATCAAGATAAATTTAATGTTGTATGCTTAACCGCGAATACAGGTGTTGATAAAATTTTTCAACAGTGTTTAGCCTTTTTACCTGAAAAGGTTGTGATGGTATCAGCAACAGCAGCAACACAACTAAAAGCTAAATTACAGGCTGAGAATATTACTTCTATCACCGTACTCTCAGGAGCCAAAGCACTTGAAGAGGTTGCAGCTGATGAGGATAGCGATACGGTAATGGCTGCTATTGTTGGCGCATCAGGTTTAATGCCTACCTTAGCTGCAGTAAAAGCTGGAAAAAAAGTATTACTCGCCAATAAAGAAGCATTAGTTACCTCTGGCGCTATTTTTATTGAAGCGCTCAAAAACTCAGGGGCGCAATTATTGCCAATAGATAGTGAACATAATGCTATTTTTCAATGTTTACCTCATACAGAACAGCAAAAAACTGGGTTTTGCCAACTACAAGAAGCGGGTATTACTAAAATATTGTTGACGGGATCAGGAGGGCCTTTTCGCACTTTAGCGCTTGAAAAATTAGCATCGGTTACTCCTGAACAAGCTTGTGCTCATCCTAATTGGAATATGGGCCGAAAAATCTCGGTTGACTCAGCTACTATGATGAATAAAGGGCTTGAATTTATTGAAGCAAAGTGGCTTTTTAATGTTGATGCTGATGATATTCAAGTCGTTTTACATCCGCAAAGTACTATTCATTCTATGGTACAATATGCTGATGGCAGCGTTATTGCTCAAATGGGTAATCCTGATATGAGAACGCCTATTGCCCATGCGTTAGCCTTTCCGCAGCGTATTGAATCAGGTGTTTCGGCGTTAGACTTTTTTACTACCTCGTCTTTTGATTTTGAAGAAGTTGATTATCAAAAGTACCCTAACTTAAAACTGGCCATAAATGCGTGTAAATTAGGGCAGGCTGCATGTACGGCATTAAATGCAGCAAATGAAATTGCAGTCGCTGCTTTTTTAAACAAAGCGATTAAATTTACAGATATTGCCAAAATAAATGAAACTTCTATGAATAAATTTGTCTCAGAAGAGGTAACAAATATAGAAGCCGTATTAGATTTAGATAAACGAGCAAGAGCTTTTGCTCAGTCCTTGATAGTAAAATAAATAATAATAAGAATTAATCAAATAATTAAATAAGGTATTTACTCAGTGTTAGATTTTCTTTGGAACTTAATGTCTTTTGTTGTTGCCCTTGGTATTTTGGTGACAGTGCATGAGTATGGACATTTTTGGGTTGCAAGAAAAAATGGCGTGAAAGTAGAGCGCTTTTCTGTTGGTTTTGGTAAAGCTATTTGGCGAAAAACAGATAAACAAGGTACTGAATATGTACTAGCACTTATTCCTTTAGGGGGATATGTTAAAATGCTTGATGAACGTGTAGATCAAGTTTCTCCTGAAGATAAAGATAAAACGTTTAATAGTAAATCGGTTTATCAACGCATTGCCATTATCGCAGCGGGGCCTTTTGCGAATTTTGCCTTTGCTATTTTTGCTTTCTATTTAATGTTTCTTATTGGCGTTCCCAGTATCAAGCCAATTATTGGCAAAATCAGTGAAAACTCTCCCGTTGCCCAAGCGGGTATCAAATCAGGAAGTGAAATTGTTGAAGTTGCAGGGCAGAAAACCTTAGATTGGCAAGGTGTGAACATGGCTCTGATCACCGCAATGGGTAACAATGAACTTACCATCAAGGCTAAATTACCTAATAGCCAATTTGTAAAAAGCTATCAGTTAGATACACGTAATTGGCATTATAAACCTGAATCTAAAGAGGCTAAAAATAGCTCAGCTATAACCAGTATAGGAATGCAACCTTATATACCTAAAGTTTACCCTGAAGTTGCATTTATTCAAAAAAATTCACCAGCAGAACAAGCAGGCTTACAAGTAGGTGATAAGTTTATTGCTATTGATGGGCAAAAAATTAACGATTGGCAAGCTTTTTCAAGCCTTATTAAACAATACCCTGAACAAAATGTAACGATTACTGTTTTGCGTAACCAGGAACAACTTTCATTGAATGTAGTACCGCAAGCAAAAGAAATACAAGGTAAGGTTGTTGGTTATTTAGGTATTTCACCAAAAGTTGATCCTTACCCTGAAGAATATCGCATTGAATTAAATTATGGAGTTATCGAAGCTTTATCACAAAGTGTTGAGAAAACATGGCAACTGGTCACGCTAAGCTTTAATATGATCGGAAAATTAATTACTGGTGATATTTCCGTTAAAAATTTAAGTGGTCCTATTGCGATTGCCCAAGGTGCAGGGAGTAGTGCGGGTTATGGTTTTGTTTACTTTTTAGGCTTTTTAGCGTTAATTAGTGTTAATTTAGGAATAATTAACCTTTTACCGCTTCCAGTGCTTGATGGCGGCCACTTACTCTATTATCTTATAGAGCTTTTGACTGGTAAGCCCGTTCCTGAAAATGTTCAAGAAGTTGGTTTTAAGTTTGGCGCACTCGCTTTATTAGGACTAATGAGTATTGCAATATATAACGATTTATTACGGCTGTGAGCAAGATGAGTTAAGTAACAAGCAGAGATAAATTTTAATAAATCACCCGAGACAGACATAAGAATAGAAGTAAAGTTAATAATTATATGATGATAAAAAGAACTGCCCTCGCTGTATTACTTGGCATATTTGGAACCACAGCACACGCATCAGAAGCTTTTCAAGTTGAAGACATTCAAGTTAAAGGGCTACAACGTGTTGCACTGGGTGCTGCATTAACCCATATTCCATTCAATGTTGGTGACACCTTAAATGATTTTAGGGTTTCTCAAGCAATTAAATCACTTTATAAATCAGGTCATTTTAATGACATTGCTGTTTATAGAGAAGGAAATCGCGTTATTTTCAAAGTGCGCGAGCGAGAAACCATCAGTGAAATTGAATTTGATGGCAACTCAGATCTAAAAGATGAGCAATTAACTGAAAGCTTAGATGGTAGTAATATTCGTGTAGGTGAAACTCTAGATAAAACTGTTATTGCTGGTATTGAAACTGGCCTAGAAGATTTTTATCACAGTGTGGGCAAATACAATGCTGATGTTAAAGCCGAAATAACACATTTGCCGCGAAATAGGGTAAAGCTGAAATTTGTGTTTGAAGAAGGTGAAGCGGCAGCAATTAAGCAAATTAATCTTGTCGGTAATGAAGAATTTTCTGATGAAGAAGTATTAGAAAATATAGAACTAACGTTTGACTCGCCTTGGTGGAATTTTATGGCGCAAGATCGCTATCAAAAACAAACACTACAAGGTGATATGGAAACCATTAACAGTTTCTATCTAGATCGAGGCTATTTGCGTTTTAAAGTTGATTCAACGCAAGTTTCAATGACACCCGACAAAGAAAATGTATACATCACTCTTAATGTAACCGAAGGTGAAAAATATACCGTTAGTGGTGTTGATTTTATGGGTGATATGGCAGGATTTGAAGAAACTATTCGTGCTATAAACCCCTTAAAAGCCGATAAACTTTACAATGGTGCAGAAGTTACTTACACCGAAGAAGTGATCAGTAAATTTTTAGGCCGCTTTGGTTATGCTTACCCTAAAGTCACCACTATTCCTGAAATTAATGATGAAGATCATAGTGTTAAACTTTCTATTTCAGTCGATCCTGGTAAACGCGTTTATGTTAATCGTATTAATTTTACCGGTAATGAAGTTACAGCAGAAAAGGTTCTGCGTCGAGAGATGCGCCAACAAGAAGGTGCTTGGTTATCTAATAGCTTAGTCGAGGGCTCTAAAGCGCGTTTATCACGTTTACCTTACTTAGAAACGGTTGAATTTGAAACCAAGCAGCTACCAGGTGAAGATGATCTGGTTGATATTGATTTTGAAGTAAAAGAGCAGCCTTCGGGGTCGTTTACAGCAGGTATTGGTTATGGTTCTTACACTGGTTTAAGCTTAAATGCGGGTATTCAACAAAATAACTTTTTAGGTACCGGTAATCGTTTAGCCTTTAATATTAATACTATAAGTTATTCTGAAAGTGTGAGTATTTCTTATACAGACCCTTACTTTACTGTTGATGGCGTTTCACTTGGTGGTAATATTTCTTATAACAAGTTTGATGCGGGTAATGCCAACCTTGTTGAATATAAAAATACTTCTTATGGTATAGGGTTTAGCTTAGGTTTTCCTGTAAATGAATATGTGCGGGTTAACTTTGGTTTAGGCTATAAACACAACGGTATAACTCGTTTACAAACCTATGAACAAATCCAAGATTTTTATGAGTTGCATTCAGATCCTAATAACCCTGATGGTGGTTTAGCTTTTAATACTTTTGATTTATCATCATCGATTTCACGTACAACATTAAATCGTGGTACTTTTCCTACGGCAGGCTCGCAACAAATTGCCAGCTTTAAAATGACTACACCTAACTCTGATGTAAATTACTTTAAAGTTGATTTAGATACTAAGTGGTATTTCCCTATTACACGCGATCAACGCTGGACAGTTTTAGCGCGCTTACAAGCAGGTTATGCTAATGGTTACGGTAAAATTAATGGTAATGACCAAATATTACCATTTTGGGAAAATTTTAGAGCGGGTGGCACTGATACCTTACGGGGGTTTGAGCGCAATACAGTTGGTCCAAGAGCAATTTTTCGTTATCCGACACCTTTTGAAACATCTACCGATCCATTATCATCCCCTTCTGGTTGTTGTTTAGGTCCTGATCATGATTATGTAGTTGTTTCACAACGCTCTGTTGGTGGTAATGCACGCATTATCGGTGGTGTTGAATTAATTGTACCTACGCCATTTTTAGATGAAAGCTATTCTAATAGTGTGCGTAGTAGCTTTTTTGTTGATGTTGGTAATGTATGGGATACTGAGTTTAATTTAGATAACTATAGTGATTTAGCTCCAGATCAATTTCAAAAGGTTGCTGATTATTCAAATTATAAAAATTATCGTGCTTCTGCGGGTATTTCTGTGCAGTGGTTATCACCAATGGGCCCGATGATTTTTAGTTTTGCTAAAGCATTACGCTCTGAAGTGGGTGATGATACGAAATTCTTTAATTTTAATATTGGTCAAACTTTTTAATAAACGATATGATAGGAATAAATGTTAGCACACATATATAAGCTGACATTAAAATAAAAAATAAGTTAGGAGAAGTAAGTTGAAAAAAACAATGAAATCTATGGTAATTGCAGCGGCTGCGTCAAGTATGTTGTTAGCTGGCTCAGTTATGGCAGCCGATCAAAAAATTGCTGTGGTTAATATTCAAGAAGTCATGGGTAAAATTCCACAATCAGCAGCGATTATGCAATCGTTAGAAGCGGAGTTTAAAGATGAAAGAGCCGCATTAACTAAACTTGAAAAAGATATCCAATATTTTCAAGAAAAAAAACAACGCGATGCGGCGTTAATGAGCAAAAAAGAAATTGGAGAATTAGATAAAAAAATTGCCGAATCTTTTCGTGAATATCAAACTAAAGGCAAAGTTTTTCAACAGAAAATAGCTAAGCGTCAAAATGAAGAAACAAATAAAATTTTAGCACTTGTTCGTCAAGCCGTTGATAATATTGCAGCTAAAGAAAAGTATGACTTAGTGTTAGAGCAAAAAGCGGTGGTATTCTCAAAACCTGATGCCAACATTTCTGAACAAGTTATCAAGCAAATTAGTAAATTAAACTAAGTTTATGAGTTATACGCTAGAAGAA
>WFQC01000009.1 GCA_015487235.1 Alteromonadaceae bacterium
CAACTAAACCTTCAATATCATCACAACCATTTTCTAGTTGTTCAATCGTTTTAACAACCAGCTCTAATTCGGCTCTTTCTTGCCCTAATTTTTGCGCACACTCAGGGTCATTCCATACATCGGGATCTTCTAATTCTCGTGATACTTCAACTAAACGCTCTGCTTTTAGATCGTAGTCAAAGATACCCCCGTAATAAATTAGCGCGCTCTCGGATCTCTTTTAATTTATTAACTATTGGATTAATTTCAAACATAAGTTTAGGTGCTTGCCCCAAATATTATTGCTTCGCCTATTAATTAATAGCCAAGCACTATTGGAAAAGGAAAATAGTCGCGCATTGTAACGTAAAAAAGCGGGTAAATAAACGCCTATAAATACAGTGATAGGCTTATACAGACCCTAATAAATAACTGCTCAACCTTGTTGGTTAATATAATATCTAGCTTCGTTATGAATTTTGTAAGTAGAATAACTGCTTACTGCAACTAAAGTTGGCCACAGAGTATTTTTATCAACTAACAAAGAAAAATTTCTTCAACCATAAGTTGTAAATTCACATTACCCCTAAACTCATTAATATCAAGACGATAAGCTAATTTAATACGTTTTGCTTGCTGATTAGGCCAAATTTGCCGATCAATATTAAATGCAATAGCATCAAAAAGTTTATTCTCTTTTTCAACAACAAGTTTTAAGTGTTTATCACCAACAATACGTTGTTGAATTACGGTAAATTCATCATCAAATAATGGTTCTTGAAAGTTTTGCCCCCAAGGGCCAGCAAAGCGAAGTTGCTGCGCAAACGCAATGGTCATATCTTGAGTCGCTAATGCGCCATCTGAAAGTAATTTACCTTGTAAATCTTCAGGTTTGAGCCATTGCTTTGCACTATCAATGAAAACTTGTTGAAATTGCTCAAATTTTTCTTTTTTAATCGACAAACCTGCAGCCATCGCGTGCCCACCAAATTTGAGGATCAGATCAGGGTACTGGCTATCAATGTGGGCAAGTAAATCTCGAATATGAAAGCCAGCAATAGAGCGAGCGGAGCCTTTAATTTCAGCACTCGCTTGCTGTTCATCATCTTTTGCCGGTGCAAAAATAATGCTGGGGCGATGGTATTTTTCTTTTAACCGACCCGCAACAATACCAATAACCCCTTGATGCCAATCTTGTTGAAATAAGGCAATGGCACTCGGTAACTTGTTTGCAGAAAAATCAAGTTGCTTAAAGATTTTTTCAGCTTCAAGTTGCATACCTTGCTCTATCTCTCGTCGCGCTTTATTCAAGCTATCAAGCTCTTGCGCCATAGCTCGTGCTGTAGTTAACTCTTTTGCCAATAAACAATTAATACCAAAAGACATGTCGTCTAAACGACCTGCAGCATTAAGACGGGGTCCTAAAGCAAAACCAAAATCACTGGCAATTAATTGCTGTTGATTACGCCCTGAAACTTCAATAAGCGCTTGAATACCGGGGCGAGTTTTTCCTGCACGAATGCGTTTTAAGCCCTGTTCAACTAATATACGGTTATTGTTGTCTAAACTCACCACATCAGCCACTGTGCCTAACGCAACTAAATCAAGCAACTGCCCTAAATTAGGCTCTGCTATTTTATAGTCTGCAAAAATATTGTGTTCACGAAAATACTTGCGCAGCGCAAGCATAAGATAAAAAGCGACACCAACACCCGCAATCGATTTACTCGCAAAAGCACAATGTGGCTGATTGGGGTTCACAATAACCTCAGCAGCGGGTAACTGCTCACTCGGTAAATGGTGATCGGTAACAATAACTTTTATGCCTAATTCATTAGCTCGTTCAATGCCACTAAAACAACTAATACCATTGTCTACGGTAATAATGAGTTGTGCCTTTTGCTGATGTGCTACATCAACAATTTCAGGTGTTAAACCATAACCGTATTCAAATCGATTAGGTACAATAAAACTATGATCAATAAAACCTAATAGTGTTAAACCTTCCATCATGAGTGCTGTGCTAGTAGCTCCATCGGCATCAAAGTCACCCACAATAATAATTTTTTCGTGTTGCTTAAATGCATTGAGTAATAACTGACATGCTTTCGTTATACCAAAAAGGTCATCTGCAGATAACAAATACTTAGCATTTAACTGTAATTGCTCTGTATTGGTAATACCGCGACGCGCATAAATTTGCTTGATAACAGGATGAAGAGAGGCAGGTAAATGCTCATCATTCACGCTAGGACGACGAACGATTTTCTTTTGCATAATAAATACTTAATTCATAAAAAAACCTCAAAGTAAATACAGCATAACTTACCTTGAGGTTATTGAATAGTCTATGTAGAGCTTAACTTCTAGTGAAGTTGCTTACTGCCCCTTAAGACTATTAAGTACATTTAACATATCGGCAGGGCCTCGATAGCCTGGGATCATCATGCCATTTTCAACAATAATCGCAGGTGTTCCATTAACCCCAATTTGGCGACCAAAATTATATTCTTCAGCAACAGGTTTATCACAAACCCGATAAGGTAAATTTTCACCTTTAAAGGCCTTATCTAACATTGCTTTAGGATCTTCACTACACCAAATAGAACGCATATCACGATAAACTTTAGTGGGTTGCCCTAGCGCATCACTTACCCCTGCACGCGGATAAGCTAAATAACGCACGGTAATGCCTTTGTCATTATATTCATCAATTTGACTATGTAGTTTACGACAATAACCACATGAAATATCAGTAAAAACAGTGATCACATGTTTTTCATCTTTTGCAGGATAAACAATCATGTTGGCTTCAAACTTTTTAACGCCTTCAAGGCGTACATTCGCTAAACTTTGCTCAGTTAAGTTAACAAGGTTGCCGCCTAAACTAAACATTGCTCCTTGAATTAAATAGTCACCATCTTCACTGGCATAAAACAAGCCTTGACTGGTCATTACTTCAACCAAACCTTTAATAGGCGTTGCTTTGACTTGGCTAATTTCTAAACCGGGTAATTTACTAAACTTTTCTTTCAGGTTTTTTTCAACGGTTTCACTTAAGGCAAAACTCAATGATGAAAAGCCGAGTAATAACGTGTATATTCCAACCACAACTAACTTATTAAACATAAATATCCTAACTATATAACAATCATAAAAGCTCTATTTGGCTATTTATTATGTGTGTTGTACTCACATAAAACATAAAATAAATAACCTAAAGCCACTGTATTTAATTCTACTAGACCAAGTCTAAACCGCTAAAATTACAGGTAACATAAAAAAATTGCAATGAATTGTTACTAAGCGATACAAATGGGCAACATCATTCGATTATTATCTGGCTATGCGGCAAGCTGTTTTGCTAAACTTAGCCGCAAATATTTAAACAACTAATGATATCGATGAACATTGGACTTTTTTACGGCTCAACCACTTGTTATACCGAAATAGTGGCAGAAAAAATTCAGGCAGCTATTGGTGAAGAAATAGTACAACTTCATAACATTAAAGATGAAAACTTAGCCGATTGCTTAGCTTATGATTACCTCATTTTTGGTATTTCCACGTGGGATTATGGCGAGTTGCAAGAAGACTGGGAATCTTGTTGGCATGAAATAACAAAGTTAAACCTAACCAATAAAATTGTGGCTTTATATGGTATGGGTGACCAAATTGGTTACAGTGAATGGTTTCAAGATGCACTAGGTATGCTACACCAAGCGACAGTGGCACAAGGAGCCAAAATAATTGGTTATTGGCCGAATCAAGGTTATGAATTTAGCGCATCAAAAGCCTTAACAACAGATCAAAATTACTTTGTAGGCTTAGCACTCGATGAAGATAACCAATATCAATTAACCGATCAACGCATAAACCAATGGTGTGAACAAATACTGGCAGAAATTCTTGAATTACTTAACGAAAATGATTAATTAGCTATAATTTACGTTAAATCACTTTAATGATCTGATATCTACGATGAAATATTGCTATAATCTGGGCACTTTCTTTATTAACTGATCTGAAAATAATTATACATGTTTGAGCAATTTGATTTAAGCCAAGAATTACTTGGTGGTGTACAACAAGCAGGCTTTAAAAAACCAACGTCAATTCAATCGTTAGTCCTACCCGAAGCGATGGCAGGCAAAGATATTTTAGCCTCAGCACCAACAGGTACGGGTAAAACGGCAGCCTTTGTTTTGCCTGCGGCTCAACATTTACTTGATTATCCGCGCAGAGGGGCTGGATTTCCTCGTGTACTTATTCTTTCGCCTACCCGCGAATTAGCCTTACAAATTCATGAACAAACGCAAAAGTTAACGGCTCTAACACATTTAAAAATCGGTGTTATTACCGGTGGCGTAAATTATGGCAGCCATAAAGATATTTTAACCAGTACCACAGATATTGTCATTGCCACCCCAGGACGACTACTAGATTATATTGAAAGCGAGCAATTTGATGCGCGCGATATTGAAATATTAATATTAGATGAAGCCGATCGCATGCTAGATATGGGCTTTGCTGATACCATTAATCGCATTATTGCAGAAGCACGCTGGCGTAAACAAACCATGCTTTTTTCGGCAACACTTGAAGGTGCGGGTGTTATACGCTTTGCTAAAGAGTTACTTGATAACCCTGTTTATCTTGAATCAAACCCTTCTCGTAAAGAAAAAGCAAAAATTCATCAATGGATACATTTAGCTGATGACAAAAACCATAAATATCAATTGCTTTTAAATATCCTCAAACAAGATGACGTTAAACGTGCCGTGGTTTTTGCCAATAAACGAGAAACTGTACAAATGCTTTCAGGCAAACTACAGGGTGACAATATTCCCTGCGCTTGGCTTGAAGGGCAAATGCCACAAGATAAACGCATGAATGCTGTCGCTCGTTTAAAAAATGAAAAAGTCAATGTAATGGTCGCAACAGATGTTGCCGCACGCGGGTTAGATATTGATGATATAACCCATGTCATCAATTTTGACATGCCCTATAAAGCCGATATTTATTTACATCGCATTGGTCGTACTGGGCGCGCAGGCAATAAGGGCACGGCAATATCTCTAGTTGAAGCGCACGATATGCTCGTTATTGCAAAAATAGAGCGCTATATGGGCGAAAAACTGCCTCGTCGTATTATAGAAGGGCTGCGTCCAAAATATAAAGAAGCTAAAATTCCTCTTAAAAAGCCTAAAGTTAAAAAATCAAAGGCACAGAAAAAAGCAAAAGCGAAGAAAATAGCAAAAAAGACCAAGAAAAAGTAAACTTGAGCTTGGTCAAACTTTGGTCTACACTAATTTTCCCCTTAACTTAACACTTAACTTAACATAAGTATTATGGCCAAAGACAATATCGCCAGTATATTTGTTAGCTACACAGCTACAATTAAACGCTATATCAGCCGAATTGTAAATTCGGATGATATTGATGATATTGTACAAGAAACTTTTGTGCGTAGTTACGAAGCTGAACTAAAACAAGAAATAAAATACGTTCGCAGCTTTATGCTAAAAACAGCAAAAAACTTGGCTTTGAACCATATCAACAAGTGGGATAATAAATATAAAGATTCTTTAGAGGATTTTACCTACCCAACTGTCGAATTAACATCGCAACATTTTGAAGATGAATTTGAAAGTAAAGAACGCTTTTTGCAATTTTGCCGAGCAACGGAAAAACTGTCTGATAGCGTTAGAAAAACTTTTATATTAAAGAAGGTTTACGGCTTTAGCCAAAAAGAAATAGCCCAATATTTAAACCTAAGTGAAAGTACTGTTGAAAAACATGTCGCTAAAGGATTATTAAAATGTATGCAATATATGGAACAAATAGACAGTAATCGTAGTCATACCAACAATAACGTCACCGATTTATCAAGCAAGCGACAAAATAAACAAACGTTTAAGATATGAATTAATGAGCAAAGTTAGCCCTATTTTTAAAGTCAATAAAGATGCTATTCAAGAGCAAGCCTGTGTATGGGTAAGCAAAATGGATAGAGGCTTATCGCTGACTGAAAAAAATGAATTTATTTACTGGGTTAACCAAAGCGAATTACATCGAGAAATATTATTTGATTTTGCCCGACTTTGGGATGACTTAAGCGTACTCAACGAGCTTAGCGCACTTTTCCCCATTGAAAAACAAAAAGCGAAAAAGCGTACTAAAAGTAAAATAACCAAGTTTGCTATGGCTGCTAGTATTGCTTTAGCTGTATTGGTCGGCAATTATTTTCATTTTGCCATTCCTAGCCATGAGCAAATTACGGCTCAACAATTTACTGAAATAAAAAATTTAAAAACCGTTGTTGGCCAACAGGCAAGCTTTTCGTTATCTGACGGTAGTATTATTCAACTAAATACCAATAGCTTAGTTAAAATTAACTTTTCAGAAAATAAACGTTTGTTAACACTAGTTAAAGGTGAAGCTCGCTTTGATGTTGCCAAAGATAAAACCAGACCTTTTACGGTAACGGTTGGTAATAAATCTTTTACCGCGTTAGGCACTATTTTTAATGTCGAGAAAAAATCAGATCAAGAAATGGAATTAGTAGTAACTGAAGGTAAAGTATTAATTACTAAAGCATCAGCACTACTTGATACTATTTCCGAAGTGTTTGCCGAACTTCCTAGTAAACAGCTACCTGGCGTACTAGTAAAGTCGGGTGAAAAAGCAATTATCGAAAAAGATATTCAAGCACCCGTTCAAAAAGTTTCACTCGATCAAGTACAAAAAGATTTGGCTTGGCAACAAGGCATGCTTATTTTTGAAGGTGAATCTTTAGCTGAAGCATTAAAAGAAGTAAGTCGCTATACATCAACCCATTTTGAAATAGCCGACCAAAAACTAGCCAACATCAAGGTTGCTGGCTATTTTAAAGCAGGTGATATTGAAGGTTTATTACAATCTTTACACAGTAATTTTAATATTAATTTTGAAAAAACCCACCGAAATTCTATTCGTTTAAGCCTAGCACAGTAAATTATATTCAAGCATCTGTTAGTTAAGGTTTTTCACTACTCTTTTTAGTTAGTAAAAATGAATATTTATGCTAGTATTTTTACTAAATTTAACGCAAACTATAAAAAAATGATAATAACTATAGAGGAAGTTTCTTTCTGATCTGTCTATCTTTATTGCACGGTTGGCAAAAGTTATCAAAATATCTGGCTAGCGCTCAACAGGTGAAAAAAACAATCCCCCTTTTTTTAGGGACATTATTGTTTTTTTCAAACTGGGTAAAAGCTGATGGCCTGATCTATTTTGAAATAAATAAACAACGCGCCGATAAAGCCTTAATTAACTATGCTCAACAAGCTAATCGAACGATATTATTTTCATTTGATTTAGCTAAACAGTATCAAGCAAATAAGTTACAGGGTTATTTTTCGGTAGAAGACGGTTTAAAAAAATTATTAAACGGTACCGGCTTAATTGCGGTTGTTAATAATGCTGGCCAACTAAGCATACAATTAGACCAACATGCCAGGAGAGGAACAACAATGAATAAGAAAGCAGTTGCGAAAGCCGCACTCATTCCCTTATTACTTGGAGCTGCAAGCCAAACCGCTTTAGCCCAAGAACCCGCACAAGCCAAAAAAGATGATGTAGAAAAAATATCAATTATTGGCTCTCGTAGTTTAAAAGAAAGATCAGTTGCTGATTCACCCGTACCTGTAGATTTAATTTCTGCAGATGATTTAAATGCCGTTGGCTCAACAGCCGATATGACCGATAACTTAAAAGCGTTAATTCCAAGTTATACCGCAACACCCGCAACAGGTGATGGTAGTGCTTTTGTTCGTCCTACCTCTTTACGTGGTACAGCATCAGATCAAACCTTAGTATTAATTGATGGTAAACGTCGTCACCGTTCTGCTTTAGTACAATTTTTTGCCCCTGCAGCAGGTAATGGTGCTCATGCTGCTGATGTTGGTATGATCCCAGCTATTGCATTAAAGCGTGTTGAAGTATTACGTGACGGTGCAGCGTCTCAATATGGTTCAGATGCAATTGCCGGTGTTATTAACTTTGTAACTAAAGACGCCGACGAAGGTGGTTTAGTTGAAATGCAATATGGGCAATTTTATGAAGGCGAAAGCAGCGTAAAATTTGGCTTTAACAAAGGGATGAAGTTAGGTGAAAATGGTTTTGCTAACTTTAGCTTAGAATACGTAGATAACGAAGCTTTATCTCGTGGTATTATTCGCCCAGATGCACAAGCGTTGATTGATGCTGGTGTACAAGGTGTAGGTGCAGATACACCATTTGGTGATGAGCCTTTCACCCAAACTTGGGGTCGTCCAGAAACAAGTGCTACACGCATGTTTTTAAATACCGGTGTAGAACTTGATGGTAACAAACAACTTTATGGTCGTTTTAGTTATGCAGATGCTGATGGGCGTTATCGTTTCTTCTACCGTAATCCTAACCATTCAACAATTGCTACATTAAAAGATTTAGGCTTTACGGGCAAACAAACTGAAGTTGGTTTTACACCTTATTTAGATGGTGCTCAAACCGATTACAGTGCTATTGTTGGCTTAAAAGGCGAATTTGCTAACGAAACAACTTATGATTTTAGTATCAGTAAAGGTTCAAATAAACTTGATTACTTCTTAAATAATACTATCAACCCAAGTTTAGGTTTAACAGCCGACTTACAAATTCCACAAATGGATTTTGATGTGGGTGGATATCAACAAGAAGAAGTTAACATTAATGCTGATTTCTCTGTACCTGTTGGCGATAACTTTAACGTTGCTTACGGTGCTGAATGGCGTGAAGAAACCTATACCGCAATTGCTGGTGAACCTAGCTCATATGAAGGTGCTGGTTCAAGTGGCTTTAAAGGTATTACTCCACAAGATGCCGGTGAATATTCTCGTGATAACTATGCCGTTTATGTAGACGTTGAACAAGATGTAACCGATGAATTATTAATGCAATACGCACTACGTTACGAGAACTTTTCTGATTTTGGTAGCACTGCTAACTGGAAAATTGCAGGTAACTACAGTCTAACTGAAGATTTATCATTACGTGCGGCTGTTTCAACAGGTTTCCATGCACCAACACCAGGCCAATCTAATGTTAGAACAACAATTACGACTTTTGATGGCACCACAGGGCAACAAATCGAAGAAGGTCTTATTCCTGCAACGGATCCTCGTGCAATTGCTGCGGGTGGCCAAGCCATTAAAGAAGAGGAGTCAACCAATATCAGTGTTGGTATGTCATCTAACTTTGGTGATAATACTACTGTTACTTTAGACTTTTATAAAATAGCCGTAGATGATCGTATTTATCGTACTGGTGATATTGCGCAACCTGACGGTAGTTCAATTTCATTTTATACCAATGCGCTTGATGTAGAGCACACGGGCTTTGATTTAGTAATTTCAAGCTCACATGATTGGTCTAACACTATTAGTACTGATGTTGCTTTTGCTTATGGTTATAACAAAATTGATGTGGTTAACCAACGTTTAGTGAGTGGTATTCAACCAGTCTCAGATGCAACGGTTGAAGATATTGAAAATAACTTCCCTAACTCACGCTTTGTGTTAACAACGAACACCACCTTTGGTGATGACTGGCGTTTAATGGTAAGAGCCAACTATTATGGTGCTCACTATGATGAACGTGGCACTATTGCAGGAACACCAGACGGAAGTGGTGGCATACTACCAGGAACACAGAGTGCTGAAATTGACCCTGTAATTTACATTGATGCCGAATTAAACTATCAAGTAAGTGATGCATTAAATGTTAAGCTAGGTTTCTCAAATATCTTTGATAACTATGTTAATGAGATTGATTTACCTTATGCAAACCGTCGTAGTGTTGGTTTACAATATCCTCGTCGTAGTGCAGCAAACTACGAAGGTGGTAGCTGGTATTTAGGCCTTTCATACGGTTTCTAAACTAACAAGTAAGCCTTAGGGTATTAACTAAAAACCAGCTATATATTAGCTGGTTTTTTAATGCCCTATGCCTAATTGAGCAAGTAAAACCTCATGTTGTTGAACATTTTGTAACGCGCTTTGACCTAACTCTATCGCTGTTAAATTTAATAACCCTTCAACAAAAAAACAGCTGGCAACTAAACTGTTCGTATAAAAAGCACCTGCTGTGGGAATATGCATAGTAACCTCTGCAAATTCATTCAGTGGCGATAAAGGAGAATCAGTGATCGCAATAATTTGACAATGTTGCTTTTTAGCTATTGCTGCAACATTGACTGTAATATTTGAATAAGGTGATGAGCCAATAACCACCAATAAATCACCCTTTTTTAATTGCCCTAGGGCTACAGCAGCCCCATGATCAGCTTGTACAAGCATTTGTACATTGGGTCGTAATAAAGCCAAACCATAACGTAAAATACTGGCAATTGCCGATGATTGTCGATAACCAAAAATAAAGACTCTATTTTTATTCGCTAACAAAAACTTAGCACGCGCTAAGTCGTCACTCTTAACATTGGCTTGTAGTCGCTGTAAATCATCAACAACAGTATGTAACTGCTCTGCAAATTGTTTTTTGATAGGTTGGTCTTTATTAACAATTAATTGCTTAATTTTATTACTATAAAAATGCTCTGTTGTTTTGCTTTTTTGCTTAAATACTCGTTGAAATGCTGCAAACCCTTTAAAACCTAATAGCTTTGCTAAACGGGTAAGCGATGCAGGGCTAAGGTTTAATTTTTTTGCCAACTCGACAATATTCACCATAGCAACCATCTCGGGTTCTAACATCATAGCTTCTAGTGCGCTTAATGTTTTTTTCCCCACGGTTAAGGCGATTTCACCTTGGCGAATTTTAATAACAAGTTGTCGTAATTGTTCAAAGTCTTCAGGTGGAAATGTCATTTACTTACCTTATTTTATTCGACATTTTTAACATGCCATATTTTCATCTTTTTTCATAACCTTAAAAAAAACTAGCTAAATCACGCAAAATTTCATTCAGCTTAACAAAGATGAAAATATATTTTAATTTCGTCACTTTTATTGTTGTTAGCAGGCTAATAGCTCAAATTACCACCAAGCCGTAACAGCAATAATGAGAAACAATATGAACATTTATACCAATATAGATAACTATTTAAGAGAAAGTAAGCATTCTGAAACTTTATTAATAAATCAGCTATCATTAACGCGAGCAGAGCAACAACAAAAAGTCTTTAAATTTGGCTTTGGTCAAAGCCCTTTTCCCGTACCAGAATCTATTACACAGGTTTTGGCTGACTCAGCTCATCGTAAAGAGTATATGCCTGTTCAGGGTTATCTACCTTTAAGACAAGCAATATGTGATTTTCATCAATACCAAGAGCAAAAAAACTGGCAAGCAGACAATGTTATTATTGGTGCAGGTAGTAAAATTCTACTTTTTTGCGTCATGGCTGCCTTTGAAAAAGCTGAAATAATACTACCCGCACCAAGTTGGGTTTCTTATGAGCCTCAAGGCAAAATAGCGGGCCATAAAGTGACTTGGATCACCACTCATTTTAATGATAAATGGCATTTAACCCCTGAACAGCTAGAAGCTTTTTGCCAATCAAGAACAAACCCTGAAATACCACTGATATTAGTGTTTAATTATCCAAGTAATCCAACGGGGCAAAGTTATTCAAAAGATCAGTTGTTCGCTTTAGCCAAAGTGATGAGAAAACATAATATAATTGTTATTGCAGATGAAATATACAGCCTGTTAAGTTATCAAAAAAGTTATGCCACATTAGATGAATTCTACCCTGAAGGCTGTATTGTTTCTTCAGGTTTGTCTAAGTGGTGTGGTGCTGGTGGCTGGCGTTTAGGGTTTATGCACATACCAGTGCAGTTAAATAAACTGTTAAAAACGGTTATAGGTGTAGCCTCAGAAACATATTCCTGTGCACCTAGCCCAATTCAAATAGCCGCGACACAAGCTTACTTAGATACTAAGCTTGCTGATAACTTTTTAGCAAAGCAAACTAAATTACTCAATGAAATTAGCCAGTTTTGCGCAAACGAGTTAACTAAAATAGGTGTTAATGTTCATGCGGCCGAAGGTGGTTTTTACCTTTTTCCTGAATTTTCTCGTTTTGCTACTAAGCTTGAAAATCGAGGGATAAAAACCAGTGCCGAGCTTACCACAGCATTAATGAATGAAACAGGCGTAGCTCTATTACCAGGAAGTGCTTTTGGTATGCCAGAGCACAGTTTAACCACTCGGCTTGCTTTTGTTGACTTTGATGGTGAACAGATTTTTAGTAACTCAACACAAAAATATCAGTTTGATCAGGTAAAAGAGGGCATTAAGCAATTATGTTTATGGCTACTTGCTTTGTAATTTAA
>WFQC01000010.1 GCA_015487235.1 Alteromonadaceae bacterium
GTTAAGGGTAAAAATTCAGCGAATGTTTTTAATGCTTGTGGCGCCCCTTCTAAACTAAACCAGACGCCAGATAACATCATCATGGGCCAAGTTGTCATGTTTAATAAACCCCCAGTAAGTTCTTCACTTTTACTGCGACTTGCCATAAGTAATCCTAAGCTTATCAAGCAAAAAGCCCCCAGCGTTGCAATAATAAACAAGTCTAAATAGCTGCCTAACATGTAAAAGTCAAACAACAAATTACACCCCATATACACAATACTGGTAATAAAAAGCACAATAAATAAACGAGAAATAAGTTGCGCACTTACAAATTCAAAAGCGGTTAATGGCGTTGCTTTAAGGCGTTTAAGTACTGCATTTTTACGATAGCGCACAATGACATAACCAACACCAAATAAGCAGCTAAACATCATATTCATACCTAAAATGCCAGGTAGTACCCAGTCAATATAACGAATAGGTTTTCCTGTGGTGATTTGTTTAGAAAAGTCACTTTGCTGGCTTAAAAATATTTTTTCAATTAAATAGCTTTTAGGTGAATTTTCATTTACCCAGTACTGTTTGTTTTTAAAATCAATGACTAAATCAATACTGTGTTGATCTAATTTTAATTTAGCTTTAGCTAATTGTTCGTAGCTGACAAAATCAATATAGTGTGTTTGTAAAAATAATGGTTGAGTTTCAGGAACATTAAGCACTCCCACTTTATATTCTGCTTTTCCGCCCCCTGAAAAAATAATGGAAAAACCAATCAATAACAAAACAGGAAACAGTAAATTCCACCCTAATGAAGAACGGTCGCGAAAAAACTCTAAATTTCTCGCTTTGAATACGGCAAAAAAGCGTTGATAATTAAACATAACTTGCTATTAATCTCGTAGTGAATGACCCGTTAACTTTAAAAATAAGTCATCTAAATTGGCTGATTTTACGTGTAACCCTGTTAAAGATACTTGTTTACTCATTAAATAAGATAAGGTTTTTTCAACATGTTTACTGGTAATTTCAACATGGTTATCAATTTGCTGCCAATGGTTTTCAACAATTAACTCTGCTGGCACCTGCGCGATAGGTAAATAGATAAATACTTCATTAAAATGTTTCTCTAATAAGTTTTTCGGCGCACCTTGTTCAATAAGTTTACCCTTGTCCATTACCGCAATATCATCACAAACATGCTCGGCTTCATCCATATAATGAGTTGTTAAAACAATGGTTTTATTTTGTGCTTTAATATTTTGAATTAATTGCCAAAAGTTACGCCTAGCTTGAGGATCTAAACCAGTAGTTGGCTCATCAAGAAAAACAATATCAGGATCATTAATTAAGGCTAACGCCAATAATAAACGCTGTTTTTGTCCACCCGAAAGCAAGCGATTATTGCGCGCTAAAAACTCACCTAAATCACATAATTCAACTAAAGCTTCCTGCTTTATAGTTTTGTCATAAAAAGAAGCAAAAAGATCAAGCGTTTCTTGTACGGTTAAAAAATCTTGTAACGCCGTATGTTGAAACTGAATGCCAATTCGGCTTGCTAAGGCTTTATTCATTGGTTGGTTATTATAATAAACCCCACCAGCACTCGCCTCAATAATGCCTTCCATGATTTCAATAGTGGTTGTTTTACCTGCTCCATTAGGTCCTAATAAACCAAAACAATGCCCCTCATTAATGGTAAAACTCACGTCATCAACAGCTTTTACGTTTTGATAATATTTACAAAGGTTTTTTACACAAATTACCGTCATTAAGTTAACCTTTTCAAATAGGTATTAACAAAATCAACCATATATTGATTGAATGCTTTTTTGCCCGTAAAGCCATATTGTTTGCATAAGCTATTTATCGGCTGTTTTTGTAGTACCCGAGCAACAATCGCTAAGACAGCTTGTTCATTAATATTTTTTTCTGTGGCCAAATAACGCAACAAAGCTAAATGTAAACTATAAACACTTGCGGCATATAACTGTTTTTTGTTAGCAAATGCTTCAATCACTTGTTGATCAATCATCGCTACTGACTTGCTTTGTTCACGAGGGCAATAACGCAAAAGTAATGTCGCAATAGGGGTTGCTAATGTTTGGTATTCATCAGTAAGTAAATAAGCAAAACTGCGATAAAAGTGTTGTTGAACATTACCTTGAAACAGCTTACTTTGCTTATTTAACGCATTGAGTAATAACACCGAATGCTCACCACTGGCGTGATCTTTATTAAAGCCAACACGGGCAATACGATAATCATTACGCAACCAAAAATGTAATAACGCCGTTGTTGCACCAAAACTTGTCGCTAAAAAATCAAATGACTGCTTTTGTGCAAAAAGGCTTATTTGCCCTAAAAAGTAACTACCAATACCTTGTTGTTGTACGCTAGGATGAACCGCTATACGCATAATACGTAAGTAACGATAATTAAAAGCTTGCTTAAAGCCACAATGTGTAAGCAATGATTGTGGCGTAAATTGATCTTTTAAGCGCCGTTGACCTTCTGCTATTGCTTTAACATCACCCGTTGTGCAGTTTCCTTCTGCAATTAATAAAGCCACAGCAATAACCTGATCATTTCGGCTAATGGTCACAATGCTTATCTTCGGGTTATCAAGCATCAATGCCAAATCACTCGGGCTCGTTTGATAATGAGCCGTTACTAAAACTGAAAAAACTTGCCGAAGCAAAGCTTCATTACTTGCTAGGCTTGCTCGGTCTATTAGCTGAAAAAAATTATCTTTACTGTCTTTGATTAAACTTTCCCTCGTTTCAATAGCACCTAGCTCAGCATTAAGTAAGCAACTATTAAAAACAAAACGTTCTAATGGATCAGCTTTTGCCCAACGAATAGGTTGATTGAGATGCAAGGTTTTAAACTCAGGACGAATTTTTTTCAAATGAGGTAAAAATTTCAGCGTAAAACCACGTCCTGCACCTTCATAACCATGCAATGTGGTTGAAAACACAATACGATGATAACGCTGTAATAGCGCGGTTAATAAATAAACAGGAATAGCGCCAGCTTCATCTACTAATAAAAAATGCGTTTTAATATCATCATGTATTAACTTATCAACAGGAACAAAAGTAAGCTCAATTTGCATCGAGTTATGACAATAAATAAGTTTGTGTTGTTCATGATGAGCGTGTGGCAAGCTAACTTTTAACTGTTGAAAAAATACCGACAAGGCCTGCTGGTGCGGAGCCGTAATAGTGATATTGATAGATTGCTTAGCCGTTTTGATCAATCTAGCACACGCAATTGCCAATGCAGACGATTTACCTCGACCACGATCAGCAGTTAAAACTAAAGGACGATTACGATGGCCTGAAAAAACTTTTTCTATCGCCTCTACCGCACATTGTTGGTCGACTGTAGCACAACCATAAGCGGGTAGCGGTAATGTTGCACCAATAGCTGCGCTATTTTGCGAAGTAGGTGTTATCACATTATTTTCATTAACACATTGCCAATGTTGTGCAGGTTCTAACAGCGAAGTAGAGGGCTCAATAATGATCACCTCATTGTCCTTAAATAATTGCTGGTCAAAACGCTGTAAAAAGAGACTATTGGCGTGAAGTTTTTCTGCTTCAGCCTTTTCTGGCCATAATAAAAACAGCAAACCACCAGCTTTAATAGTACCTGATAAAGCGGCAAAAGCATCAACATTAAAAGACTCACCATCAAATAATAAATAGTCGCATTCAGTGCCTAAAAAATGACGATAATTTTTTGCATTAATCCTTAGTGAAGGCGTTACACTAAACTGCTCAGAAAATAACAACCACGTTGCTGCTGTTTTTGTGTTTTCATTTTGCTCTTTGTGTTCCATAAAAAGCGAAAAACTGGGCAATTGTGCTAATAAAGATTTTGCCCAGTTTTTATCACCTTTTAATACCAGCAAGCGGCGTTGCCGTTTTTTTGCTAAAAACTGCTGAGTTGTTGTTATAAAATCAAAAAACGATGTAGGCTTCATTATTGCTAACTATTTAACCATAAAAAGGTAGTTATTGAACAAGTGTATCAAGCCGGCAAATAATTCGGTATTTTTCGAAAAAATTCTTTGACCTAGCTTGAAAAATAATTATTCTACGCCTACGTTCAACCTTAGAGAAACTTTTTTAGGAATTTTTATAATGAGTGATGATTTTATCAGCATTGATGATGATGATCCTATGTTGGAAGATGACCAAGAAAATTGGACCAAGGAAGAAAAAGCCAAATACAATAAAGAAGTTCGCAAGCGTATTGATGAACTATTAGAAAAAAAACGCCTAAAAGAATTATTAGGTGATGACGACGATTGGGATATTTAATAGGTTGAATAACCTTTTCGTCACTCTATGCTTCCAGTATGCTAAATTCTTAGCACATAACAACGATAATGTTTATATGAAAAAAATACTCCCAATTTTACTTTTAGGTGCATCATGCACCTTTTCTGTTTCAGCAGCGCCTACTTCAGTTGACACACTGGTTAATCAAGTTGAAAGCGATGTGATTAAGTGGCGCCGCCATTTTCATCAGCACCCAGAGCTGTCTAATCGAGAATTTGAAACAGCAAAAACTATTGCAAACTATATGCGCTCATTAGGTTTACAAGTACAAACTGGAGTTGCCAAAACTGGCGTTGTTGCAGTGCTTGATTCTGGTAAGCCCGGCCCTGTTGTTGCATTACGTGCAGATATTGATGCTTTACCCGTGATTGAACGCGTAAAACTGCCTTTTGCTTCAAAAGTAACCTCAACCTATAACGGGCAAAAAGTTGGCGTAATGCATGCCTGTGGACACGATACCCATATTGCCATGTTAATGGGTGCAGCAACCGTATTAACTAAAATGAAAGATAAATTACGCGGCAAGGTTAAATTTATTTTTCAGCCCGCAGAAGAAGGCGCTCCTGCTGGCGAACAAGGCGGAGCAGATTTAATGGTCAAAGAAGGGGTATTGAAAAACCCTGATGTTGATGTGATTTTTGGTTTACATATTAGCGCTAAACGTGATGTAGGTACAGTTGCCTACCGTGAAGGTGGCATTATGGCCGCGGTTGATCCTTTTAAAATTGTAGTCAAAGGAAAACAATCTCATGGTGCTTACCCTTGGAATAGTGTTGACCCTATCGTAACCTCTGCACAAATTATTATGGGTTTACAAACCATTGTTAGCCGGGAAGTTAAATTAATAGACAGTGCAGCAGTAGTTACTGTTGGTATGATCCATGGGGGTAATCGCTCTAACATTATTCCTGAACAAGTAGAATTAGTCGGCACTATTCGTACTTTAAACCCAGATACACGTAAAAAAATTCATCAATCAATGGCAAATAAAGTAGACTTTATCGCCAAAAGTATGGGCGCAACTGCTGAGTTAACCTTACCGCTTGATTATAGTTATCCTATTACCTACAACCCACCTAAGTTGATGCGTAAAATGCTACCGACATTAACGAGAACCGCAGGTGAGAAGAATGTCTTGATCACAGATGCCGTAACTGGTGCTGAAGACTTTTCATTTTTTCAAGAAAAAGTACCGGGGCTGTATTTATTTGTCGGTGGTAAAGCTAGAGATATTCCACTTTCACAAGCACCTGATCACCACACACCTGAATTTAAAATTGATGAAAGTGGTATGAAATTAGGCGTTAAATTACTCACTAATTTAACCCTAGATTATAGTCAAAAACATTAAAAAATTAACGCGTTTTTTACCAAGAGCTATTGTTTATACCCATGATACTTCAAGATGCGAGTTTCAGGATGCTTGAGGTAATATGGGTATATATCTCTAATAAAAATGTTACAATAAGTCTCCTTTATTCCTTAATATAGGTAGGTTTATTGTAATGACTTTTTTAGAAAAGATACGCTGTCTTCTCACCTTTGGTCAAGGTGTTGCTTTACCTTTACCTGAAATTTCAGACAATCAAGATCCTATCGAATTATTTAAGCTTTGGTTTGATGACGCACAAAAATCAGGCATATTATTACCTGAAGCTATGTCAGTAAGTACTTGTGGTGCAGACGGACAACCCAGTTCGCGTATGGTATTACTAAAAGAATATGATCAGCAGGGTTTTGTTTTTTATACAAATTATGAAAGTAGAAAAAGTCAGCAATTAACCGACAATAATAAAGTGGCTTTATTGTTTCACTGGAATGTACTTCAACGACAAGTTCGCATTGAAGGCGTTGTCGAAAAAGTAAGTAAAGAGCAGTCTGCTCGCTACTTTCATAGCCGCGATCGAGGTAGCCAAATTGGCGCTTGGGCATCAAAACAATCTCATAAATTACCCACCGAAAACCAATTAAAAGAGCGTGTCGCTTACTACGAGAAAAAATATGCGGGTAAACAAGTGCCTCATCCTGACTTTTGGGGCGGCTGGCGCGTAAGGCCACACTATATTGAATTTTGGCAAGGCAGAGCAAGTCGTTTACATGATCGTATTTGCTTTGAACAGCATAATAATCATTGGCAGCAATTTAAACTAAACCCTTAGTTATGGATTATCACTCAAATGCCATTTACGTTTAATCTCAGCGAGTTTTCCTGATTTTATCAGTGTTTGATAAGCACTTTGATAGCGTTTGACAATAACATCATTTGTTTTCAGGCTAAATGCAAAACTTAATTCTGCACTGATTTCTTTAACCTCGGCTAATTTAATCAGTTTATTGGCATCGTAATTGAGCTGATTTATACGAGGAATTAGCGTGACTTCATCACCTAAAATAAGGTCAATTCTACCGCGATAAAGCATTTTTAAGCTTTGCTCAAAACTTACTACAGGGTAAATATTAGTGAACATACTATCTCTGAGGTATTGTTCTGCGTATGAGCTTCTCACTAAAGCAATAGCATGATTTTTAAGTTGATTAACATCAGAGATCGGCTTTGAGAACTTTCCGCGTAACCCCCATAAATGAATTTTATCTGTTCTAATTCCACCAATCCAATGAAATAAAGGCTCTCGATGTGGTGTTCTAGAAATCGAATAAATCAATGTATTAGGGGTATCAAGCGCTCTTAAGTAGGCT
Source organism: Alteromonadaceae bacterium (assembly GCA_015487235.1). GTDB lineage: Bacteria > Pseudomonadota > Gammaproteobacteria > Enterobacterales > Alteromonadaceae. Next base: position 7,029 of record WFQC01000010.1, read on the forward strand.
CTTGCCCATGGTAATACTTGAATTTCATACTCATCACCCGTTATAGCAATAAGTGCTTCTAATATTTCTGTAGATAAACCAGTAAGTTTACCTGAATCATCAAGCATTTGATAAGGCGTTAAATATTCAGTAACTACGTGTATTTTTTCAGCATAAGCACTCAAACAACTCAAGCTAAAAACAACTAGCCCGATATATTTTAACAAGATAATAATAGTGCGAAAAAATAGCTTCAACGTAGTAACATTTAGTTAACATAGGGAATAAAGACACAATAGCAAGGCTATTATAAGCTGTCAAAATAGAATGTAGAATATTAGAATATGTTGACCTTTTTAGTTTAAATTTTGTTCAAAATAAAAGCACTTTAATCACATTAAGTAATGCTTAACCTAATCATTCTAGTCAAGCACTACTTAATAAGAACTAAAACTATATAAATTAACCAACTAATGCTAATAAAATACCCGCAGCAACAGCAGAACCTAATACACCTGCTACATTAGGTCCCATAGCATGCATAAGCAAGAAGTTATGCGGATTAGCTTCTAAGCCAACTTTATTTGCCACACGGGCTGCCATTGGTACTGCAGAAACACCAGCTGCACCAATAAGCGGATTAATCGGTGTTTTAGAAAATTTATTCATTAGTTTTGCCATTAATACACCACCCGCTGTACCAATAGAAAAAGCTACGGCACCTAAGGCTAAAATACCTAAGGTTTCGACATTAAGAAATTTTTCCGCACTTAATTTAGAGCCCACCCCTAAACCTAAAAAGATGGTGGTGATATTAATCAACTCATTTTGTGCGGTAGCGCTCAGGCGATCAACCACTCCAGACTCTCGCATTAAATTGCCTAAACAAAACATTCCCACCAGTGGTGTTGCGGCAGGTAAAAAGAAAATAGTCATTAACAATACCGCCAAAGGGAAAATAACCTTTTCTACTTTTGTAACATGACGAAGTTGTTCCATTTCAATTTTACGCTCATCAACATTGGTTAAAGCGCGCATGATAGGTGGCTGAATAATTGGCACTAAAGCCATATAAGAATAAGCAGCAACGGCAATAGCACCCAGTAATTCAGGCGCTAGTTTTGAAGCAAGAAAAATAGCGGTTGGCCCATCGGCTCCACCAATAATCGCAATAGCAGAAGCATCTTTTAAGGTAAACTCAATGCCGGGGATCACATTTAAAGCAATAGCCCCAAACAAGGTTGCAAAAATGCCTAATTGAGCGGCGGCACCCAGTAGTAAAACCTTAGGATTTGCAATTAAGGCGCCAAAATCTGTCATTGCGCCCACTCCCATAAAGATAAGCAAAGGAAAAACGCCTGTGCTGATCCCTACTTCATAGATGTAATGTAGTAAACCACCAGCTTCGGTAAAACCCGCTAAAGGAATATTGGTTAAAATAGCACCAAATCCCATAGGCAATAACAATAGTGGTTCAAAATTTCTAACAATAGCCAGATACAATAATATAGCGCCAACAGACATCATCACCACTTGGCCAAATTCAAAGTGTGCCAAGCCAGTTGACAACCACAAAGTATTTAATAACTCCATGCTATCACCTATGCCATACTAAGTAAGGCTTCACCGACACTCACTGCGTCACCTTCTTTGATATGAATGGCTGTGATTTTGCCGGCATTCACTGCACGAATTTCTGTTTCCATTTTCATTGCTTCCATAATAATCACTACATCACCAGCCGCAACCGCATCACCTTCATGCACTAATACTTTAAAAATATTACCCGCTAGCGGTGAATTAAGCGTTTCATCAGCAGACACCGAGGCAGACTGCTTTAACACTTCACCCCCTGAACCTGTACCTGGTGTGATGCTGTCTAAAGTTCCTCCTGGAGCAACCACAACATCATAAATTTTACCATCTACTTTCACCGAGTAATTTTCAGCTTTATCACTGCCTGTTGATGCTTTAGGCTCAGAACATTGAGTATCTTCTTTGCTTGGAACAGGTTCAAAAATATCAGGATTATTGCGGTTTTCTAAGAATTTCAGACCAATTTGTGGGAATAAAGCATAAGTTAAGACATCATCAACAACCTCTTTAGCTAAATTGATCTCTTTTTCTTTCGCTAATTGCGTTAACTCTTTCGTTAAATGCTCAACTTCAGGAGCCAGTAAATCAGCAGGACGACAAGTTACCACTTCACCACCATCAAGTACTCGGGTTTGTAATTCAACATTAACTGGTGCAGCTGTAACACCATACTCACCTTTTAAAACACCAGCTGTTTCTTTGGTGATAGACTTATAACGCTCACCAGTTAATACGTTAAGTACCGCTTGTGTACCAACAATTTGCGAGGTTGGTGTAACTAAGGGGATATAACCTAAATCTTTACGTACTTTAGGAATTTCAGTCAGCACTTCATCTAAACGATCAGCAGCACCTTGTTCTTTAAGCTGGTTTTCCATATTAGTTAGCATGCCACCTGGTACTTGAGCGAGCAAAATACGGGCATCGATCCCTTTTAGGCTTCCTTCAAATTTGGCATATTTTTCTCGAACATTGCGAAAATAAGCCGCCACTTCGGCAAGCTTAGTCATATCTAAGCCTGTATCTCGTTCTGTGCCTTCAACCATAGCAACCACTGTTTCTGTAGGTGAATGGCCATAAGTCATACTCATTGACGAAATAGACGTATCAATAACATCTATACCCGCATCAATTGCTTTCATGTGGGTTGCAATACTCAAACCTGTCGTCGCATGGCAATGAAGTGCAATAGGTAAAGAAACCGTTTCTTTTAGGCGTGCTATAAGCTCTGCAGCATCATAAGGCTTTAATAAACCTGACATATCTTTAATACAGAGTGAATGTGCTCCCATGTCTTCTATTTGCTTTGCCATGGTTAGCCAGCCATCAAGTGTATGCACAGGGCTTTCGGTATAACTTAAGGTACCTTGAGCATGTGCTCCTACTTTTACCGCGGCTTTAATAGCGGTTTGTAAATTACGCACATCATTCATCGCATCAAAAATACGAAAAACATCAATACCATTAATATGCGCACGCTCTACAAATTTTTCGACAACATCATCAGCATAATGACGATAACCTAAAATATTTTGTCCTCGAAAAAGCATTTGCTGCTTTGTTTTTGGCATCGCTTTTTTTAAGGCTCGAATTCGCTCCCAAGGATCTTCGCCCAAGTAACGAATACAGGCATCAAAGGTTGCTCCACCCCATGACTCAATAGACCAATAACCTACCTCATCAAGTAAAGGTGCGATAGGTAGCATATCTTCTAGACGTAAACGTGTTGCAAGTAATGATTGATGACCATCTCGTAATACAACTTCGGTGATCCCTAGTGGCTTTGACATGAGGGTGAACTCCTAAGATTTTTTATTCTGTTGACGATAAGTACTAACTGCCGCCGAAATAGCAGCAACAACGCTTGGCGAAACACCTTCTGTTGAAAGCGTTTTAGTGGTTGACGGCTTACGTTTAGGCTGTAAAACAGGATCTGGATAAGCTTTTGCCAATGGCGCTAAAAATTTATTAATAATTAGCACTAATAATCCTAAAAAGGTATAAACAAAAACCATTCCAACCAACATTAACGTACCAGCTTCAATAAATAACTGGGTTAAATTTTCCATTGTTAGCACTCAATTGATCAAATGATAGGAAATAGAATAATCACTCCAATAATAGAAAAGCAACTAAGATTTTGCAATTTCAGAAAAATAATTATTCGTCAAGAGTAAATACTCGAATTTTTGCATATAAATTCATTTTTTATAGATATTAATTGCATAAAAAATAATTTTTTGTTTGTTGTATAAACTACAATCATTGAGAAATACAAGAAAATAGTAACAATTAGCTTCTATTTATCCTGAAAATTGAAAAACTGAACAAATGGTCAACTTTTGCATAAAGTAAAAACTATAAGCTGTATTTTATAAAGGAAGATTGATAAATTTATAACAATTTTTGCCACTTTTTTTAGCTAAATATAACATCTTATCAGCAGCATCAATTAACTCACGACGCGTAGTATATTGTTCAGGAAAACAAAGTGCTGCACCAACACTTACCGTGACATGTAAGCCTACACGAGAAAAGTCATGCGCAATTTCTTCTTGTCTAATTTTTTTATTAATTTCTTCGGCAAGCATTTGAATAAAGTGAGCATTGCAGTCGTACACCAGCATAATAAATTCTTCACCGCCATAACGGGCAATAATATCTGATTTACGCTTTAACACTTTTCTGAGTACATTAGCAATACGCTGCAAACAGGTATCTCCATGCAAGTGCCCATAATTGTCGTTATAAAGTTTAAAAAAATCGACATCAATATATAAAATACCTAATTGACACTTATTACGTATTGCTTGTTGCCATAAGTAGCTATAAATAGCATCAAACTTGCGTCGATTAAATAAGTTAGTTAAGGGGTCAATAGAAGATAAATGCTCTAGTTCGGCATTTTGAATAGCCAGTTCTTTAGTCTGTTCTTCCACTAAACGTTCAAGTTTACGCTGCTCTGAAATATCACGAATTGTCGCTAATAAACACGATTGCTTATTATAAGGAATGATCTCTAGAGTAACGTAAGATAAAAAGCAAAAACCGTCTGGTCGCTGGTGCTGCCATTCAAAATTATGACTACCTTTTTCAAAAGCAATGGTGATCATTTGGTTGGCTTTCTCAAGCGAGTCTTGCCCATCTGGCTGGCGTTCAGGTGAAACATCTTTTGGATGAAAACGCGTTAATTGCGCTTTAGTGGAATAACCCATTAATTGATAATAAGCACGATTGTAATCAAGATAATAACCTTCTTGATCAAGTACAATCATGGCAATATCGGCATAATCAAATAATAGCCGATAATCAGCTAAACTCCCCAAAGGATTTTTATTATTAATTTGATTCATAGCAGTATTATTCCATTATTTTTAATGCTATTACCTACACATCATACCAAAGAGTCGATGAATAAGACCAGCACAAAAATTATGCAATAACTTAGCCATATAGGAAAAATAGCACAAATACTAATACCATTCAGCATAAAGGAGTGATCACTTTCTTAGACTAATTGCTATAAGAGCGCTTATATTAATCTGTAATATAGAAATGCAGGCGAAAAAAAACCAGTCAATAATGACTGGTTTTTTCAATGTGGCGGACGCGGCAGGAGTCGAACCTGCGACCGCCTGGTTCGTAGCCAGGTACTCTATCCAGCTGAGCTACGCGTCCGCGGTCAAGTATTATTTTATATCTCACTTCGAGATAGCGAACCTTGTTCGTAGCTACCTTAACCTGAATAAACTATCCAGTTAAGCTACCTGTTCACACATTAAGTATTATTTTATATCTCACTTCGAGATAGCGAATGAATTCGCCGTAGAATAATTTTAATCAGCTTTCTTTAGCTGCCTTTCATTATTTAGTCACTTGAAAGAAAGTGGCGGACGCGGCAGGAGTCGAACCTGCGACCGCCTGGTTCGTAGCCAGGTACTCTATCCAGCTGAGCTACGCGTCCGCAATGGCGGAGAGGGAGGGATTCGAACCCTCGATAGGGTATAAAGCCTATACTCCCTTAGCAGGGGAGCGCCTTCGGCCACTCGGCCACCTCTCCAGTGGGTGCGAATATTAATGGATCTAAAAAATATGTCAAACAATTTTTTAGTAAAAATAACTGTTTGGCGAGTTTTCAAGCAAGGCGATAATTTTTTAAACATTTATCACTAATAAAATTGACAATGTCTTACTTAATAGTATGGACTCTCAGTAGCTGATAATGATTATACCAAGTTGATTAAGTTCTTTCCCACTCAACGAGAATTAAAAGGCTTAGCGGCAAGGCATTGGTTGAAGGCAATAAAAAAGCCAGTAAAAACTGGCTTCAAACAAGGTTTAAAAATTACCCGATGGCTCTGGATTATCTTTTTCCGCTTGTATGCGCATGTAAATTTCTTCACGGTGCACTGAAATTTCTTTTGGTGCATTAACGCCAATACGTACTTGATTACCCTTAACTCCTAAAACGGTGACAGTAACATCATCACCAATCATCAATGTTTCACCAACTCGACGTGTTAATATTAACATGCTTTGTTCCTTTCCTATTTATGGTTGAAATTGGATTCCACTAAATTTATACATAATAACCTTATACTTACTAAGCTAGGCGCAAATATAAAGTTAGCTTAACTTTTAAAAAAATGCTTGTATTTTTTCAAAAAAATTAAGCACTAAGATTTAAATTAAAAGCGCTATGCAATGCATGTACACCTTTTATTAGATCTTGCTTATTTATTATAACAGATATATGTATTTCTGAGCTAGAAATCAACATAATTTCTATTTTTTCATCAGAAAGTGCTTTGAAAAATTGGCCTATAGTCTCTGTTTTTGACTTGATACCAGCACCAACAACGGAAAGTTTAGCAACATTATGATCTAACTTGATAGTAACTCCTGCGTTATTGCTTATATCATTTTGTAATATTTTAAGCACTTGTTGTTCACTATCTTGATGAATAGTAAAACTTAACGTAATACTTTCATCAGCCATTACCGTTTGGTTCAACATATCAAGTTCAATACCTTTATCGGCTAAAGCTTGTATATATTCAGCTGTAAGCTGGTGGCTACGAATGTTATTTAAGGTGAGTAATAATTCTTGTTGTTGATGTGTTATGCTCGATACAGGTAACTGATTTTGCGGCATTTCTTCACTGTAATGATTTGTCACTTGCGTACCAACTCCTTGATTAAAACTACTTAGCACTCGAATCGTTAAGTTATGGCGCATGGCATATTCTACTGCCCTATTTTGTAAAACTTTTGCGCCTAAATTGGCCATCACTAACATTTCATCAAAACGGATATGATCAAGACGCTTAGCCTGCGGTACTATACGAGGGTCGGCACTATATATACCATCAACATCGGTAAAAATTTGGCACTCATTAGCTTGTAAAGCAGCGGCAATAGCAACGGCAGAGGTGTCTGACCCTCCTCGCCCTAATGTGGTGATATTATTTTCATGGTCAACCCCTTGAAAACCAGCAACTAAAACAATTTGTTCTTGCTCTAATGCTTGGGCTAAGCGTTTTGTTTTTATATGCTTAATGTGTGCTCGACCAAAGTGATTGTCAGTGACAATGCCTACTTGGTGTGCCAATAATGAAATAGCAGAATAGCCGCGCTGAATAAGCGCAATAGCAAGTAAAGCAATACTCACTTGCTCTCCTGTTGCTAACAAAACATCTAATTCGCGGCTTGCCGGATGTTTATCAAGGGATTGCGCCAAAGATAATAAACGATTAGTCTCACCCGACATCGCAGAAAGTACAGCAACAACTTGATGCCCTTGTTGCCGTGTTTGAATAATATTTTCAGCAACGGCTTCAATACGATTAAGGGAACCAACAGAGGTTCCCCCATATTTTTGTACAATAACCGCCATTAAAGACGTTCAGCTAACCAAGGTTGAACAGTGGCTAATGCGCTATCAATATTTTCAGGCTGGCTACCACCCGCTTGCGCCATATCTGGACGCCCACCACCTTTACCACCAACTTGTTGCGCTACAAGGTTAACTAACTCTCCTGCCTTAACCTTAGCAACCAGATCTTTAGTTACCCCGGCAATTAAGCCCACTTTACCATTGTTGGCTGTTGCCAATAAAATAATGCCTGATTGCATTTTATTTTTCAGTTCATCGACTAAGCCACGCAATGCTTTTGATTCAACACCATCTAAATGAGCGATTAATGCTTTTACACCATTAATATCAATAGCTTGACTTAATAAGTCTGAACCGGCTTGGGCAGCAAGTTTTTGTTTTAATGTTGCAATTTCTTTTTCAAGTTGCTTATTTTTACCAATAAGTTGCTCTACTTTAATGACAACACTGGTAACATCTGATTTTACTAAGGTCGCCACTTCGGTTAATAAGTCAGCCTGTTGTTCAATAAAATCAATAGCGCCTTGCCCTGAAACTGCTTCTATACGACGAACACCAGCGGCAATACCTGATTCTGAAACAATTTTTATTAACCCTATGTCGCCCGTTCTATCAACATGCACACCACCACACAGTTCAATAGAGGCGTCACCTAAGGTAACAACCCGCACTTCATCATCATATTTTTCACCAAATAGCGCCATTGCACCTTTTGCTTTGGCTTGCTCTATTGGCATTAATTCAGTTTGGCGTGGGTAGTTTTTACGAATATTTTGGTTAACTAAACGCTCGATCTCTCGTAGTTCTTTAGGGGTTACCGCTTCAAAATGAGAAAAGTCAAAACGTAATTTCTCCGCATCAACAAGTGAACCTTTTTGTGTTACATGCTCTCCTAACACTTGGCGTAAAGCGGCATGCAATAAATGAGTGGCACTATGGTTTTTAATGATAGCTTGACGGCGTTCAACATCAATTTCAGCCATAACGCGGGCATTAACCTGAATAGTTTCTTTGGCAATACCTTTATGACCATAAGCATTGCCGAGCTTAATGGTGTCATTAACTTCAAAACAAGCACATTCAGCAACATCGGTATTACCCTTGATCACTTTTAAGCAACCACTGTCGCCAACTTGCCCACCAGATTCAGCATAAAAAGGCGTATTATCTAAGATAACAATACCTTTTTCGCCTGCATTTAAACGTGCTACCGATTCATTTTCTTCATTAAATATTTCGACTACAGTCGAAGAGTAGCTAGTATTGGTATAGCCTTTGAAATTAGTTTTATGATTTGATTTGATTTGTTGATTATAATCAGTTCCAAATTGACTGGCTTTTTGAGCACGCTCTCGCTGTAAGCCCATTGCCACATCAAAACCATTTTGATCTATTTTTAGCTGTCGTTCACGCGCGATATCAGCCGTTAAATCGGCAGGAAAACCGTAGGTATCATAAAGTTTAAAAACATCTTCACCACTAATCGTATCGCCATCAAGGTTAGCTAAAATATCTTCAAGCAAGTTCATGCCGCGATCAAGTGTGCGACCAAACTGCTCTTCTTCAATACGCAATAGTTTTTCGATAACAGCTTGCTGTTGTATTAATTCAGGGTAAGCATCACCCATTTGAGTGATCAATGATGGCACTAATTTATGAAAAAAATGCCCTTTAGCTTCTAATTTATGACCATGGCGAATAGCACGACGAATAATACGACGCAGCACATAACCTCGTCCTTCATTTGACGGCACAACACCATCAACAATTAAAAAGCTACATGAACGAATATGATCAGCAATAACACGTAGCGATTTATGCTCTAGGTCAGTACATTGTAATAAATGTGCGGCATCTCTAATAAGCGCTTGAAAAATATCAATTTCATAGTTGCTATGTACGCCTTGCATTATCGCTGAAATACGCTCAAGCCCCATACCCGTATCAATAGAAGGGTTAGGCAAAGGTTCCATAGTACCATCTGCTTGACGGTTATATTGCATAAAAACAATATTCCAAATTTCAATAAAACGATCACCGTCTTCATCAGGAGAGCCTGGAGGACCACCAAAAACATCTTCACCATGATCATAAAAGATTTCAGAACAAGGGCCACAAGGACCCGTATCACCCATAGACCAAAAATTATCTTTTGCGCCAATTCTGATCACCCGTTCTGCTGGAACGCCTATTTTTTCAAGCCAAATTTTTTCGGCTTCATCATCTTCTTCAAAAACAGTTACGGTTAACTTTTCAGCAGGGATTTGTAGTACTTCAGTAAGAAATTTCCACGCGAAAAATATCGCTTCTTCTTTGAAGTAATCACCAAAACTGAAATTACCCATCATTTCAAAAAAGGTATGGTGGCGTGCCGTATAGCCAACATTTTCTAAATCATTATGCTTACCACCAGCTCTAACACAACGCTGTGCAGATACAGCTCGTGTGTAGCTTCGTTTTTCGGCACCTAAAAACACATCTTTAAAAGGCACCATGCCTGCATTAGTAAACAGTAATGTGGCATCATTACCTGGCACCAATGAGGCACTTTTAACGACTTGATGTTGATTTTCAGCAAAAAAATCTAAAAATGCCTGACGTACTTCGGCAGTTGTTTTGATCATGGGATTGTCCGCTTTGTCTAATTTATCAATGAATTCTTTAATAATTTACTGGCTTTATGCTATATCAATCGCTGGAAAGCAAGGTAAAAATTTGCTCTGTTGAAAAACCTCGATTCTGCATAAAGCGAATGCGTTTTGCTCTATCTTTGTTGTCTTTAATTGCTACGTCAGCAAAGCGCTTATTATACGCAAGCTCTGCCTGTAGATACCAATCAATTTGTTGATTTTTTATCTCTTGTTCAATCACACTTGATGTAATGCCTTGTTGGCGTAATGCCTGTGCAATATATAATGGGCCGTAACCTTTATTAACACGATTACGAATAATACATTCTGCATAGCGCTGATCGCTTTGGTAGTTTTTTTCTTGCAGGTGCGCAATAACCTCTGCAATATCACTTACAGCAAAACCTTTATGTTGTAATTTATCAATCAATTCTTTACTTGCGTGCTCTCGATAAGAGAGGTAATTAATTGCCGCTTGTAAAACTTCAGTTTTCAACAAGTTACCAATAATATAAACCGTTACATCGTTATCAGCTCATTTTACCTAATTTTTATTTAAAGGCGAAGCTTCTATCAGGAATAATAATTTTTTACTTTCGTCTAATAATCACGCAAAATAGAAGATACGTAACTAAAATTGCTATTATTATAACAATAACACAGGGATCCGTTCAGTATGCTAAAACGATTCAAGAATGCTGTTCAACAACTTCTTTTTATTAGCTTTATTTTTGTTTTACAAGCCTGTGGCGGTGGTGATAATACGCCGAAGTATGCTATTTCTGCTGATACTTCGGCGATCAACTTAAGTAATGAAATTTTTCAAGAGTCAACCGATAGCATCAAAATTGAAGTCAATTTTGATGGCAAAGGTTTATTAATAGGTTTTGCTCCTGATGCGCAACCCGCAAATTGGTTAAATTATCGCATCACAAATTTAACCACAAACTCTGCAACCGTTTATATTGATGTCGTTAACGCCCAATTTCTAGCACCCAATAATTATCAAACCACATTACGACTTTCAACAGGCGATCCTGCAACTACTAACTTAGTGCATTATGACATTGATATTTCTTTATTAGTTTGGCAACTCGATTTAAGTACTGAATTATTGAGCTTTGCCGATACTTTTGGTGTTGATAGTATTGAGAGTCAAACCTTTGATATAACCAGTGCAGCCAATGAGTGGCAGCTAACAAGCAATGTTGATTGGCTAACCCTTGATATCACCGAAGGCTCTGGTAACGCCACAATCACAGTAACACCAGATATTAGCCAATTTAGCCAAGCGGGTTTGCAAAATGCCACCATAACCCTAACAGAAAAAAATTCTGGTGATACTAAAATCTTACCCGTTGAACTCGGCTTAGATAATGTTTATTTATTTGTTGATAAACCGACATTAGCGTTTTCATTAACACAAAATACTGCGGCTTTATCAGCTGTTGTTAGTGTAAATAGTAACAACCCAAAAGGCTTTACTTGGCAAGCACAAAGCGATGCTGATTGGTTAACCTTAACCCCAGATGAAACCAACAATAAATTAACGGTAGTAGTTAATTCAAGCGCTTTACCCAGTGAAGAATACACAGAAACAACCATTATTATTAGCCCGCTTACTGATCCTGAAAATCCTGATGTTCCTAGCCCTGTTATTAATGAAATCATTAAGGTGAGTTTTTACCAAAGTGATCTGGTGGTAAAAACAGAGATAATTAATGACATTATAAGTAATACCAATGCTATGGTGGCAGACCCACTAAAACCTTTGATTTATGTTGGTGTAAATAATGAACTACGTGTTTATCATCAGTACAGCGCGCAATTACTCAATACCTTAGTTGTGGCCCCTGAAGCTAGCTTATTAGAGCAATTTGTTATCCATCCGCAAGGTTCAATGTTAATTGCTCAAGCTGATGAAACTATTCTTGATGCAGATGGTAATGAAACCGGTATTATTACACATCGTTATAAAATTAATTTAGCTGATTACAGCATTACGGAAGTCAACGATGCTAGCATTGAATTTGATCCTGTGCGTTATGTGCGTTTTGCTGGTCGCTACTTTTTAGTCACACAAATCGTAGAATTTGCCAACGATAACCTGCAACAACTGTTTCTTGATCGTGAAAATGCCTTTTTTGCACGCGCAATAGATTTTGCTGATCAAGCACAGAGTTTGTATGTCTTAGACCCAACGAATATTAGCTTTAAACGCTATGTTGCCAAAGTGAATGATTTTACTCAAAATAAAATCACCGCAACAATGAGCCATGAATACCATCCAGAAAGCTTAGCTGAAGGCGATACACTACGAGATTTTGTGGTAACCAGTGATGAAAAAAATATTTATACACTGAGCCCTACAACAGAATGGGTAAGTTTCGATGGTGATAATTTTACCGACCATGGCTTGCTAGAAAACAATACCGACATCGTTACCTTAGCCTTGACCCTAAGCCATAATAATTACGCACACTTTGTACGTTTTGATCCCACGCAGGGTTTTTTAGTGAATATTTATGACCAACAGCAAAACTTAACGAATACTATTTTAACCGCTGGCAACCAACCAAGTAATGTAACAATCAGTGCCGATGACAAGCGGCTTATTGTTAATACTGCCAATGCACAAGCGCTTGAAATAATAACCCTAGAACAATTTGAACTCTCGAGTAATAAGGTTGATTTTTCAACGGTATTAGGTAATACGGACATTGCTAGCCAAACCATAACACTGACAGGCATAAGCGATAACTGGCAAGCAACCACAAATACACCTTGGTTAATTCTGACTGAAGATCATGGCACAACACCCGCAACATTAACCCTAGCCATAGATACCAGTAATATAACTACTTGGGGATTATTAACAGGCTCTGTCAGTGTTTATGATCCAATCAGTAATACCACCAACATTATTACCGTTACCATTGCTGTTGATGAAGTACGTTTATCAAGTAATTACCCTGCTCTTGCCTTTAATAGCTCTCCAAGTAAGCAAGTATTAACTCATACTGTTGATATTTTAACGAATCGAGCAACTGCCGTTGCTTGGCAAGCAACAACTAGCGCGAACTGGTTAACCTTAACTAGCGATAACACTAATAATCGCCTTACTATTATTGCCGATGATAGTTTAGTGAGTGAAGGCATAACGTATGCTGAAATCGATCTTTCTTCAACATCAGCTGGTGCAGCAATTAGTGGCAAAATTTTACTGAGTATCAACAAAAATGCTAATGATGCCAATACGCTTACCCTTGACAATATTAATGCTAACCAATCTGCTATTGTGTTAGATCCATTACGTCCTTTGGTTTATATCGGCCAAGGTGATCAAATATTAATTTACAATATTCATAGCGGTGCATTAGAAAATACTCTTAATTCCCCCCTACTTGGCGTCGATTTAACCAATCTCGTTATTTACCCTGACGGCAGTAAATTACTTGCTTCAAGCAGTGAAACTGTTATCGATGCACAAGGAAATAGTTCAACGTTAATTCATTATTATGAAATTGATCTTAGTAATCACCTTATCAGTGAAATAAACAATGAAAATATCACGATAGAATATCGCCCCATTCGTATTGATATGGTAGCAGGCAAGCCTATTGTGGTAACACAAACCTTAGAATATGCTGATACTAACTTGGTACGCCAGTATTGGGATCAAGCTAATGCTTATTTCGCAGGACAAACAGCAATGCCAGCCAGTAAAGATGGCTTATTGGTAATGAATAATGCCACCAATACTCTCAACCAATATCAACTAAGTTTTAACCTTTTTGCTGAGAAAACCATTAACCTAGAGTCATCAACAAGCTTCGCCAGCACAAACTTTACCGGTGGTGTGTCAGCACTAGCAGCTGATGCTAGCGGTAATAATATTTATAGTGCTGATAGTGATAACGAATGGACAGTATTTGATGGCACTAATTACACCGAGCAAGGCATTTTATATAGTGGCAGTAATATCACTTCACTTAATGTGGTAACAGACAGTGCCAATAACAGCTATTTTTATCGCTTTGATCCTAGCCAAGGTTTTGTATTAACTAAATATGACAGTGGGCAGCAGCTAATATATAGCCAAACATTGACAACAGGCACGGCTGAAAGCTATTTAGCACCAAGTTACCAACGTATTGTGAATTATGATGAAAACAATAGTCGCCTTATTATATTATCTATACCGTGATCTAATTAACTAACATAGCAGTCGTTATTACAGCAGTAAAAAGGTCGCTAAAGCGATCTTTTTTTCATGCCCTTGAAAGATATTTATAAGCTAGTTTTTTAAACCTTTAATTAAGGTTTTCAACCACTTTTCTTCATTAATAAAACGCCATGACCACTGTTGATAGTTTTTGCCGATCCCTAAGGCTAAAATTTCTTGCTCTGATTTTCCCTGTGCTAAAAATTGGCTAACTCGCGTAATACTATATTCGATCATCTGTGCAAAAGCTTGAAAACGTTTTTTATCCGTTAATTGACCATGGCCAGGAATAATTACAACATTATCAGGTAGTTGTTTAATTAACTTTTGTACAGCCGCTAAATAACCTTTAACACTACCGCCGTTATTTAAATCAATATACGGAAAGCCTAATTCAAAAAATAAATCCCCTGTATGCAATACATTTGCTTTGCTAAAATACACCACAGTATCACCATCGGTATGGCCATTAGGTAGATGTGTTAAGGTAATTTTCTCGTTATCAAGGTAAATCGTTATACCATCATTATAAGTCACCACAGGCAAAGCTACTTGCTCAGCAGGCTCTTTATTTTCTAAACGCTCTCTAACATTTTGATGAGCAAAAATAGGCGCCTTGTGAGCAAAAAAATCATTACTACCAGTATGATCACCATGAAAGTGAGTATTAACTACGTACTTTAACTTTTTATTTTCAATAGATTGCATAGCCGCTTCGATACGCTCAGCTAAAGGAGCAAATTGATCATCAACTAAAAGTAAACCCGCTTTAGTTGCCAATACACCAATATTGCCACCCGCACCTTGTAGCATATACACATTTTTATTTGCCTTAATCACCTTCATTTTTACTTGGCTAAAGTCTTGTGCAAATACTGACAAGCTCAATGAGCTATAAACCACAATCGCTATTATTAGCCTATAAATTTTTTTCATTACGCTGTACTCTTATTCAGTAATATTTCACTATAAATCTAAACTTAGCTGTTTAGTAGTGTTATTCGTCTCAAGTGCTTCAAAACCTAAGGTTAGGCCAATTAATCTAATGGCTTTACCATTCGCGCGACTTAATGCTTTATGTAATAAGTGAATAAATGCATCTTCATTACAGTGATCACTTTTTTGCTCTACTGTGGTTTGGCTAAAGTCTGCAAACTTTAGTTTAATACCTTGTTTACTAATTCGCAGCTCTTTCACGTTAATTAAGCGTGATTTAAGTTTAATTTTTAGTTGTGCAATCACATCAAGACAACCATTAATATCAGTAATATCCATAGCTAATGTTTTCTCAACCGCTAGTGATTTTCGTACTCTTTTGACACTAAGAGCTCGCTCGTCAATACCAAAGCTACGTTGATATAATACAAAAGCAAATTTACCCATAATGGTTTGTAATAACTTAATGTTACTTTTACGTATGTCGGCACAGGTATAAAAACCAAATTTGGCAAGCTTTTCGGCTGTTTTAGGGCCTATACCTGCAATTTTTCTCAGAGGAAGATTTTTAACAAAATCGTTAACTTGCTCAGGAGTGATCACATACTGACCATTGGGTTTATTTTCATCACTGGCTATTTTAGCTAAGAATTTATTCGGTGCCACACCTGCCGATGCCGTTAATCTTGTTGTTTGAAAAATATCAGCCCGAATTTTTTCTGCAATTAAAGTTGCACTACCTTGAAACAGCTCACTATCGCTTACATCTAAATAAGCTTCATCGAGTGAAAGCGGCTCAATTATATCGGTATAACGAGCGAATATGGCACGTATTTGCTGAGAGACTTGTTGATAAACTTCCATTCGACCATTCACTATAACTAAATTAGGACAAAGTTTTTTTGCTTGTATTGCTGGCATAGCCGAGCGTACTCCATATTTTCGCGCAATATAATTACAGGTGCACAAAACACTGCGAGCACCGTCACCTCCAACGGCTAATGGAATGTGTTGGTATGCCGGGTTGTCGCGCATTTCTACCGCAGCATAAAAACAGTCCATATCAATATGAATAATTTTTTTCATTTGGCACACTTTGCTTAAGATCTATTTGGGTCTATTGATTTTAGATAATTGAATTTCAGCAAATACCTCCTAACAACAGCCTTGTATAAACACTTGATAGATGATGCTGCAAAGTCAATTTCAAAAAATCAGCCAAACCCCAATTAACTGTATATATTTACAGTTAATTTAATACAGTTTCATTATTCAAGCAATCTTTACTAAATTTTTCTTGCAAAAAATGAGTTATTACTATTTAATTAAACGCATGATTAGTTAAATTGTATTTTGATTCTCTAAGGAGTCGACATGAGTAAACCCGTAAAGTATTCAATAGTATTCGCCTTATTGGTTGCTATGTTAGTTATTTTTTATACTCAGGTTTACACGCCTAAAGTAA
>WFQC01000011.1 GCA_015487235.1 Alteromonadaceae bacterium
ACGACTAATAACTCATGAATACCGGTACGGCCTTTATAGCCTTTGAAATTACACTCGCTACAACCTACAGCACGATAAATAGGTTGAAGATTATCTTCTTTTAAGGCTAGTAATTTAAGTTCTTTGTCGTCAGGTAAATGGCTTTCTCGACAATGTGGGCATAAGGTTCTGACTAAACGCTGTGCTAATACACCCAATAAACTTGATGAAAGTAAAAAAGGCTCTACACCCATATCTTCCATCCGAGTAATTGCTCCTGAAGCGGTATTGGTATGTAAAGTTGATAAAACTAAATGCCCTGTTAAACTTGCTTGCACGGCAATTTGAGCGGTTTCTAAATCACGAATTTCGCCCACCATAACCACATCAGGATCTTGACGTAATATGGCGCGCAAACCGCGGGCAAAAGTCATATCAACTTTGGTATTAACTTGAGTTTGCCCGATACCTTCAATAGCAAATTCGATAGGATCTTCAACCGTTAATATATTACGTTCATGGCAATCAATTTGGGTAAGACCCGCATAAAGTGTGGTACTTTTACCTGAACCGGTTGGCCCTGTAACTAAAATAATACCGTGAGGTTTATCAATAAGCTCAGCAAATTTTTCTCGATTTTCATCAGTCATACCCAGATCTTTTAAATCAAGACGAGCGGCATTTTTATCAAGTAAACGTAGTACTACGCGTTCACCATGACTTGAGGGCATGGTTGATACCCGCACATCAACGGCGCGCCCACCAATGCGTAGAGAAATACGACCGTCTTGAGGTATACGTTTTTCAGCAATATCGAGTTTGGCCATAACCTTAATACGAGAAACCAATAAAGAGGCTAGCTTGCGGTTGGGCTTTAACACTTCGCGCAAAATACCATCGACACGAAAGCGAATTTTTAGAGCATTTTCAAAGGTTTCAATGTGAATGTCAGAGGCATTTTCTTTAATTGCTTCACTGAGCATGGCATTAATGAGCTTGATGATTGGTGCGTCATCTTCGTTTTCTAATAAATCTTCTGTTTCAGTTATTTCATCGGCAAGTGAATATAAATCTACTTCATTGCCAATATCTTCCATCAGCTGTTTGGCCTCAGAAGAATCACGTTGATAGGCTTCAGTGAGTAGTTCTTCAAATGCATCGGCAGAATGAACCTCAATAGTAAAAGGGGCTTTTAGTATGCGGCGTATTTCAAGTAAAGCATCGCTAGAGACAGTATCAGTACAATGTAATGTGTATTGTTGTTCAGCTTCTTTATTGATTAATACACTATGACGTTTTGCAAAACCAAACGGCAAACTTAAATTGTTTGCTATAGGCTCTGACATATTAACTTTGGCTTCATTGATATCGCTGGTGATCATTTCTGTCATTAGTTAGGCTCAACAGGTTTTACATCATTATTGGGTTGAGGCTTGTTTTTTTTATCTTGCTCTAATTCTTTTTTATAGTCGTCAAAACTTGGAGGTAAAGTTAGCTCATTATTCCATTTGGGTAGTAAAGGAATTTTTTTATCGTTCATTAATGACAAGCCCAACTCGCGTTGGCGTAATTCATCTTTTCTAATTGCATGGTATTTTTGTTTGCTTAAGGCATTCATGGCTTTACCATCGCGAATGATTGTTGGGCGTAAAAACACCATTAAATTACGTTTGCGTTTGGTGTTACTGGTTGATTTAAATAAGTGTCCAAGTAAAGGTAAATCACCGAGTAAAGGTACTTTTTGCACACTTTCTTGTACATCTTCGTCAATTAGTCCACCTAAAATAACAGTGGCGCCATTATCGACCATGACAGTGGTTTTAATTTCACGTTTATTAATGGCTATATCTACGCCAGTAGCACCGCTGACAGAAGAAACTTCTTGTTCAATGGTCAACTGTACCGCTGAGCCATCATTAACTTGCGGGGTTACTTTAAGCTTAATACCAACTTCTTGGCGCTCTACTGTTTGAAAAGGGTTACTATTATTGTTACCGGTAGCTGAGCCGGTAATGATAGGCACTTCTTGACCTACAATAAAATAGGCTTCTTCATTATCAAGGGTGGTAATGCTCGGTGTTGCTAAAATATTTGAATTCGTGTCAGAACTAACCGCTTGCACAATAGCGCCCCAGTCGTTGCGCATTATGCCAAACATCATGCCATTAACCGCTCCTAAAGCTTGCGCAATAAGGCTGTAATCACCTTTAATATCGTTACCCGGCGGGTTAACTGTGATATTACCATTAACATCGGTTACTGTGCTGCCCGGTGTACCCGGCTGTGTGCGAGCAGCTTCTAGACCTGCGGCTACTTGCCCAATGGGTGCAGGACCATTGTTAAATTGCGTAAAACCACCTTGCTCACTATACCACTGTATGCCTAAGTTGACGCCGTCTGACTCAAATACTTCGACAATAATCGCTTCAACTAATACTTGGGCTCGGCGTACATCGAGTTGGCGTATAACTGCTTCTAATGAGCGTAACATGTCTTGTTGTGCGGTGATCACAATAGCATTGGTAGCCTCATGGGCTTCAATACTGATTTCTCGTTGGTTACGGTTATTACGACTTGATTTTTTACCGCTTTTACCTTCAGCTTCAATTGACTTACTAACTCCTTGTAATACTTTTACAATGTCTTCTGCTTTTGAATATTCGAGGTAGTAAACGCGGGTATTACCGTTATTTTCTAATTCATTGTCGAGGCGTTCTATCAATGAGACTACGCGTTCACGAGCTTGTGATTCACCACTGACAATAACGCTATTGGTACGCTCATCGGCGACAATTTTAGGAATTAAAAACTGTGGTGTGCCCGCTTTACCATTGGTTGATTTATTCATTGCCTCGACAATACGCACCATTTCTGAGGCGGTAGCATATTTGAGGCGAATAATCTGTACGTCGTGATCACCCGCTTTGTCAACGCGCTCGATAATTTTTACGAGGCGATTAACGACAGCTGCTGTACCCGTTAACATGATCACGTTAGCTGGGTCGTAATGTACTACATTGCCGCCGCCAGCTTGATCAGATAATTGGCGCAGTAACGGGGTTAATTCACGTACGGTGACATTTTTTACTTCAACCACGCGGGTCACCATTTCGTCACCTTCACCGGGGTTTTTATCATCAACAACAGGGATAGAAGAGGTTTTGGCGTCTTTATTACGAATAACCTTAATAATGTTGTTGTCCATTTCAACGGCAGCAAAACCATAAACCTCTAATACATTGAGGAAAAATTGATAATATTGTGCTTCAGTTAATAGGTCATAACTACGCACATTAACTTTACCGCGAACATTGGGGTCAACAATAATTGTTTTCTTTAAGTTTTTACCCACAATATTGATAAATTCTGTAATTTCAGTGCCTTTAAAGTTAGGCGAATATTGTGTTGCACTTGCTGCCTGCACGCTGTTTAGTGCTAAAGATAAGGGTAGGGCAATGGAGCAGGTTACAAGAGCGCGCTTAATAAATAAGGCGGTAAGCGTGTTACGTAAAAATTTATTTCGCTTGGTATTAACTAACATAAACTGGTTTCGCTTTAAATTTATTTTCATTTTATTTATTGATACTAAAAAGTATTTCAGAGGTGCTACCTTGACGATCAACGGTTAGCGATATTTCAGTATCTTCTCGTAATGCTTTTAGTGCTTGTGCCGCTTGTGCAGGTTCGCTTAAGTCATAGCCATTCATTGCAATGGCTATATCACCCATTCGTAAACCGGCATCTTTAAAAAACTCTTTATCTTTGCCAGGCGCTAATCGATAGCCGGTAATTCTTCCACCTCGCCTCTCGGGTGATATTTTTAAATAATCAGTAATTTTATTTGGATTTTTTGCTAGATCTTGTTTCAATTGTGCCATACGTTGTGTAAGGGCTTTGTTTTTACGTAAATCAACACGTTGGCGTTTACCTTTCGCTTTGGTTGAAGGTTGTGCTTTCACTGCGTTAAGGCGAGATGATTTTTTTACGGGCGCATTGGCGACTTTTTTGTATTCAAAACCATCTAGCATCAAGGTTTCTAAACGTCCTGCTTGCTTGATTAATACGCGATCATTCATTACTTGCGCTAATGTAGCACGTGTTCCTTTAATTTTTTCACCAATACCATAGGTTTCTTGCTGCCCTGCATTTTCGATAATGGCGGCACCACCTTTTTTTTCACTACTTGCCACAACGCCTGTTAAGGTTAAATTTAATCGTGTTTCGGGAGCATCTTTTACTACGGGTTCATCAACAGCAACTTCTTCGGCTTGGTAGTGACCAAACAGGTTCAATGCAATGATACGATTGGTATTAATGTGAGTATTTTTCGCTTGCTGGTTAGCCGTATTATTATTGACGTGTGCAAGCCCTATTGATTGGTTTGTTTGCGGAACAAGTAACCAAGTCATTTGTGCACTCAAATAGGCCATATAAATTATCAACAATAGACTGATAATTTGAGCTATTTTTTTCTGTGGTAGCTTAGATAATATTTCAGCTAACGATGTTAATTGATCTGACAATGGCATTTTATAATAATTTTTATCTATACTCAGTGTATTATAACTTTTAGCTTATACATTTATGGGTATATTAGGTTGATGGTGTCATTGATGATACTTGACCATCATCTTAGCAACAAGTAATAGGAGCATCTTTTTACTACAAATCGTCGTTAAAAGCTATTAACATTTCACTAACAAGAAAAACTTTAATAATTATTTGGAGTAAAATTATTGTGCGCTAGAGCGTGCCGATCTTTGCAGACTGTTTTACAATAGTGTTTTCTTAATTTATATCAGATGGTTTGCTTTGTTCTTACATAAAAAAATGTAAAGATTGATGATACCTGTTTACATTATTCATTTCAGACCAAGCATGCAATTACATAAGTATTATTTATTCTATGACTAAAATAACTCGCGAAAACTCTATTACTCGTCTTGATAAGTGGTTATGGGCAGCACGCTTTTATAAAACACGTGCGATTGCTAAACAAATGATCGACGGGGGCAAGGTGTTTTATAATGGCCAACGTACAAAATCAAGCAAAGCAGTGATGGTTGGTGATAAAATTAAAATACGCCAGGGCTTTGAAGAAAAAGAAGTGCAGGTGCTGCAATTAGCCGATAAAAGGCGTGATGCGAGTTTTGCGCAAACGCTGTATGAAGAAACAGCAGAAAGCCTGAGCCGACGAGAGAAAAATGCGCTAGCGCGTAAGCAAGGTATTTTGTTAAGCCCAGCCAGTGATAAAAAACCGGATAAGAAACAACGCCGCTTAATTTTACAACTAAAAGATCGCCGTTAATGATAAGCAGTGTAATCTTGTTGAAGGTGTAAATTAAAAGCGGCCATTTTTCTGTCAATTTAAGAAAGAGTTTATAAAGATGAATCAGTTAGATACGCAAATAACGAGTTTTGAAAAACTACATCGTTACTTATTTGACGATAAGCATGTTCGCGGTGAATTAGTGCAATTACACGCTTGTTATCAGCAAATATTAGCCAACCATGATTACCCACAAGGCGTCAGTATCTTATTAGGTGAGTTACTGGTCGCAACCAGTTTACTAACGGCAACCTTAAAGTTTGAAGGTGAGATTTCTGTGCAATTACAAGGAGATGGCCCTGTTGGTTATATGGTGATTAATGGCACAATGTTGAGCCGTGATAACAGCCAACAAATGCGCGGAATTGCTAAGTTAAAACAAGCGACAGAAGCGCAAGGATTAAAAGCGCTGATAGGTAAGGGCACCATGGTAATTACTATTCGCCCTAAAGTAGGTGAAGCTTATCAAGGTATTGTTGCTTTAGACCATGATACTTTAGCTGAATGTTTAAGCCATTATTTTGAAGTATCAGAACAGATACCGACGAAAATATGGTTGTTTGTTGATCGTGAGAAATCATTAGCTGCTGGCAGCTTAATTCAATTATTACCTGATGGTGGTGATAAGCAAGCGCAGTTAAATGATTTTGAATATTTATGCCAGTTAACTAACACGATTAAAGCTGATGAGATTTTTACTTTATCAGCTGACGAATTACTTTATCGTTTATATCATCAAGAAAAAGTTAAGTTATATGAACCGCAACTTATTCGTTATCAATGTAGTTGTTCAGAAGAAAAGTGTTTAAATGCTATAGCGCAGCTTAACAGTGATGAAATTAAAACCATTCTTGCAGAGCAGGGTCATATCACCATGACTTGTGATTATTGCCAATCAAATTATGTTTTTGATGAAAAAAAATTAGCAGACTTTATTGATCATACTGATCATTAAGACAATCGATTCATAACCAAGCGTTAGAAAATGCTAACCTGATCTTATTCAGAGTGTAATTAAATGTTGCACCGTTTAATTTACACTCTGTTTTCACAAAAAATTCACTATTACCCACGATAACATTTACATTAATTTTACATCTGTGGTAAAACATAACGTGGTGTAAATAGCCAAAACTCAATTTTATCAGCAAAATTGCGGAAACAGGCTATATTTACAGCGATAAAAAATTACATTGATAGCAATTATATTAATTTTCAAGTCGTAGTTAATATCAATGAAAATAAAATATTTACCATAATTTTTCATAATTATGGCTTTTGGAGGTTACCGGTGAAAAATAAAGTGGCAATTGCCATATCTACAGCATTAATGTCTGTTGCAACACTACAAGCATCTGCCGAAATGGGTGCTGTATATTCAACAGAAACATTAAAGTCTGTTCAGGCAATATCTTTCAATAAAGATAAAGTACAAAACCGCTATGATGGCAAAAAGTTCATCATGGAAAAAGATTTAGGTAATGAAGAATATACGTATATTGTTCGTTTAAAAAATCAACCTATTGCAACCTATAGTGGTGGAATTCAAGGGCTTGCAGCAACTAACCCTCAAGTTGCTAAAAAGGCTCTTTTCAAGAAGTTGGCGACAAGTAAAAAGTCTTCGGCTGAAATTCGTAAAGAACTACGTTTAGATCTTAGTTCTCCAGAAGCCATTGCCTATGGTAAGTTTTTAGAAACTAAACAACAGAAATTTTTAGCAAAAGCATCTGCTAAGCTTGGTAGTCAATTAAATGTTGTTTACCAATATAAAAATGCTTTTAATGGCATGGCTGTGCGTTTAACACAAGCTGAAGCAGCACGATTATCTACATTACCTGATGTTGCTTTTATTGAGCGTGAACGCTTAGAGCATTTAGATACTGATACGGGTCCAACACTTATTGGTGCAACCAATGTGTGGATGGGAGAAGGTCAATCAGCAACCAATATGGGTGAAGGTGTTATTATTGGTGTTGTCGATACCGGTATTAACTCGGATCACCCTTCTTTTGCTGATATTGGTGCTGACGGTTATGATCACACTAATCCATGGGGCGCAGGGGTTTATGTTGGTGACTGTGCTGGCGATTTTGCAAGCATGTGTAATGATAAATTAATTGGTGTTCGCTCGTATGCTACGATCACTGATGCCTATAGTGACGCAACAGTGTTTGGTGATACACCACCGCCAGCAAATGGTGAAGACTATAATGGTCATGGTTCTCATACAGCAAGCACTGCAGGCGGTAACATTTTAACTAATGTCCCTATGGTTGATGCTGAAGTAGGTCAAGAAGAAGGTGACGGTATAAACACTACTGGCTTCGAATTTACACAGATTTCTGGTGTTGCACCACATGCCAATATTGTTGCTTATCAAATTTGTTACCCTGGTGATAGTGGAGATACTTATTCAGCGTGTCCTGGTGCAGCGATTATTGCAGCTTTAGAAGATGCGGTTGCTGATGGTGTTGATGTTATTAACTATTCAATTAGTGGTGGTGGCGATCCTTGGGCTAGTTCAACTGAAATGACCTTTTTAGCTGCGCAAGAAGCGGGTATTTTTGCGGCTGTTTCTGCGGGTAACTCAGGCCCTGATGCTTATACTACGCCAAAAAGTGCACCATGGTACACTGTTGTAGGTGCGGCAACACATGGCCGTACTTTTGCTTATTCAGCGACAGTTAATGATAAAAGCTATAAATACACGCGAGGTAGTGGCCCTACTTTTTCTACTGCTATTACTGGTCCATTAGCCGCAGCTGTAACCGTTGAACCTGATAATTTTGAAGGTTGTAATGAGTTTGCTGCTGGTGCCTTTACTGACAGTATTGCATTAATTAGTCGAGGTAGTTGTACATTTAGCGATAAAGTGACTAATGCTACTGCTGCAGGCGCTACCGCTGTTGTTGTATATAATAACAAAGATGGTGATGCTACTTTGGTTATGGGCTCACTTGAAGATACTACGATCCCTGCGATTATGGTTTCACAAAACTCAGGTGCGGCTATTCTAGCTGATTTAGAAGCTACTCCTGATTTACCTATTACTATTGATCCTACGCCTACGGTTGAAATGGGGCAAGCTGATGATACGGCTAGCTTCTCGTCGCGCGGACCTAACAACTATGTTGATGATATTATGACACCTTCTGTGACCGCACCAGGGGTATCAATTTATGCTGCTTATGCAGATCAACAATTTGGTCGTGATGTTAATCAACCTGCGCCTGCAGATTATGCCTTTTTAAGTGGTACCTCTATGTCTAGCCCTCACGTGGCTGGTGCTGGTGCAGTATTAAAATCAGCTCATCCAACATGGACGCCAGATAACATTCGTTCAGCATTGATGTTAACTGCTACTACAGATGTTCGCAAAGAAGATGGCGCAACTGCGGCAGACTTCTTTGATATGGGAGCTGGTCGTATTCGTGTTGATTTAGCTTCACAAACAGGCTTGATCATGAATGAAACAGCTGCTAATTATACAGCAGCAAACCCTGCAACGGGTGGTTCACCGCGTGATTTGAATATACCATCAGTTTCAGATGCTAACTGTGTTGGCTTATGTAGCTGGACTCGTACAGTAACAGCAACTGCGGATGGTAGTTGGACAGCTGAAGGCGTGAGTATTTCAGATGGTCTTATTATTGAGGTTAGCCCTGCTTCATTTACTTTAGCCGCAGGTGAGAGCCAAGAAATCACCATTAATGTTGATGCTATTGGTGCCGAAAGTGATGTGTGGTCTTTTGGTCATGTGGTCTTAACTTCGGCTGATTTCCCTACAGCTAGATTACCTGTTTCAGTGAAAGCATCTAATGGTAATCTTCCTGATATGATGTCTTTTGATGCCTATCGTAATGTTGATAGCTTCTTATATAAAGATGTTATGGCTATTGAAATTACTGATTTTACTGCTCGTTCTTATGGCTTAACAAAAGCAACACAAACCCAAGCGACAGTAGCGGGTGATAGTGATGATTCTTCAGCTTATGACGATGTCGCAGACGGGATTAATGTTACTACGATTACAGTACCTGAAAATGCTAAGCGTTTTGTTGCTGAAATTATTAGTTCAGCATCACCTGATTTAGATTTACGCGTTGGTATTGATGCTAATGGTGATGGTCTTCCACAAGAAGAAGAAGAGATTGCCATTAGTGCAACAGCTACAGCGCTAGAAAAAGTTGATTTAATGAATCCTCAAGCAGGTACTTATTGGGTCGCTGTACAAAATTTTTCTGCTTCAGCAAAAGATGCAGAAGATGCTTATACATTAGCAACGGCTATTATTGATGGTGAGTTAGCTGATAACCTAATGATCACAACAGAAAATAATAAAATTCCAGCATTAACTAACTTTGATCTAAATGTTGTTTGGGATCTTGGTAGTGCTATGGCGGGTGATATTTTCTATGGTGCGGTTGATTTAGGTACCAGTGCAGAAACTGCGGGTAATTTAGGTTTAATTGCGGTTGATGTAAAACGTGGTGCTGATGATGTATCTATTAGTAATGATATTCGTGAGCGTTTATTTATTGGCGATACTGTAAATTATGCCGTATCTGTTGCAGCTAACTTTATGCCAGATGATCGTATTTATACGATTACTGCGGATATTCCAGCAGGTATGAAATTAGATGCAAGTTCGGTAACAGGTAATGCAACCATTACTGAAAACCAAATTACATGGGAAGTAGAACGTCCATCATTATTAGGCGCTTCGCCAAGTTACGATATGGTGACTAATGCTCAAGATTCAAGTTGTGCAGTACCAGCAGCCTTAGGTGGTAGTTATGTTGATTTAGCGGCTTTTGGTATTAGCCCTGGTGAAATGGATGGTGATGCTCAAACAGCAACTTATGGTGTTAGTGCTAACTATATGGGCACGTTATACAATGCTGTAAATATTACCGATGATGGTTTTATTTACTTCACAGGTGGCTATGGCAGTAATTCATGGATAAATCAACTACTACCAGATACTACAGAGTCTAATAACCTTGTTGCACCACTATGGCGAGATATGCAAATTGAACGTAGTGATACATCTGGTGTTTCTGTAGCCATGACGAGGGATTCAGCATGGACCATTATCGAATTTGATGATATGAAACATTGGCTAGGCTTTGCTGATAATGCAACGTCAGCTGGTTTGTCTGGTCCTGTTGGTGATATCGCTGATTTTGAAGTTATTTTTGATAATACAACCGGTAATTTTTACTTTGCTTATGATAATGTAACTCATGATTGGGGTGATGCTTTAGGGGTTACGGTTGGTTATGAAGATGCTACTGGTGAAACAGGTCGTGCTGATATTTATGCTAAATCTGTTTGGGGTGGCGCTGATGGATCTATTGGTTCAGTAACGACAATCGAGTCAGGTCTTGTTATGTGTTATACCTTAGTGCCTGTACCAGATGAAGCTTTAGTACTTAATTTTAGTACGGAAGTTGCTAAAGACTATAAAGGCGGTAGCTTGGGTGTAACTTTAACTAATAGTGTAAATGCTCGTGATGCAGTTGATGTTGTTAGTGCTGAAGCTGCGTCTATTGAAGTTGAAGGCCCTCCTGTTGCAATGATTGCTGCGCCGAATGCAGTTACAGAGGAAGAAAGTGTTACTATTGATGGTTCAGTATCAACGGATCCAAATGGTGATGAATTAACCTATACTTGGGTACAACTTGGTGGTACGCCAGTAAGCTTTAGTGCTAATGCTGCAACCATTTCATTTGCTGCGCCTAAGGTAACTAAACAAAATGATGTGATTTCATTTCACTTAACTGTTGATGATGGTAACGGTAATACCGATACAGAAGTTGTTGCGGTTAACATATTGAATAAGAAATCTAAAGGTGGTTCATTTGGTTGGTTAATACTATTAGCAGCGCCATTATTATGGGTACGTCGTCGCGTAGCTAAATAATATCGTTGATGTATTAACATGACTAAAACATAATAAAAAAAGCACTTCATGTGTAATGCCAGTCAGTTAAGCTGACTGGCATTTTTACTTTCAGCCCTAAACGACCCACTTCTATAAAGGGCTATTTACTTATTATATTGGTATAAAACTTATTAATGCTGATTATCAGTTAAAGATATCTTTTTTGGCAAATAATATAACCTAAGTGTCAACTAAGCTGCCAAGCTATAGATTTTTATAGGAATAATTCTTATTGTCTAAAGCAAGATGTTATTTTTACTCACTATTATGATTTGTAACCCTATATGAAAGCTTTCAATTTTATAAAAATAGTTCTTGGGTTTTGTGTACTATTTACGCTAAAATTGTCGCGTTAAATTTATATTCAAGTGACTTTCAGCAGCTTTTAGGTAGATAAGACTCATTTCTAGGTGATTTGGGTATAAATTTATTTTTTCTTAATAAAACCTCGTCATATCTAGGAGCATAAAACCCATGACCGCTTTGGACAACTCAATCGACTTATCACCTTATGGCATCACCGATGTTGAAGAGATTGTGTATAACCCATCTTACGAATTACTTTTCGCTGAAGAAACCAAAGCTGGTCTCGAAGGTTATGAAAAAGGTCAGCTCACAGAGTTGGGGGCGGTAGCCGTAGATACAGGTATTTTTACAGGGCGTTCACCTAAAGATAAATATATTGTTCGCGATGATAGCTCACGTGATACGGTATGGTGGTCTGATCAAGGTAAAAATGATAACCACCCGATGAGCACAGAAGTTTGGGATCATTTAAAAGGCTTAGTTACCAAACAGTTATCAGGTAAGCGTTTATTTGTTGTTGACACTTTTTGTGGCGCTAATGAAGACACCCGTTTGAAAGTGCGTTTTATTACTGAAGTGGCATGGCAAGCTCATTTTGTTAAAAATATGTTTATACGTCCTTCAGAAGAAGAATTAGCGCATTATGAACCTGACTTTATTGTCATGAATGGGGCTAAAACGACTAACCCTAATTGGCAAGAGCAAGGGCTTAATTCTGAAAATTTTGTTGCGTTTAATTTAACTGAAAAAATTCAGTTAATTGGTGGTACTTGGTATGGTGGTGAGATGAAAAAAGGTATGTTCTCAATGATGAACTACTACTTACCATTACAAGGTATTGCCTCTATGCACTGTAGTGCGAATGTAGGTAAAGACGGCGATGTTGCTATTTTCTTTGGCTTATCTGGTACAGGTAAAACAACGCTTTCAACCGATCCTAAGCGTCAATTAATTGGTGATGATGAGCACGGTTGGGATGATAATGGTATCTTTAACTTTGAAGGTGGTTGTTATGCTAAAACCATTAATTTAAGTAAAGAAAGTGAGCCCGATATTTATAATGCGATTCGTCGTGATGCCCTACTAGAAAATGTTGTGGTTGATGAGCAGGGTAAAATTGATTTTGATGACAGCTCAAAAACTGAAAATACCCGTGTTTCTTATCCTATATACCACATTGATAATATTGTTAAGCCCGTTTCACGAGCTGGCCATGCGAAAAAAGTGATCTTTTTAACGGCGGATGCTTTTGGCGTATTACCCCCTGTTGCTAAGTTAACGCCTGAGCAAACACAGTATTATTTCCTATCGGGTTTTACTGCTAAGTTAGCAGGTACTGAACGTGGTATTACCGAACCAACGCCTACTTTTTCAAGTTGTTTTGGTGCAGCATTTTTAAGTTTACACCCAACACAATATGCAGATGTATTACAAAAGCGTATGCAAGAAGCAGGTGCAGAAGCTTACTTAGTTAATACGGGTTGGAATGGCACAGGTAAGCGTATTTCAATTAAAGCAACGCGAGCAATCATTGATGCTATTTTAGATGGCTCAATTGATCATGCAGAAACCTCTGTTATTCCACTGTTTAATTTAACGGTACCTACCCGTTTAGCCGGTGTAGAAGGTGATATTCTTGATCCGCGTAATACCTATCAAGATCAAACTGAATGGGAAACAAAAGCGGCTGATTTAGCCAAACGCTTTGTAAATAATTTTGAGAAATTTACCGATACTGAAAATGGTAAGGCTCTCGTTGCAGCAGGCCCAAAGCTTTAATAATACAGAGATTATAATGATGAGGGCGGCAAAGAGTTTACACTATTTGTCGCTTACTTATTTATGAGCTTCGGTCAAGTTAGATAGTCGCTCTGATAGCATTGATTTACTTTTGCTTTTTGCATCCCTTTAATGGCAAACACACTTTTGCTTGTAAGCCACCTTGTTCTCGATTTGAGAGCATAATGCTACCGCCATGAATATCAATAATCTTTTTAATAATGGCTAAACCGAGCCCGCTACCTTCTGTGCCTCTGGCACTATCACCTTGAGTAAAAGGTTGAAATAAACGTTCAATTTCAGCCTCTGGGATCCCAGCACCTTTATCTATTACTGAAAAGCATAATAATGCTTGTTGCTCATCAATTGTCAAAACAATTTCAATATCGTCATCGGTATAACGTAAAGCATTTTGTATTAAATTGGCTAAAACACGCTTAATACCTACAGTGTGAAAGGGTATCAACGGGCATGGTACTGGCGTAAAGTGTATAGCGCGCCCTGATTTTTTCTCAGTTTCAACAACATCTTGAATAACACGATTAATGTCAGCGGGCTCAAACTTTCCTTTGCCATCGTAGCGAATAAAATCAATAAATTGATCGATAATAGAATTCATATCATCAATATCATGTTCTATACCTGCTTTGAGATAATCTTCGTCAGCAGACATCATTTCAGCCGCAAGGCGAATACGAGTAAGAGGGGTTCGTAAGTCATGAGAAATTCCCGCCATAAGTAAGTTGCGATCATCTTCTAACTGCTTAATTCCCTTTGACATGTGGTTAAAAGCACGGGTTACAGAAACTATTTCACTCGTACCTTCTTCTTTCAATGGTTCGGGAAATTCACCACGTCCTACTTGCTCTGCTGCTTGTTGTAGGGCTTTTAGTGGTCGGTTTAATTGACGAACAAAAAGCCAACCACCCGCGACACTTAGGCTGCCAATGATCACTAAGAAGAAAATAAGCGGCGAAAAATTACCATTATCTAAACCCGTTAAAGGAATTTTTACCCACAAATGTGGTGCTTGTGGCGGCCGTATCCAAAAAAGATATTCGTCACCTTGAGAAATTCTGACTTCAGCTGGCCCGCCGAGTAATTCTGACATTTGTGCTGATCTAAAAGGATAATAAATAGCCTCTTTTAAACCGAGCTGTAGTGCTTCTTGTTCGCGATAAACACCAATGCCAGTTTGATGATGAAATTCACGAGCCATTAAGGGACTAATTTCAGCCCCTCTGATGTCAATAAAAACAACTCGCACTTGTTTTGCTAGCAGTTCATTGATCTGCTTTTGGCTTGGTTCAATAATATATAAAGCGATTGAGATATATGAAACAACTTGATTGATCAGCAATAAAAAACCAATCAATAAAACAGTTTGCCCAAAAGCACTACGCGGTAAAATTCTCATAAAGAATAAACGATTTAGTTAATCGGTTTGACTTTCTCCGTCAGGAATAAATACATAGCCTAGCCCCCAAACTGTTTGAATATAGCGCGGGTTGGTTGGGTCTACTTCTAGCATGCGGCGTAAACGAGATACTTGCACATCAATACTGCGCTCAAGTGCTGAGTAATCTCTACCACGTGCTAAATTCATTAATTTATCGCGTGATAATGGTTCTCTTGGGTGCGTTACAAGTGCTTTTAATACAGCAAATTCTCCGCTGGTTAATGGCATACTTGTATGACCCTTTTTCATTTCTCGAGTCGCAAGATTTAAGGTAAAGTCGCCAAATGTCACGGTATTTTCTGCAATAGAAGGGGCACCAGGAGCTTCTTGAGTGCGTCGACGCAGTACTGCTTTAATTCGTGCTAACAATTCTCTAGGGTTAAAAGGTTTTGGCATATAATCATCAGCGCCCAGCTCTAAACCGATAATACGGTCAACTTCATCACCTTTTGCGGTTAGCATAACAATAGGGATATTATTTTCTTTTTGTCGTAAGCGGCGACAAATAGACAGCCCATCTTCTCCGGGCAACATTAAATCAAGCACCAATAAATGAAAATTTTCACGCTCAAGTAAGCGATCCATTTGCTCTGAATTAGCTGCACTTCGTACAGTAAAACCTTGTTCAACTAAATAACGCTCTAGTAATGCACGCAAGCGCATATCATCGTCAACAACTAATATTTTTTGTGTTTCTTGGTTCATAGCACACCCTAAAGCCTTTTTTACTATTATGCCAATGCTACTTGAAGATTTTTGCTTCTTCAGGTCAGGCGAGTATAACTATAAGCTAATTGTGCTGATAAATAAAAATTATCCTCTATAATAAGCACTTAGTTTTGTTACAAATTATGAAATTATTTCACTTTCGTAAAACACTTGGCTAAAGTTAGTAGCATTCCATTGTTGTATTAAGAAATTGTCTATGACAAAAGCGTCAGTAAAAGCTGATGAGCTTGATGAAACTGAATTATTAGAGCAACTTCTAGTTTTATTTACCTTATGTAAACTTAATGATAAAACTGCTTTTAAGCAATTGTATGACTTAATGGCTGAAAAAGTTAAGGGTATTGCCTACCGTATAACTCGTAATCAACAAAGTGCAGATAAAGTTGTGGTTAAGGTGTTTACTTCTCTGTGGCACAATCGTCACCATTATGACTTTGCTATAGAGCCTTTTGCATGGCTTGTTGCACAAGTTAAGACTACTGCTCGACAACAGCTCGCAGATGATTTGCAACAAAAGCAATTAAAGCGGCTAGTGCTTAATGAAGTCGAAAGCTTTTATAATGCTTATGGCGAATTTGATCCTATTAGTCGTCATCATCATAGTTTAACAAAAGCACTGGCTAAACTTGCCCAAAAGCAAAGCCAAGCTATTTTAATGAGCTACCTTTACGGTTATAGCTGTGATGATATTGCGCAACATTTTAATGTGGCAAAAAAAACCGTGAAATCTTGGTTGCGTCGTGGGCTGCAAAAATTATCACCACCATCATGAATAAAATATCTCGTTATCAAAATATTGAAATTATCGAACACTTAGCCAGCCATTATGTCTTGGGCTGTTTGTCAGAGCATGTTATGACTAGAGTTACCAAGCTCAGAAAAAATAATAGTGTGCTTGACCAACGTATTATTGCCTGGCAAATCTACTTGAGTCAGCTTGATCGCGAAGCGGCGGAGCAAATTGTGCCAATAGATGTTTGGCAGCAAATTTCAGCACAGTTAACTGAACCGAGCCAAACAACAACTCGTGCTAATTATGTTATCTTTTTTATCATTATTATTTGTTTATTGGCTATTTGGCTTATTATTTTTTAATACAAAAGGTGGAAAGTATGGGAGAATCCGATAATGAAAATATGGATCCTCATCTTTAAAGCACCCGTTCGCGTTATACGTATAAAACGTAAGCGAGCAGGCTTGCGCCTAAAACAACAAATGCTAATGATCAAAATAGCGCTAAGCCAAGAAAAAGCTGAAACAAAAGAAATGTTGGTTATTTATCGAAAATACACTCAGCGACAAGCAAGTAAAGCAGAATTAAAAATAGCTAATGAACAATTTGTCGATATTGTTAAAGGTTTAGGTATTGGCGTTTTTGCGGTATTGCCTTTTGCTCCTATTACAATCCCTGTGGTTATAAAATTGGGTAAACTTGTTGGGGTCAATATTTTACCCAGTTCATTTAACCAAGAAGAAAAAAACAAATAGCTGTTAACGAATGCTCATAAGCTTAAAATAAGGTGTTGATCATGACAACAAATAAACCAATTGCGGCTAAAGCTATTGTCGCGAACCAACAAGCAAGTGTTTACCCTGAGCCCTTTGCTCAAAAAGTACAAGGGCGCATGAAGCGCAAACTCGGTCATTATTTTGGGCTCAGCAACTTTGGGGTGAATTTAACGACACTAAAGCCTAACGCTATTTCAGCGTTAAAACATTATCACTTAACACAAGATGAATTTATTTATGTGATTTCTGGTGAGTTAACGCTTATTTACGGAAATGAAAAATATCGGCTTAGCGAAGGTGATTGCTTTGGCTTTAAATGTGGAGATAAAATTGGCCATCAATTGATCAATGAAAGTCACCGCGAGGCCAGTTATTTAGAAATAGGCGATCGCAGTGCTAATGATAAAGTTGAGTACCCTGATGATGATCTTCGTGCTGAATTTCAAAAAAATGGTCAATGGCAATTTAAGCACAAAGATGGACGACCTTATTAGCTCTATTCAGAGGTTTCTTTATCACCTAACTTGGCTTCAAGTTCTGCAATTTTAGCTTCCATTTGAGCCAGTTTTTCGCGTGTTTTCAATAATACTTGTGTTTGTACATCAAACTCTTCGCGGGTAACTACATCTAATTGAGCTAATTTGCGTTGTAGTACTGTTTTGGTTTTTTCTTCAAAATCGTTGGCGATATTTTTTACACTTGGTGGTATCGCATCTGTGACTTGCTTGGCTATTTCTTCAATTTTTTTGGCGTTGATCATTGCTTTTATCATCATTAAAAATATTCTTCGCTTATTTTAAAGCATTTAACTATTTTGCCAATGGTTAAAACCAGTTAAAATTAGCGATTACGCCAACATCTTAGAATTTTTAATGAAATTAAACCCTCAACAAGAACAAGCAAAAACATATATTAGTGGCCCATGCCTTGTTTTAGCGGGTGCAGGCAGTGGTAAAACAGGTGTTATTTGTCAAAAAATAGCTTACTTAATTCAACAATGTGGTTATAAAGCGCGCAATATTGCAGCGGTTACTTTTACTAACAAAGCGGCACGAGAAATGAAAGAGCGTGTTAGTAAAACCTTAGGTAAAGAGCTTACACGAGGGTTAATGGTTTCTACCTTTCATTCGTTAGGGTTAGATATAATACGAAAAGAAATCAAAACCTTAGGTTATAAACCAGGCTTTACCTTATTTGATGATCAAGACACATTATCGTTACTTAAAGAGTTAACTGAAAAAGAGCTTGATGGTGACAAAGAGTTGCTTAGTCAGCTGCAAATGAAAATTTCTAACTGGAAAAATGATTTATTACTGCCTGATCAAATACTTAAACACTCGCTAGATAGTAATACACAAGTATATGCTAAATTTTACCTACGCTATCAACAGCATATGCGTGCTTACAATGCTTTAGATTTTGACGATTTAATTTTAGTACCCACGCTACTTTTTAAGAATTTTCCTGAAGTTAGGCAACGCTGGCAGAATAAAATCCGCTATTTGTTGGTTGATGAATATCAAGATACCAATGCCAGTCAATATGAATTAGTAAAACTAATAGCAGGAGAACGTGCGCGTTTAACGGTTGTGGGTGATGATGATCAATCTATTTATTCTTGGCGAGGGGCTAAACCACAAAATTTAGTACAACTTGGCAAAGATTATCCTCACTTAAAGGTTATAAAATTAGAGCAAAATTATCGCTCAAGTGGTCGTATTTTAAAATGCGCCAATATTCTTATTGCCAATAATCCGCATGTTTATGATAAATCGTTATTTAGTGAATTACATTACGGTAGAGAATTACGGGTTATTCAAGCTAAAAATGAAGAGCATGAAGTAGAGCGTGTTATTGGTGAGCTTATTGGTCATCGCTTTTTAAATAAAAGCCAATATAGAAATTACGCCATTTTATATCGTGGTAACCATCAATCTCGCTTGCTAGAAAAAGCCTTAATGACTAACCGTATTCCTTATAAAATTAGTGGTGGTACCTCATTTTTTTCTCGCGCTGAAATAAAAGACATGATGGCTTATTTGCGCTTGTTGGTTAACCCTGATGATGACAATGCTTTCTTACGTATTGTTAATGTACCTCGTCGAGAAATTGGTCCGGCAACATTAGAAAAACTTGGCAACTATGCCAATATGCGTCATATCAGCTTATTTGCAGCAAGTTTTGAATTGGGGTTAGAGCAACATTTAACAGGGCGAGCATTAGCACATATTCGTAATTTTACTCGTTGGATTGTTGAAACCGCAGATAATGCACAACGTGGTGATACTGAAGCCGTTTTACGTACTATGGTGCGCACCATGAATTATGAAGATTGGCTTTATGACAACTCGACTAGTGCCAAAGCGGCTGAAATGCGTATGAAAAATATTACCGAGCTTTTTAGTTGGGTTAACCAAATGTTAGCGGGTTCCGAGCTTGAAGAAGCAATGACTTTACCACAAGTTGTTACCCGCTTAACCTTACGCGATATGATGGAACGTGGTGAAGATGAAGATAATGCTGATCAAGTACAATTAATGACCTTACATGCCTCTAAAGGGCTAGAGTTTCCTTATGTTTTTATGATTGGCATGGAAGAAGGCTTATTGCCTCACCAAACCAGCATTGATGAAGACAATATCGAAGAAGAAAGACGTCTTGCTTATGTAGGTATTACTCGGGCACAGCGAGAGTTAATCTTTACTTACGCTAAAGAGCGACGCCAATATGGTGAAGTATCGCGTACTGAACCCAGTCGCTTTTTATATGAACTCCCTCAAGATGATTTAATTTGGGAAACCACTAAAAAGCCAGCCACACAACAAGAAAAACAAGCTAAAGCGAAAGTGGGTGTTGCTAATCTGCGAGCAATGTTAAATAAAAATAAACCAAGTTAAAATTGCAATTGAATTCACTAGGCTTTAGGCTATTTACGGAAGGTTAAAAATGGATCACAAGGACTTATAAAATGGCTGTTGCGCAAAAAATTATTTTAGTATCGCTTTGTTTTACGCTTTGGGCTTGCGGCGAGAAAAACATTGATGATTACTTGGCTTCTGCTCAAAAAAATATTGCAGAGCAGCACTATAAAGCGGCAGTTATAGAGCTTAAAAATGCCATAAAACAACAGCCAGAACATGCTAAAGCACGATTTTTGCTAGGTAAAGCCTATTTACAACTAAAACAATACGACAGTGCTGAAAAAGAACTCAATCGAGCGCTTGAATATAAATACCCAGCCAATGAAGTGGTGCCATTACTGTCTAGAGCCTATCAAAATACCCGTGCAGATAATGCTTTGATCAAGCTTTCTCATAAACAAAAGGGGCTTACAACTGCTCAAGCAACAGAAATAGCCTTTCAGAAAATAGAAGCTTTTGTACGCTTAGAGCAAAGAGAAAAAGCTAAAAAATTGATTGATGAAGTTAAAAATTATCAAACTAATTCACCCTACAAAGCGCTTATTTTGGTTTATTCGCTACTACTTGAAAATAAAATAGATGCTGCTTTAGTACAGTTAGATCAAATTGTTAAGCACTATCCTAGCCAAGCAGATGCGCTTAAACTCAAAGCGAATATTCTACTTAATCAAGGTAAAAAAGAACAAGCTATTCGCGTTTATCGTCAATATGTAAAAGAAAATGCTGATGATTTAGAGGCCGCTTTTATTTTTGCACATTTGCTTGCTAATGCTGGTTATCCGCAAGAAGCAGAGCCTATAGTTGATAAACTATTGAAGGTTAACGCTGACAATCCACTTTTAAATCAACTAAAAGGGTTAGCGCGTTTTCATGCTAAAGACAATAAAAATGCCTTAATTTACACCGAAAAAGCCATTCAGAAAAACCCTGATGATAACGCGTTAAGAGTGGTGGCAGGTGTCAGTGCTTTTTTAATTAATAATTATGAAAAAGCACACCAGCACCTATCTTTTGTAGCAGAGCAATTACCCCCATCGCATCCCGCATTACGATTATTAGCGGCTAGCCAATTAAAATTAGGGTTAACCTTAGATGCCAGCCAAACACTGGCAAAGTTTGATCAGCTTTCAGCTAATGATGCTTCATTATTTTCAAGTATTGGCTTAGCTTTGGTGAGACAAGGAGAAATTAATAAAGCCAAGCAAATATTAGCACGCTCTAAGCAACTAAAAACGGCAGAAAAAGACAGTGAAAACCTAGCGCGTATGGGCTTATTAAAACTTTCGCTTAATGATGTTTCAGGTATTGTTAATTTAGAATCTGCATTAGCTCAAATAACGCAAGATAATAAAAGTGAAGCATTACAAGCACCCATAAAACAAACACTGGCAACCGCTTATTTATCAACAGGGCAGTTAGATAAAGCGTTGGCGCTAGCCAAGCGTTGGAAGCAAGAAAACCCTAAAGACGGTTATGCTTACTTATTGTCAGGTTTAGTTTATTTAGAACAAAAAGATAAAGCGCGTGCCAAAGCTGAATTTGAACAACTTATTGCGCTTGAGCCTAATAATAGTAAAGCTAAAATGGCATTGTTAACGGTAAGTGATTATAACAACGCTCAGGCTAAATCAGCTCTCAAGGCTATTTTAGCCAGTGATCCTAGCTATGTTCCTGCATTTGAACAGCTTTACGCACTAGCTAAAAAAGAAAACAATTCGCAAAGCGTTAAGCAATTAATTACACAAATTAAAAGCGCTATTACAGGCAATAAAGACAATATAGCGCTGCAATTATTGTTAGCTCAAATTTACTTAGCTGAGCAACAACCTAGCTTAGCTATTAATCTATTAGAAACATTAAAAGCACAACAAGATTCACCAGCACCTTTTTGGCAGTTACTCGGTAAGGCTTATGTGCAAAATAAGTCATACGCTAAGGCTAAAACACTTTATCAAGAATGGTTAGCTAAACAAGCTAATAATAAAATGGCTGTTTTTGGCAGTATTGTTTACTTAGATAGTGAAGGTGATTATAAAAAAGCGCTGGCCTTGGCTGAAAAATATTTGCAAGAGCAAAATAATGATGTGCAAATTGCTTTGTTACGTGTGCATTTATTGATTATGAACAATGATTTTGCTGGTGCAAAACAAGCTTATGAAAAATTGCCGCAAGCAGTTAAAAATCACCCGTTTGCACGGGGCTTATTAGGGCAATTACAATTACATGACAAAAATTATATTGCCGCCTTAGATAATTTAAAAATAGCTTATCAAGCGATCCCTAATTCTCGGCATACCCGTTTAATTGCTGCAAGTTATTATTTATTAGGAAAGAAAGCACAAGGTAGAGCTTTTTTAGCGCAACACCTTAAACAACATCCAGACGATCAAGCGGTGCTAATGCAATTAGCAAATGAACAATTAATTGACGACACTGAAAAAGCCATAGCGAACTATAAAACGGCAATAAAACTTAATGATCGCAATGGGGTCGCGCATAATAATTTAGCTTATTTATATATGCAGCAAGGTAAACTTGAATTAGCACTAACGCATGCCAAAAAAGCGCTAGCACTGCTGGCTGATGATGAAAATGTGCTTGATACTTTAGGGCAAATTTATCGACAAAAACAGGCTTATCAAACAGCATTAAATTACCTTACTAAAGCGGTTGCCAGTCCTAAGGTAAGCGAAGAAATTTATTTAAATTATATTGAATTATTATTGCTGACCGATCAGCTTGAATTAGCCAAGCGAAAAATAGCACAACGCACTTTTAACAATGCGAGTTATCGAGCAAAATTAGCCAAATTAACCAAAGCCTACGGAATTAGCGAATCGCCATGACTATTTCTATAAACCCGATTGCGCAACGAGCAGACTGTTGTTCAGTAACACTGGCTGGTAACTTAGTGCATGAGCCTAAAATACGTTATCAGGCCAACCCAGTGTTGGCTATTGCCGATATTACAATTGCTACTCATAGTCGCTGGTTTGATAAATTCAGCAACAGCTATAAAGAATGGACAACCTATCATGACGTTAAAGTGGTTGGTGACATTGTCGAGCACAGTTTATTACATGCGCAAAAAGGTGAGGTTATTTTAATTCAAGGGCATTTAAGCCATCAAAAAAACACGGAAAAAGAATTATTGTTAGCCACATTTGTGCAAGTTTTTGCAAAGGGCTATAGCCAAGAAATTAATCAACTACAATGCAGTGGTCAATTACAAACCCCGTTTCGCTTGATCACCACTGAAAATAATAAGGTGTTTGCCGAAGCCCAAATTAATATTGTGCAACAACTACTTAGTAGTACTAAGCAGCATAAACATACCGTACAAATTCAGCGACCTATTCATATATGGGGAAAACAAGCACATTATTTAGCAGAAAAAGCTCAAGTAGGAGATGGCTTAATTATTGAAGGTAAACTCGGTTATATTAACGACACTAAAAAAGCGCAACTCATTGAAGCAAAACAAATATTAATAACTAAATTTAAAGCGCAGGGGAAGCGAGTAGAACCAACCCCCAGCTAGAGCACTGAGGGCAGCGTTAAGGTTGTTGCTTAGTTTAATTTAACTAAAAAGTTAATTAAATTTTTGTAGTCTTGTTCTACATTATTTTTATCAAGCTCTTGTGGATTGATGCGATATTTTCCATTCACAATCACCGTAGGAACGCCAGTTAAGGCGCCAATTTGTGCATAATAGTCTTGCTTTTTCTTCATTTGTTTGGCAACACTATTCACACTAAAGCTTTTCATGAGTTTATCGAATTTTGCACCATCAACACCATTTAAAACAAAAAGATTGCGTACATCTTTTTCTGAACCAAAAGTTGCACGTTGAACATGAATATAGTTGAAAATAGCGCCAACAAGCTTTTCTTTCTCAGGTAATTGCTGTGCTACTACTAGCGCTTTTGTTAGCATTGCTTGTATTTCTGGGCTGGCCATGCGTAAAAAATCTACATGATTACGAATAAACTTTACGCCATCAGGTAGGTCTTTTTTGATGTTGGCAAAAAAGGGTTCAAAGCGAAAGCAATGAGGGCAGTAAAAAGAGAAAAATTCACGTACTTCAGGTTTTGCTGAGGCTTTATTACCCACAACACTGTATTGCTTACCTTCTTGATAGTTTGCCGCCATGCTCATTAATGGCATGAGTAAAACAATGAGTAAACCCGCTAATTTTTTCATTATTATAATTTCCTATGATGTAAATAAACTAAATGTTACGCCGATAATAACCTATAAAGTTGCTTTATCTCAAGGCGATAGGTCTATTGGTTAATATAGTTGCTTAATAACCGAGTAGGTTAAGTGGTTCTTCTTGTAAGGCGGCGTGTTGCTCTTTTAAGATCAAAATTTGCTGTTCCCAATATTTTTCAGTATTGAACCAAGGAAAATTATGAGGAAAAGCAGGGTCTTGCCAACGTTTACATAACCAAGCCATATAATTGACCATGCGCATTGTTCTGAGTGATTCGATCAAATTAAGTTGTTTTGCATCAAAAGAAAAGAATTCTTCATAGCCAGACAATAATGTATCTAATTGTAACAATTGTTGTTTTTTATCACCTGAAAGCATCATCCAAATATCTTGAATAGCCGGCCCCATTAAACAGTCGTCTAAATCGACAAAGTGAGGGCCAGCATCGGTCCATAAAATATTGCCAGCATGACAATCACCGTGTAGGCGGATCGTTTTTTCTGTTTGATATTGATTGGCTGCAAGTTGAATAACTTGGTCTAATACGGTGAAAAATGGCTGCTGTAAAGAGCTAGGAACAAAACCTGACTCAAGGATTGTTTGTTGTGCTTTATAAAGCATCACATCAGCCGAGAGTGTAATACGATGGTGAAATACTTTACTTGCACTGACCGCATGAATACGACCAAGAAAACGCCCCATCCATTCAAGTTGATCAAGGTTATCTACTTCAAAAATACGCCCACCTCGACAGGGAAAGATAGCAAAGTAGTAACCTGCATATTCAAATAAAGTTTGTTGCTTGATAACAAGCGGTGGCACTATCGGTAATTCATGTTCGACTAGCTCTAAAGCAAATTGATGCTCTTCAATAATAGTGGCTTTGCTCCAGCGTTGTGGCCGATAAAACTTGGTAACAAAGCGCTGGTTTTCATAATTACTGAATTGATAAACACGATTTTCGTAACTGTTAAGCGCGAGTAAACCACTGGCAACTTCAATGCCTGTGCTTTCAATACCATCGATAATTAAATCGGGTGAGAGTAAAGAAAAGTCAAAATTTGCCATAATGTATGATTTAGCCAAGGCTTAAGAAAGTTGACAGTATATCAGAAATTAAGCCACAAGGTGCACAGGCACGCGTTGTGGCTTAACAAAGTAGTTGCTGTTAGCGTTTATTGAAAAAACGACTGTCTTGCTCAACAATTATTTCATCACCATCAGTATTCGTTACTTGTTCAATCACAAAGGTGATATCTGTCATATAGTCTTTTAGCTCATAGGGATCTACCGCAATACTAATGGGTAAAGTGTAGACCTCAGCCGCAGGTACGGTGACTTCTTGTGGGCCAATCCATTTAGGATCTTTTAGCCCTTTAACGCTTAAACGGTATTTATTATCAGTTTGCGACATGTTGAGAATTTTTAAGGTAAAGACATTTTCAATTTCACCATTAAAGTTTTCTCGAGCAAGTTCAGTTCTATCACGAATTATATCAACTGCTAAAGGTACTCGTGTAGTAATTTCTATGGTGAGTAATACGGTCATAATGGCGAGCACAATGGCATAACCTATTAACTTGCCTCGTAAAAAGTGTACTTTTTTGCCTTTGAGCTCATGCTCGGTGGTATAGCGTATTAAGCCTTGATCGTAACCCATGCGATCCATTACGCCCGCACACGCATCAACACAGGCTCCACAGTTAATACATTCATACTGTAAACCATTGCGAATATCAATGCCGGTTGGGCAAACCTGAACACATAAATTACAGTCAATACAGTCACCTAAACCAAGCGCTTTTGGATCTTGTTTGCGCCCTCGAGGGCCACGAGTTTCACCGCGATTATAATCATAAGAAACGGTTAAGGTGTCTTTATCAAACATAGCTGACTGAAAACGAGCATAAGGACACATATGTAAACACATAATTTCTCGCATCCAACCTGCATTGCCATAAGTGGCAAAAGCAAAGAAAATAACCACCATGTAAATGGTAGAACTGGCATTTAAAGTAAAGAAATCAATAAATAAGTCTTGTATTGGGGTGAAATAACCAACAAAGGTTAGTGCGGTTAATAGGGAGAAAATAATCCAACAAAAGTGTTTAAAGGTTTTACGCCAAAACTTATTGGCATTCATGGGTTGTTGATCAAGCTTTTTCCGTTGGTTGGCACTGCCTTCTATTTTCTCTTCAAACCAGATAAAAATAAAAGTCCATACTGTTTGGGGGCAAGTATAACCACACCATACGCGCCCTAAAAACGTAGTGACAAAAAACAGTAAAAAGGCACCGAACATAAATAACCACGCTAAAATGGTTAAATCTTGTGGCCAAAGTGTTAAGCTCCATAAGGTG
This sequence comes from Alteromonadaceae bacterium, assembly GCA_015487235.1. GTDB lineage: Bacteria > Pseudomonadota > Gammaproteobacteria > Enterobacterales > Alteromonadaceae. Next base: position 26,535 of record WFQC01000011.1, read on the forward strand.
AAGCGTTGTTCGGTTATATCGAACAAGATGGCTTGGTGACCGTCATATTGCAACCAAGGTAATAAAGCAAAAACACCTAAGAAGATAAAATTCATCCGTTGACGTAAGCGTTGAAAAAAGCCTTCAACTTTGCGAACATAAATTTGGTCGCGCGGTTTATAGGTTTCTACGGTCGAGCCTTTTTTTGCTTTGACTTTGATGTTCTTAACGGGAATTTGTTGAGATGATGCGCTTTTGTTATCGTCAGATTTCACAATTAAACCTTGATTGTCGCCTACAAACTAGTCGGATTATACTGCTAATCATTTAACGGTGTAAATTAAGTCTAGCTAATATTATTGCAAAATTATCTATTTCTTTTGATATAACGCAATTATTGCTAGGATAGTTTGTAAATTTTAGTGTCTACAAGGATGTAAATAGCGTTATTAAAAACAACAGAAGAAGTTTAACTGCTTATGAAAAAGTTATTGATTTTAATTGCCTTTGCTGCGGTGTATTTACATTTTTACCCTAATGAAACACTCAATTCATGGTTTAGTGAACAAAAAGAGGCTGTTGTGACAAAAGTAGCAGCAGCCACTGATACTAAAATAAAACTTAAAGCGGAAAAAATATTTACTGATCTTAAGTCTGATTTTGCCAGTTTTAGTCAAGAAGAAATCGCAGAGCTAAAAAAAATAACGGCCAGTAGGGAATCAGTAAAACGCTTCTATCAAGAATATTGTCGAGGCGGTAACTCAAACCCTATTTTTCATTATTTAAATGAAGAAAAAATTTGTCGAACTATCAGCCATTATGAGTCGTTATTATAAACGGCCATTAAGCTTAAAGCATTAGCCAAAAGTCTAGTGCTTTTTTATTACATCAACGGCTATACTTACCTTGAGAATAGAAGGATTCTTTAATGATTCAACCAGATAAAGTTATTATTGCCGATGATCATCCGCTTTTTCGCCAAGCGCTTCTTGAAACATTAAAGGCAAAGCTATCAACAACACAATGGTTAGAGGCTGAAACAGTTGCTGAGCTTGATAAGCTACTTGAAACAACGACTGATGCTGATTTACTGTTGCTTGATTTAAATATTCCTGGTGCGCATGGTTTCAATACACTTGTGCATGTGCGTAAGCATTTTCCGCAAATTCCTGTGGTGGTGGTTTCTGCCTATGAAGATGCAGATACTATTGCCAAAGCAATGGAATTTGGTGCCTCGGGTTTTGTGCCTAAATCAACCCCCGTTGAAACTATTTTTGCGGCGATAAGCCAAGTACTTTCTGGTGGTTTATGGACTCCTGAAGTCTTAAATAAACAGCAGGTTACGCCCAGCAAATCAGATATAGCAGAACGCATTGCCAGTTTAACCCCGCAACAATATAAAATATTAATGATGTTTGCTGAAGGTATGCTCAATAAGCAGATCGCTTATGATTTATCTGTATCTGAAGCCACAATAAAAGCACATGCTACGGCAATATTTCGTAAATTGAATGTGCGTAATCGTACCCAAGCCGTTATTGCGATTGGCCAGTTAGATTTAACTGAACATGAATTTAAAGATGAACTGAGCTAAGGCTAGAAACCGTCGAACTTTGTACAAGACACAAGTGTTTTATAGCAAGTCTATTAAGTAAATGATTTAAAACTTGCTGATTATTCTAAGTAATTATCTTGTAACCTTTTAGCGAGCATAGAACTCATCATGGCACGTAAAGCCGCTGGTTTAACTAATTTACGCATAAAGCCAACATTAGCACCTTTCGCTTTTTCTTCAATGTTATGCTCTGTGGTTGCGGTTATTAAAATAGCGGGCACAGGTGATAATTGATGCCGTCTGATCTGTGCAATGAGTGTTAAGCCGTCTTGATTATTATCAAGTTGATAATCAACAAGTAATATATCTATTTCATTTTGATATTCGGTAAAAACACTGATCGCTTGCTCAAAAGAGCTGGCGCCTAAAACATTGCATTGCCATGCGGTTAATAATTCAATCATACCGCTTAATACCGCTTCATCATTATCTATACACAATACGGTAGCACCTTGTAATCCCGCTTTAGGTGATAGGGTAATTTCTTCAACAACGGGCTGTGGTTTTGCTCTTGCTAAGGTAATACTGAACTTACAACCTTGATTCTCTATTGAAGTTAGCGTTAATGAATGCTGTAAAATATGTGCAAGACTTTGCGTAATGCTAAGCCCTAAACCAAGGCCTTGTCCGCCATAATTACTGGGATACGAGAGCTGTGTAAATTGTTCAAATACTAAAGATTGTTTGCTTTGAGGAATACCGGGGCCATTATCGAGCACTTGAATTTGTAATTTGCCTGCTACTTGGCGAACGCCTAATAATACTTTACCTGGGCTGGCATAGCGAAATGCATTGGCCAGTAAATTTTGTAAAATACGACGTAGCAAATGACGATCGCTTTTAACCCAGTGTTTAGTTGGCATAATACGAAAATCAACGCTTAACTCATCGGCAGCGACAGAGAATTCTTGCGCCAGCGAATCAAAAAGCTCACTTAATGAAAAAGTTTCAAAATTGGGTTTTATGTTACCGCTTTCAATGCGGGCTATTTCACCTAAATTTGACAGTAATTCGTTGGCAACCTTTAATGAATTTTTAATATTATCGAGTTGCCTTTTTTGCACTTCATCTAAATCTTTATGATTTGCTAATGCTGAAGTAAATAAACGAGCCGCTTCTAACGGTTGCATTAAATCATGGCTGCAAGCTTTTAAATATTGACTTTTACGTAAATGAGCTTGTTCAGACTTTTGTCGTGCTAGTGCCAGTTCATAATTGGCTTGTGCTAATTTTTGTGTGCGCTCAGCCACGCGAGTTTCTAGATCTTGGTTGGCTTCTTTTAGCACTAACTCAGCTTGTTTATAGGCGGTAATATCTGAAAATAGCATAACAAAGCCGCCATCGGGTAAAGGGTTACCTTGAATACGAATAACTTGGCCATCATGATGTTGTCGTTCAGAGCTATGAGGGCTACCTTGTTTTAAATAATAAATACGTTTAGCCACTTGTTGATCAACATCACCGGGGCCACATAATCCGCGCTCAACATTAAAGCGAATTAATTTTTCAATTTCTACTCCGACATAAATTAATTCTTCAGGGTATTGAAATAAATCAAGATATTTTTTATTCCACGCCACTAAACGTAATTTATCATCAATAATTGAAATGCCTTCACTGGCATTTTCAATCGCGCTTTGCAGTAAGTTTTGGCTAAATTGTTGACGCTGATTTGAGGCTTCCTCTACCAAAACTGCAAGCTCATCTAAAGCAATATCTCTGCCTTCAATAGCGGAACTAAGTACGAGTCGAGCTGATGATGCTCCCATCACTTTCGCGAGTGTATTTTCTGTGTGTTGTATTAGTGCGCGTTTATATTCTTTATTGCCTAATGCTTTACGATCAGTGTGTAAAACAAATTCAGCAAAACTTTTTTGGGCTTTTTCATCACCAACAAACCGAGAAACTAATAGCTGTAATTCATTTAAATTAATTTGTCGTGATTTAGGTGAACTGATTTCTTTGGGAGCTTGCCACTCAAGAAATAATGAAGCCTGTACTCGCTCTTGTACGCTTTGGCGGCTAAGTTGTGAAATACTCCACATGATCAAGATATTAATTAATAAACTGAGTAAGGTTGCCACACTGTTAGCAGGCATTAAATCGGTAATAAAAGGCTGAGGATAAACATCTATTTGCGGTAAAAAATTCAATAAAAACCACAAGGTAAAGCCAACTACAATACCAGCATATACCCCTTTTAAGCTTGCTCTGCGCCAGTAAAAAGCGGCGATAAGTGCGGGAGTTAGTTGCGCAATAGCCCCAAAAGCTATTTCGCCAAGCGATGACAAGGTTTCAGGTGAGGCCATTAAAAACACCCCATAACCTAACATGATCACCAGTAAAACCAGTACTTTTCGGGTATTCAGTAATTGTGCGCGAAAGTTATCGTAATTTTTTTGTTTATGCGTGCTGGCTCGAAAGAAAATAGGAAAAACAATTTCGTTACTTAGCATGGTGCTTAAGGCAATAGATGAAATGATCACCATAGAGCTGGCAGCAGAAATAGCGCCCAGAAAAGCAAATAGCGTCAGCCAAATTTGATCGCCATACCAAGGTAAAAAAAGCACATAAGCATCGGGTTCAACGGTATTTGTTAATAATAAATGCCCCGCTAGTCCTAAGGGAATAGCGCCTAAGGCAAAAATAGCAAGGTAAAGTGGAAATACTTTACGGCTAAGGTGAGTATGCTTTTTATCTTTTAATTCAACCACCATCACTTGAAACTGTCGAGGTAGTGATAAAAAAGCGGTCATGGTGATCACTAATAAAGCCATCATAGAAACAAGATTAGGCCAATTGACTTGACCAGCTAAATCAATTTGTTTATCGGCTTGTTGCCATAAGGCAGTAGGGGAGTCATAAAGGCTAAATACGACAAAAAGACTTACCGCTAAAAAAGCAATAAGTTTAACTAAAGATTCAAATGCAATGGCTAACATAACCCCAGGATGGCGTTCAGTCACATCAATGGTGCGAATACCAAAAACAATAGTAAACCCTGCTAAAACAAGGCTTACCGCCAATCCTAATTGCCAAGTAACAAAATCTTGTTGTGCTTGTAACTGTTGAAAAGAATAAACGATAGCTTTTAGCTGTAATGCAATGTAAGGCATAATGCCAATAACGGCGACTAGGGTAACTAAAATCGCTAAATGGTGAGATTTACCATAGCGAGCAGCAAGTAAATCAGCAATCGAAGTTAAATGCAGTTTTAAACTGACGCGAATAATGCGCTGAATAAAAGGCCAAGCAAAAATAAACAGCAAAATAGGGCCAAGATAAATCGGTAGGTGAGCAAGCACATTAGTTGAAGCTTGCCCTGAAGTACCTAAAAAACTCCATGAGGTGCAATAAACGCCTAAGGTTAAAGCATAAATAATAGATTGGCTTTTTTTAAAGAGCTTATAGCGGTATTTATCACCTAAATAGGCAATAACAAAAAGTAAACCAATATAGCTAAAACTTAATAAGACTAACTGCCAGTTATGAAACATGAATTAACCCACTTGGCCTGTTATTTTATATAATTTAATCACTTTTTACTTTAGCACTATGTCAGAGCTTTGTGATCAAAGCTATTTTTATCGCTTTAGCGTGGTTTATTTCGCCTGAAACTCGGCAATGTATTTACTGCCTTTAATTGCTGCAATAAGGCGAAGAGTTTGCTCTGGCACTAATAAAACCTCTGTTTGCCAATAATAAGGATTATCTTTAACACTCATTGCATAAGGTTGGGCATTATTTGAGTTATCAACTACAAACAGTGTGACTTCATCAAGAGGAAAGGTTGCATTGAGTATTGTTTTGTTACGCTCATTATAAATATTAATTTTAAAATCGCCTGAAATAAGTAAGCATTTTTTTTCGCTAATACTGCATGTATCTTGTTGTGCTAACTGGAAAATTTTTGGTTGGTTTGCTTGGTATTCAACATAATAATCAGAGGCAATGTAACCAATAACCGCCAGAATAGGCGCAACTAAAATAGCTAATTTAGTGTGTTTGTTCATAAAAAAACCTACATTATTTTTTATTATTATTAACGACAGCAAAGGCTCCTAAAGGAGCCTTTTCATGGTCGTATTCTCTAAAGTTAATTAGTGCGCGTGTGCTGCACCAGAACCTTTAGGTATACGCATATTTTCAACTAAAGCTTGAATATGGCTTGGTGCTGGCCCTGTTACTTTAAGTACAGCAAATGCTACAGCAAAATTAACTAACGCCCCAACGGCACCAAAAGCATTTGGTGAAATACCAAAGAACCAGTTAGGCTCCATATTGCCCAAGAATGATGTACCCGGAATAAACATAATACCTTTATGTTGGAATACATAAAGCATTGTTACGCCAATACCTGAAATCATACCTGCTACGGCAGCTTTACCACTCATTTGTTTAGAGAAGATACCCATCATTAACGCTGGGAATATACTTGATGCGGCTAAACCAAAGGCTAATGCTACCGTTCCTGCAGCAAATCCGGGTGGATTCAAGCCAAGGTAACCAGACACCAGTATGGCAAGCGTCATAACAATTCGACCTGCTTTTAGTTCCCCCTTCTCAGATAAGTCAGGTGTTAATATACCTTTCATTAAATCATGAGATATAGCGGACGATATTGCTAATAGTAGGCCAGCAGCAGTTGATAAAGCTGCGGCTAAACCACCCGCGGCAACTAACGCTATTACCCAGTTTGGCAAGTTAGCGATTGCAGGGTTTGCTAATACCATAATGTCACGGTCAACTTTAACCATTTCATTTTTCTCTTTATCAGCAACATATTGAATTTTACCATCACCATTTTTGTCTTCAAATTTCAATAAGCCTGTTTTTTCCCAATCTTTAAACCATTGAGGGCGGGCTTCATAATCAATACTTTGCCCATGTGGTTGAATGGTTTCAATTAAGTTAAAACGAGCCATTGCACCTACCGCAGGAGCTACAGTATAAAGTAAAGCAATAAATACCAGTGCATAACCCGCTGAAGCACGCGCTGCTTTTACGCTAGGCACAGTAAAGAAACGCATAATAACGTGTGGCAAACCCGCTGTACCAATCATTAACGATAAGGTATAAGCAAACATGTTTAAGGTGCCACCCATATTATCTGTGGTGTATTCTTTAAAGCCTAAATCGGTTACTACCATGTCAAGTTTATCTAATAAATAAACCCCGCTACCATCCGCTAATGTGCTACCTAAGCCCAGTTGTGGAATAGGATTGCCGGTTAATTGTAATGAGATAAAAACAGCAGGAATAGTGTAAGCAAAAATAAGTACACAATATTGGGCAATTTGCGTATAAGTAATACCTTTCATACCACCTAACACGGCATAAACCCAAACAACACCCATACCAATATATAAACCTAAGTCATAATCAACTTCTAAGAAGCGAGAAAAAGCAACACCCACGCCTTTCATTTGACCAATAATATAAGTCAGTGAAGCAATAATTAAACAAATAACTGCCACAACGCGCGCTGTATTTGAATAATAGCGATCAGAAATAAATTCTGGCACAGTAAATTTGCCATGCTTACGCATATAAGGAGCTAAGAGCATTGCCAGCAGTACATAACCACCTGTCCAGCCCATTAAAAATACGCTACCACCGTAACCTAAGAAGGCAATGAGACCCGCCATAGAGATAAATGATGCAGCACTCATCCAGTCGGCGCCAATTGCCATACCATTTTGAATCGGTGTTATGCCACCACCAGCAACGTAAAAGTCACTGGTTGAGCCTGCACGAGCCCACCAAGCGATGGCAAAATATAAGCCAAAAGTGCCAAATACGGCGATATACGTGTAGAGTTTTAGTTCTTCCATTATTATTCCTCCACATTATATTTTTTGTCGAGCTTATTCATTTGGGCGCCATACCAAAAAATTAAGCCAACAAAGGTATAAATTGAGCCTTGTTGTGCAAACCAAAAGCCAAGCTTGTAGCCACCCAACCTAATTGCGTTCAATGGTTCAACTAATAACAGCCCAAAACCATAAGAAACAACAAACCAGATGGTGAGGCAGATGAAGATCAGGCGAAGATTTTCTCGCCAATATGTATTCTCATTCTCCACAATGTTCTCCTAAGTATTTTATTTTTATATGCCTATTGAAGATGGCTTTTAGTTGTCATTGTTTGAGACTATTAGCCTATCTTGCTAATCACACTAGCAAGCTTTTTTAACTCATCCTATTAAACTTTAGTCTAGATACGGTGGTTAAAGATTGACTCGTTTTAGGGTTATGCTTTACAACAAGGGCAGACAGAAA
>WFQC01000012.1 GCA_015487235.1 Alteromonadaceae bacterium
CCCTTGTGTACATATTGTACGCTTTAAGGCCGATGCAATAGAAGAAGTTATTGAGCAGGTAAATAGCACAGGCTTTGGTTTAACTATGGGAATTCACACCCGCATAGAAGGTCGAGCGGCTAAACTTGCTCAACTTTCGCGTGCAGGTAATGTTTATATCAATCGTAATATGATTGGTGCCGTTGTCGGTGTGCAACCTTTTGGGGGTAGAGGTCTTTCAGGTACAGGTCCTAAAGCGGGTGGCCCCAACTACTTACCGCGTTTATTAAAAGAAAAATCAACCCCACAAGAAAACAACTCAGGTGATATAACTCCATTAGCGAGTGATAATAGCGCAATAAGTCAAGCCAATGTTTTAATGCAACAAGCACAGCAAGCTGAAAAAACATGGCGTTTAACTGATCTCAATACACGTGTATCTCATGTACGCCAGTTACTTGCTAAAATTGCGCATGTTGAAATAGTTGACGATTTGGCGGACGATCTAAGCCAAACTTTAGCCGATTCTCGCACCCAGCTCATTGCTATAGAAAAACACTTGAAAAAAGCAAAAATATTGCCAGGCCCAACAGGTGAATCAAATACCTTGTACTTAGAAAACCGCGGCGTACTCTTATGTTTTGCTGACAAAAATGTGAGTTTTCATTTTTGGGTGCTTTCTATGGTAAGCGCTTTAGCCACAGGTAATGTGGTTGTAACCGTTGTATCAGATCTTTTTTACGAAGAAGCTTTAGCTTTTAGAGATAAATTTATCAGTACTGGCGCCGCTAAAGGTGTGCTACAAGTAGCGAAGCTTGCTCATTTGGAAGCATTATTAGCTCATCCTAGCTTGGCAGGCGTTGTTGTTGATAGTGCTTGCACTCGTCGCGCTTACATGACCGAAAAACTCGCTCAACGTAACGGCGCTATTTTGCCAGTGATCAGTTCAGAATACAGCGATAATTTAATTCAACGCTTGGTAACTGAAAAAACAATCAGCATAGACACTACCGCATCAGGTGGAAATACCTCATTAATGACCTTAATTGAAGACGATGAATAAACCATTCTGATCAATTTTCAACCTAAGCAAATAAAAAAGTTAAGCGTCAAACCTAAGTTTTGACGCTTTTTTATTACCTTAAAGTAAATTTTTTTTAACAAAAAAATCAAACACTGAGTAAAAACTCAACAATATTAGGTAACAGCAATATAGTTGAGCTAGATCAAAATTAGAGTATCTACTTAATACACTACTAGCCAAAATCTGCGCAAAACGATCAAAAAATCATCATTTTAATACTTGCCTTTAGGTTTTTTTAAATGCTATATAGTTAACTCAACCTCTAAGGTCGGAGGTTCGACCAAGCAAGAAAGCTGCACTAAAAACTCTAAAAAATAACAGAAAAGAAATACAAATTATGACTAAAAAAACAGCACTAATACTCTTAAGTAGTATCTTGCTAACCTTACCTGCCCTAGCAGCCAAAGGCCTAGCATTTATTCATGGCACAGGTAGTCAAACCGATGCTTATAACGATTACTGGACAGGAAGTTTTGTAAATTCAGTTCGAGCAGGATTACCTGATAGCAGTAAATACACAGTGATCAACTGTGACTTTGATCAATACATGTGGGACAGCCGCGCATCAGGATGCCTAGCAAGCCAATTAACCACATTTATTAATAACAATGGCATTACTGATTTAGTATTACTAACGCATTCAAATGGTGGCAATGTTGTTCGTTGGGTTATGTCAAACCCAACATGGGACAGCCGCTACCCTGCAATTATCAATAAAGTCAGTAAAGTAATTGCCTTAGCACCTTCAAGCTTAGGTACGCCGCTTGCTGATGCGGTACAACAAGGTAATGTCTTTGAAACAACATTAGGTTGGATATTAGGCTATGATTCCAATGCAGTAAAACAACAACAAACCAGTTGGATGGCATATTACAACCAAAATTGGTTATTAGGCACTAGTGGCCGCCCTGCTTTGCCTGCAACCTTTAAAGCCGTTGTCGGTAGTGATGTAGATTCTGCTTTTTGGGATGGTGATAGCTATTGTGCTGGTTACGTTTATCAAGTTGCCCTTGAAACCACACAAAACTGGTTAGATTCATGCTCTGATGGCTTCTTAAATTGTTCATCACAAAGTGGTGCTGGTAGTGTTTGGTTTTATGACACACAACGCACTAATGGTCGAGAACCATTAAGTCATCAACAAAGTCGTCGTGATTGTTTTAATTTAGACGTTATTATTAGAAACGATATTTAGGAGCTCAACATGAAAAAAACAACCTTAGCATTAAGCATATTGAGCACCCTGATCGCGGCAACTCAAGTACAAGCGGTATCATTAAAAGGAAATGATATTAGTGGTATGGTCGCAGCAAAAGCAGTAAAAACCATCAAGCCAGCAGCGCCAATCAAAAGCATTAAACCTAGTGCACCCATTAGAAAAATTATTGCCCCAAGTGAAGGTGACTTAGTTATTGCTGATTTACCCGATGGTTTTATTGAAAAAAAGGCCGTTCATTTTAGCCAAAAAATATCACCTAATAGTCACATTGCATTACAGCAACAAGGTTATGAAGCTGTTAGTGATGAATATTGGTTTGAAGTAACCGGCGAACAATTAAATAGCGGTGTTGACTTAGCAATAACGACACCTGGTGCTTTAATTCGCCTTTCAGGTAAAAAAGTAAAAGGTGAGTTTGCCCCTGCCGCTATTGCGATTGATCCTGAGCAAATTGAACTATCAAAAGGCAATAATACTTTGTCGCAAGCGATTGAACAAACAGTGAGCCAAGAGGCTTTAGCTACAGCGAATATCTTTCCAAACAGCAGTGCAATTAAACTGAACAAAGCAATCGGTAAAGGTGATTTTAAATTAAAAGTAAAACAAAAACTTGCTGCCAATCAACGTTATATCGTCAACGTAAAAGAAAAAGGTAGTGAGCATAAGTTAAACTTAGCTTTACCTAAACAAAGCTATATTCAAGGCGAAACCGTTAGTTTTGACGCTGCAATAAGCAATAGTAAAGGTGCTTTAGCCAACGTCACTAATCATGCTTATGTAAAAATGCCTTCAGGTGAAAAACGCACCGTAAACTTTACCCAAGCCAATGGTAAGTACCAAGTTGCTGTACCTAATAGTTTACTTGCGACCAAGCGCGGCGAATTATATGAATTGCATATAGAATCAAAAGCGAATGACAATGGCTTGACTATTCGCCGTAACGCAAAGGTCGCTTTTGCCGTTGCAAAGCCTACGGCACGCATTCAGGGTGAATTAACAATGCGTTCTTCAGGAGCCACTGTTAGTTTGGAGGTTGCCAGTGAAGGGCGCTACGAAGTGAGTGGACTAGTGTATGGTACAGATAGTACAGGTAAGCAAGTACCAATGATGTTAAGTCGTTCTGCTTATTACCTCACACCGGGTGAGCATAATATTGAATTACGTTTTGACAGCAATATTATGAAAAGCTCAGGCTTAAACGCCCCTTATACCCTTAAAAATATCCGCTTAATGGATCAAAGCCGTATGGCTTTAATTCAAAACCTATAAGGCTATAAAACAGGCAACTCTTTTTGTTAAGCGGTTGCCTGTTTCTTACAACTCTCTACCTAAAAGGGTAAAATTCAAGCCCTGCTAACCTATTTCGATACCTAAATTAGATAAGCCTTCAGCTAACACAAGCTTTTTAAGTTGCTGACAGCTTGCTTTATTTTCAGGCGCAGATAAAAGCCAATGAAACACTTCTTGTTGGGTTTCAATTTCCCATTGCATTAATGGGTGTTCAGCTATTATGCTCTCGTCTATTGCTTCATTATGATCGGCATCTTGAGCGGCTAGACATTCAATATAATAACTCACACTATTTAACGATAACTGACTCACCTGCGTTATATAATCAACATTATTTTCTTGACCCTCTTGTAGTAAAACCATGAGCGCCATGCATGTATCAATGGCTGGATATACTCCAAAAAAATCAAATTTTTCAGGATCTGGAATTTGTAATTCTAATTTATTAACTTGTGCCTCAATATTAATTTTAAGATGACTAGCTGATAACTTTTGCCAAATAAGATCAAGCTGATTACGCAGTAATTTATAATCACCAAAGGCTGAAACCTGTGTAAATAATTGGTAATTTGGCAGCATTCGCTCTAACAATGCAGCACAAAAAGCAGTACCTTGCCACGGTGAAAGTTCTTTAAAATCAAGCATAAAAATAACAGTAATAACTGCCCTTAGCAATGTGGTTAAATGGAAGTTTTAGTACGCCTAAAGCAGCATGGCCAATGCGTATTGAATCGGCCATCTTCTAACTAGGGCGTGAGTACGATATAACTTATGTAATAATATCAATTAACTTGATGCGATGTGCTCACTTATTTTTGTACAGAATATATTATTTTTGCAGCTGTCGTTGAGCATATTCAAAGCGTAAACGGTACTCAGTAACTTTGCCTTCAAGCTCTGCAATTTGTTGCTCAAGTTTGGCATTTAATTCAAAATTTTCATCGCGTAAATATTTTATAGTTTCACGAGCATTATTAGCATCTTTCTCATATTTATCGCGGTTAAATTCTAAACGCGTTTCTGCATCATTAGCTCTAAGCTCAGTTTTTTCTAATTGCTGTTTTAATTGAGCTATTTCTTCACTATGTTGCTGTGTTAACTTGTCTGTTTGGCTTTTTAATTCATTAATAGTTTGTTCATTATTTTGCAGCTGTTGTGTTGTAGTTGCCAATTTTTCGTTTAATTCATTATTGCTAGCTTCTACGGCTTTAAGCTGCGTATCACTTTCTTGTGCTTGTTGCTCGAGTGATTGTTTGCTTTCTTCTAAAGTTTTTACTTGCTGTTGCAATGCTATTAATGGCTCATTATTAGCCGTTTCTATGGCTTTTATTTCTTGTTTTAGTGCTTCAACTTGCTTTTTATTCTCTGCAACTAACTTATCATAAGCTTGCTGTTGTTGTACTAATTGTTGCTGACTTTGCTGTAGTTGATTTTCTAAATTATTTGACTTTTTGGTTAACGACTGTAATTCATTTTTTAGCTGCTTAATTTGTTTAGCGTCTGCACTTCTATGTTGTTTTGCCTGTTTCTGACTGTCAGATAAATTACGTTTTAATTCGTCATTTTGTTTGGCTAAGGTTTCATTTTTACGCGTTAATCGCTCTATCTTTTTAGCCTGTTGTTGCTCTGCTTCACTAATGGCTTGTTCTAGCTTTGCCTCTTTATCAGCAAAGTCTTTACGGGCTTTTTCTAACTGTGATTTTTGCTCGGCAAGTTGACTTGCTAATGATTGTTCCGCTTTTTCAGCTTGAGTTAATAGCGATTTAGTTTGCTTTAATTCATCCGTTAGGCTATTAACTTTCGCGGTAAGCTGTTCAACTTCTTGTTGATTTTTGTTTATTTGTTCTGTACTTAGCTGGGTATGCTGATTTTGTTCAGACAATAAGCGTTCATAATCACTTGTTGCCTTATGTAATTGTTCTTTAAGCGTGATAATTTCTTGATGTTGCGCTTGAATTTTTTCATTACTACTTTGTTCAGCCGCCAATAGTTTTTTTTCTTTTTCTTGTAGCTGGTTAAGCGTATTTTTTGCAGCTTGCTCTTGTTGAGTAATGCGTTCAAGGCTTGCTTTTAATGATGATATTTCTGCTAATTTGTCTTTAATGGAATGTTCTGAAGCATTATTTTTAGCTTCTTTTGTGCTAACATTCTCTGTTAGCTCTGCCGTTTTTTGGGCTAATTCTGCTTGTAAGGCTTCCACCTTATCTTGCAATTGAGCGAGTTGTTGTTGATTTTTTTGCTCATCTTGCTGCGCTTTTTCAAGAGCGGCTTGCGTACTCTTATGCTCGTTAAGCAGCTTTTGATAACTTTGATGCTGTTCCACCAACTCATGTGAAATAGTTTGCGGTTGCGCGGTTAAGCTGTTAACAATCGCGGTAATTTTATCTTCCACCTGAATATAAATGTCACCCGCAAAAGTTTGGATTTGCTCTTCAAGCTCTTTTGATATGTTGTCCTGTCTTGCCATTTTTATCTGTTACTGCAATGGAAAATTACTTTATACTTTAAACTAGCCGAGTTATATACTCAAGGAAGCAAATAAATTGATATTAAGCAATTGATTTTTCGTAAGTATTTATAAAGTAAAAAAGGGCTATTAAGCCCTTTTTATCGAAAAATAATAAAATATGAGACTATTTTTCAGCGCTTTCGTTATTAACTGTTGTGATTTTAATGCCTGAAATTTTCTTATCTGAACGCTCATTGCGTAATTGGATCAATCGATTAATTTGCCCTAAAGAAGCAAGCATAGCGTATATTGGTACAAACAAGCCTCGTTTATGAAAATCTAAAATTTTATCATCAGCTAATTGCTGAATTTTTTCTTCATTAATTGTAAAAATACCGACAAGCTTTTTATTTTCACCATCAGCATAACTAATGGTTAATTCAAGCTCTTGTAATAAATCACCCTCAACCATTTCTTGAATAAACTTCTCTGAAGCTACTTCACTTTCATATAAACGACCAAGAGATTCTTGTACATTTTTGAAAAAGTCAGTTTCTTTACCTTCTTCATCAAATAGTGGTAAGTCTTTATCTTCACCAACAAAAGGGCTATCTAAATCAATACAGGTAGTGAGTGTTTTTTCTTTGTCTGGGTCTAAACCTAAAACAAAAGGCACCATGCCGATAACTTGAGGCGCATATAATGCATGCCAATTTTCATCTTGATAATAGAGGTTTTCTCCTCCTTCAAGACCTAACATAACCACACTACGTACACGTGATGTTTCAGGATCTTTTACAAAAACAACCGGGAAACTGGTAGCAGCTTGAGCAAATTCACGCGCATTGACAGGAACTATATGTTGGTTAGCCGCATGTGCTAAATTTCGTTTTGCTGATATTTTTAAATTTTTATGTTCATCTTTTCTTACTGGGACAATGTTAGCCATGAATTTTCTCTTTCAAATAAATTATTATAATACTTCACTTGGGCGTGTTGCCCTTATAAACGCTATATACACTCGTGTTACTTGAATATGCTCATTATAGGCATCGTCAAGGAGTACGAGTATAAGCACCTGCATACTGTTATGGTGACTATGCTTAGTGCTTTCAATGGCTGTTAACAAAAAAATACTTTAATATAACAAATAATACACTCACGTTATTAAGCCAACGCTAAGATGATAGTAAATAAAGCAAATATTTTTGTTATAACGTTATTTTTTATGTTAAGCAGCCCATTGATACAGGCAATGCCAAAAATAACAGTTACCCACGACATAAATCAACAACAATTTGTACGCATTAAAGTAAAAAATGAAACCCGTCGCATAATAGGTTGTTATGTGGCTATTGATGGCTTTAAAGAAAAATTTAAATTAACCGCGTTTGCTGAATCAAGATGGTATAAGGCAACAGATCGCCGCTTTAAATATACTGATTTTAGTGTTTGGTGTGACTATATTGAATATATAATACCAATTTGATTAAATTTCTTCTCAACTCAGAGCTATGCTCGATGTTCAATAACAAGGCAAATTTATTTAGATCTAGTCATTCTAAATCAAATAAATTTAACGCAGTTAGTGGGCATCGAGCAAGCTCCCGAAGGGC
>WFQC01000013.1 GCA_015487235.1 Alteromonadaceae bacterium
CAAAACGATAGACTAAAAAATAAATTCAAATAAGATAAATGTGATTGATGTCTAGAATTATTATTATTTTTGCAATTGCTGCAAGTTATTTCGTTTTTGCAATGCTGCTTAACAGTGTTGGCATTGTTATATTACAATCCATAAATAGCTTAGGTATTACAAAGCTTGAAGCGAGCACTTTAGAAGGGTTTAAAGATTTACCCATTGCTTTTGCTTCATTTTTTATTGCCTCATTCATTCCGCGTATAGGTTATAAATTAGCCTTGATGATTGGTTTAATCATTGTAACCATCGCTTGTATTATTACTCCTATTATTGCCAGCTTTTGGGTGTTTAAATTATTGTTTGTCTGTATAGGTGTTTCTTTTGCTTTAGTTAAAGTGTCTGTTTATTCCATTATTGGTCAGCTTTCTAATTCAACGAATTCACACTCAGCTTTACTCAATAGTATTGAAGGTATTTTTATGTTGGGTAGTTTGTCTGGTTATTGGCTATTTAGCTGGTATATCGATCCAACTCTAAAAAGCTCAACGCAATGGCTTAATGTTTATTATCCTTTAGCCGGTATTATTATTGTGGCCCTTTTGCTTGTTTTGGCTTCATCTATACAAAAACCAGAGCCCGAAAAGGCTCAAGCCAGTTTATTTTATGACTTTTTTAATATGCTTAAAATGGCTTATCAACCTTTGGTTATGATCTTTATTATTTCTATTTTTCTTTATGTATTAATAGAGCAGAGTATTGGAACTTGGTTACCAACTTTTAATAGAGAAGTTATTGGCTTGCCAACAAATATTAGTGTTCAAATGACAAGTATTTTTGCTGCCTCGTTAGCTTTAGGGCGTTTATTAGCGGGGCAATTATTAAAGCATATTCATTGGTATGTATTTCTTAATTTTTGTTTAGGTACGATGATCCTTATTATTTTAGTTATTCTGCCTTTTACCAGTCAGCCACTTTCTCAAAATATCACAAGCTTACTGGAAGTACCGTTAGCGGCTTATTTATTACCCTTAGTAGGATTAATGATGGCACCAATTTATCCAGCACTTAACTCGGTAATGCTCAGTTGTTTGAAACGTTCTCAACATGCAGCGATGACGGGGCTGATTGTTGTTTTTTCTGCCTTAGGAGGTACAACAGGCTCTGTTATTACTGGCTTTGTTTTTGAGATTTTAGGGGGGCAGCAAGCTTTTTATATGTCGATTATACCTATGCTGTTTATTTTGATCAGCCTGTACTTCTTTCGCAAGCTAACGCAGAAAACAGCAGAAGGAAATCGCTAACATGAGTTTAATACTAAAGGCGCAAGCTGCAATACAAGAGAAAACGTTTCAAGAAAGTGTTACCTTTTTTAATAGTGAATTATTTAAGCGGGTGCAAAATGCCGCTATTTTTAGCGATAGTAAAATTTTTGCTGATGCTATACCCAAAATAGCACTTGATGATATCTTGAAAAAATATGAGATAGCACAAACAAATAATGTTGAGCTTAGTGTTTTTGTTAAAGAATACTTTTATTTGCCAAGTAGTGAACATATTCAAGTAGATGACAAAAACAATACACTGACGCAATATATTGAACATTTATGGGGAATGTTGCGCAAAGAGGCTGATAAAAACACAGCGGGTTCTTTATTACCCTTAAAATACTCCTACATAGTGCCGGGTGGGCGCTTTAGAGAAATATATTATTGGGATAGTTATTTTACCGCTTTAGGTTTAATTGAATCAGGTAAAGTTGATTTAGTTGAAGCGATGCTAAATAACTTTATTGATTTACAAAAGCGTTATGCTTGTATTCCTAATGGTAATCGCAGTTATTATGTCTCGCGTTCGCAACCACCAGTTTTAGCGTTATTAGTAGAGTTATTACTTCCGTTTAAACAAAATAAAAAAGCTTTTTTAGCTCAAAAGGTTGAAGCGATAGCATTAGAGTATAATTTTTGGATGCAAGGTAGCTATGATGTAGATGAGCGACATAGCGAACACCGCCGTGTTGTTCGTATGCCCGATGGTAGTTTACTAAATCGTTATTGGGATGATAATGCTAGCCCAAGACCTGAGTCTTATCGAGAAGATATAATTCTATCTCAAGGTTTACCCGTAGATAAAAAAGCAGCATTTTATCGCCATATTCGCGCGGCATGTGAATCAGGGTGGGATTTTAGTTCTCGTTGGCTTGAACATAAAAATGTCTTATCTTCAATCAAAACAACACGCATTTTACCTGTTGATTTAAATAGTCTTTTGTATAAATCAGAATGCTTATTAGCTGATTATTATTCTTTTTTAGGTGATGATAGCACTAGTGCTCATTATGGTATAAAAGCTCAACAACGAGGCAATGCGATAATGCAATATATGTGGTCAGCAGAAGACGGCTTTTTTTACGACTATGATCTTGATAAACAAAACCCTAGTAAGGTGAAATCTTTGGCTGGGGTTTTACCCTTATTTGTACAACTAGCGAAACCAGCACAAGCGGCTAAAGTTGCTAAAAATTTACAACAGTTATTTTTAAAAGAAGGCGGGCTTATAACCACATTAATTAATAGCTCGCAGCAGTGGGATGCGCCTAATGGCTGGGCGCCCTTACAATGGTTTGCGGTACAAGGGCTACGACAATATGATCATCATACCTTGGCTGAAACCATTATGCGTCGTTGGCAGAATGTAGTTGCAAGTTATTATCATAAACATGGCAAAATAATGGAAAAATACAATGTTTGTCAGCTAGATAATATTGCCCATGGTGGCGAATATAATGTGCAAGAAGGCTTTGGTTGGACAAATGGGGTTTATCAAGCCTTCTCTAAATTACTTAAAGAGCAAAACTAGAATAAAACGAGAACAAACAAATTGTTGCAAAAAACAACTGTTAAAGCTCCATGGTTCTGCTGTTAAATTAGTTTATTTATTGTATGCTAAAGCGAATAGTCATTTGTGAAGTTGTTGTTCTATGGAAAGTCTTATTCACGCCGCTTTAGCGCAAATTAATACCGTTATTCTTGGTAAAAAAACTGAAACCCAATTAGCTTTAGCCTGTTTATTAGCAAAAGGACATTTGTTAATTGAAGACTTACCGGGTATGGGTAAAACAACTTTAGCACAAGCCTTAGCTAAAACACTCGGATTAAGTTTTCAACGGGTGCAGTTTACCAGTGACTTATTACCTGCCGATGTTGTCGGTATTTCGATTTATCAACCAGAAGAACAAGCCTTTAAACTACACAAAGGCCCCATTTTTAGTCAATTATTATTAGCAGATGAAATTAATCGAGCAAGCCCTAAAACGCAAAGTGCTTTACTTGAAGCAATGGAAGAAAAACAAGTAAGTATTGACGGCGTAACTCATCACTTGCCTGAACCTTTTTTTGTTATTGCTACACAAAACCCGCTATTTCATGCGGGAACCTATCCTTTACCTGAATCACAACTAGATCGTTTTATGATGCGAATATCACTCGGTTTTCCATCAGTTGAGGCTGAAAAACAAATTTTAAATGGTCAAGGTAATGGTCAATTAAGCAACCTCAAAGCGGTATTAACATTAGCGCAGTTATTAACGTTACAACAACAAGTTAATAATATTTATGCAGCAGACAGTATTTTGTCTTATGTTATTGGTTTGTGTCATCTTAGTCGTGAGGCTGATTTTTCAGGGAACCCGTTATCGCCAAGAGCGGCAAAAGCTGTTTTACAAGCCGCTAAAGCGTGGGCGTTAATAGCACAAAGAGATCATGTTTTACCTGAAGATATTCAAGCGGTTTTTACAGCTGTAACTCAGCATCGTTTAAGCTCAGGCTTTAATGAAGTTTCTACACAAGGACAAAGCTTGTCTGAGCAAATTTTAATGCAACTTGATGCTGCTACTTTTTAAATGATGGTCGCGCAGAAAATGAAAAAAAAACAGGCACAGTTTTCATTTTTGCAACAAGGTTTTAATACTTGGCTCAACAAGCGTATTCCAGCATCAGCTCAACAACAATTAAACAGTCGTAATTTATTTATTTTTCCTACACGTTTTGGTTTTGCCTATCTGCTGTTTGTTATAGTACTTTTTTTATTAGGCACTAATTATCAAAATAATTTGATCATGTTGCTGAGTTATTTTTTAGTCAGTTTATTTATTAGTGTTATGTTGCATAGTTTTTTTAATTTGTCTGGGCTAACACTTATCGCTAAAAAAGAGGTGAAAGGTTTTGCTGAAGATCGGGTGTTTTTACCCATAAAACTCTTGTCCGATAAAGCACGTTTCGCCATAACATTTAATTTTGAAAAACAAAAAGTTATTACCGTAGCAGAAATATTACCTTCAGCAATGGCAACCGATAGCGGTGTATTAGTACCATACGATACCGTTAAACGAGGTGTTTATTCAACAGGGCGCGTAAAAGTTGCGAGTGAATATGCTTTAGGCTTATTTACGTGTTGGACAAAGCTTGATTTTGACTGTCAATTTATTATTTATCCTAAACCTTTAGCATTAAAGCTAACAGCGCAAGCGCATGAAGGTCAAGAGCAAGAACAACAAGGACATGCTTTAGAGCAACATGGCGATGACTTTTATCAATTAAAAACTTATCAAAAAGGCGAACCGCTAACACAAGTTGCTTGGAAGCAATTAGCGAAAGGGCAAGGGATGTTAACTAAGTCATACCAAAGCACACAAGGTAGTGAAACTTGGTTAAAGTTGGCCAATATGCCAAGTAGTGATATTGAAAAAAAGCTCGCTTATCTCTGCTATTTAATTCAGCAGTATTATCATAACGATCAGCGTTTTGGCTTAGACTTATACGGAACGCTTATTGAACCCGATCACAGTAAAGCGCATTTAGAACAGTGTTTATATGCTTTAGCTGTTTTTTCGAAGGTTTCTTAATATGATCTTTAATACCCACAACAAGGCCATAAAAGTAAATGAGGTTAAAACAATACCGCCTTCTTTAGCATTAAATAGCACCACTCACTGGTTGTTGTTGGTTAGCCAATTAATTAATTTTTCACTAATTATGGCGCAATTAACTTCATGGATGTTAGCGCTGATTGCACTTTGCTTGCTTTGGCAAAGTGCAATTTTGGCAGGTTTATTTAAACGTCCTGTGAGTGGGGTGTTGTTTATTATAGCTATTTTAGGCTGTATTGCGTTGGCCATTTCAAGCCAAACCTTAGGCTTATTGTTGACTATGGTGCATCTGTTAGCTTTTGCTTATGTATTGAAAACTCTTGAATTAAAAAAACGAGGCGACTTTTACCAGTTAATATTAATCGGTTTATTTCTTAATGCCTCAGCCATGATTTTTGATCAAAGTTTAGCTTTTGCAAGCCTATTAATTTTTGCCATATTGGTAAATGTTAGCGTACTTTTTTCCTTTTTCTTACTTCACGAAAATAACTTGCAAGACTATAGCTTTCCTCTAAAAGGTGCAGCTAAATTATTGTTACAGAGCATACCGCTCACTATTATTTTGTTTATAGTGTTTCCTCGCTTGGCACCATTTTGGCAAGTTCCTTTGGCTAAATCAGCTAAAACTGGTTTGTCTGAGCAAATAGCGCCGGGAGATATTGCACAATTAATTAAATCGTCAGATTTAGTTTTTAGGGTGAGTTTTTCTAATAATACGCCAGCGTTTAATCAACTTTATTGGCGTGCTTTAGTGCTAGAAAATTATGATGGTAAGCAATGGTCAAGGTTAAGTGAACGCTCTGTAGAAGATGTGTTAGCAAACCTTGAACTTAACCCGATAAACTATCAAGCAACGCAAGGAGAAAGCACAGTATATCAAGTCATTGCTGAACCAAGTTATCAACATTGGCTTTATGCTTTGCCTGTTGCACAAGTTACGCAAGCTCAAATTGTAATGCTGCCAGACTATACATTATTAACTAAACAACCTATAACACAAACAATGAGCTATACCGTAGGCAGTTATTTGCAAACGCCGATGGATCTTAGCTTGAATGAAGGAAAAAAAGCACGAAATTTAGCTTTACCTGAACAGGTTAACCCTAAATTACGAGCTAAAGCGCAAACATTAAGAGCGCAATACCATAATGACGAAGCGATTATTCAGCAGGTGTTAAATGATATTCGGCAGAAAAGTTTTAGTTATACGTTAAAACCACCTCCTCTTATTAATAACAGCCTTGATCAATTTTATTTTGAAACCCGAGCGGGGTTTTGTGTTCATTATGCCAGTAGTTTTACTTTTTTAATGCGAGCAGCAGGCATTCCTGCACGCGTTGTTACCGGTTACATGGGAGGAGAATATAACCGCAATGGTAATTATTACAGTATTTATCAATACGATGCTCATGCTTGGAGTGAAGTGTGGTTAGCGGGTAAAGGCTGGGTTAGGGTAGACCCAACAGCCGCAGTAAGCCCTGAAAGAGTTGAGCAAGGCTTTTCATCTGCTTTATTTCAACAGCAAGCTGCACTTAATACTGATATCTTTAATTTGCAAAATTATCGCCATATTGCTTGGTTAAACTTTTTTCGCCAACAACTTGATGCACTTGATTATCAATGGACACGCTGGGTTATTGGTTATAACAATAAGCGTCAGTTAGACTTATTAAATCGTTGGTTTGGGCATTTTTCGTTATGGAAATTAGCCACGATTATGGCACTGGCTATTGCCAGTATATTATTGTGGTTGTGGCTAACTAATCGCAGTCAAAAAATAAAACCTAATTATCCACTTTGGCAAAAAAACTATTTAACCGCACTAAGCTTATTGGCAGATAAAGGCGTGCAAAAAGTACCACAACAGTCTTTTGATGAATTTGCAGAGCAAGTGATGAAATATTTGCCTAAGGTAGGCGTGAGTTTTAAAAAACTAAGCCAAACCTATAAAAAGTTACATTATCAAGCATTATCAGCAGAAGAAAAACAACCGCTGTTGGCGAAACACCGACAATACTTTAAACAATTTAAACGGCAAATTAAAACCATTAAAAAATAATAGTCATTTAAAGCGAGTGACCTTTTTTATAGCGCATGCACTACACTATAATTCTTCAACCCACTGAGGAAATTTAGAAGCCCATGGTTGAGCTTGCTCTAATTGAGCGGCTAATTTAAACAGGGTTTGTTCATCACCAAAGGGCGCTATAAATTGAACACCGCAGGGCAATCCTGTTTTACTCCAATATAAAGGAACAGACATTGCTGGTTGCCCTGTTAAATTGGCTAGTTGGGTAAAAGGTGTTTTGTTTAAATTCTTACTGGCTTCTGCTTTTACAATGCTCAGTAAAGGTTTCTTAGCAAAACGAGCGACGCCGGCGCCTAAGGTGTTAATTAGCTTGGTTTGTAATAGTTTTGCGGGTGTCATAGCTAAAGCGCCAATTTTAACGGGTAAGTCGGCAACGGTTGGTGTTAAGAATAAATCGTATTGTTGATGATATATATCCATGGCTTTTTTTAATTCAAACCAATGATGTTTAGCGCTAACAAAATCACCTGCAGATAAACATTCCCCTAACAAACCTAAAAACTGAGTATTATCTTCAAGTTTATTGACTGCATTGCGCCCTAGTTTTTGTTTAAGCTGTTTAATATCTGCTGCAATATGACCAAAATACATAGTTAAATAAGCTTCAATGAGTAATTCACTATCATAATTTGGAGTATGTTCTTCAACTTTATGTCCAAGTGAAGTCAGTAATTTGGCTGTATGCTCAACGGCATTTTTACAGTCTTGACTTACAGCTCCACCATAAGGTGATTGAGTGGTAAAGCCAATACGTAAGGGTTTTGGTGGAGTTTTTATGGCCGATAAATAGCTTTGTTCTGGAGGGGATAAAATAAAAGGCGATCCTAACTCTGCGCCATGGGTGGCATCTAACATTGCTGCACTATCTCGCACACTACGGGTTATAACGTGTTCACATGTTGCACCGTCCCAATGTTCACCATGAACAGGGCCACTTGGGTTACGTCCGCGTGTAGGTTTTAAACCAAATAAACCACAATGAGATGCTGGAATGCGAATAGAGCCGCCACCATCGCCGCCTGATGCCATAGGTACAATGCCAGCGGCAATTGCGGCAGCACTACCACCGCTTGAACCACCCGGTGTATGCGCTAAATGCCAAGGATTTTTTGTTGCTCCAAAGGCTTTTGGCTCTGTTACTCCCATCAAGCCTAATTCGGGTGTATTTGTTTTGCCAAAAATATTAATTCCTGCTTTTTTAAAACGGTTCACTAAGGTTGCATCTTGCTGTGGAATTAACCCATCAAAAGCTTGCGAACCATTACTGGTTGGAATACCTTTTACATCGGCCAATAAATCTTTTAGTAAAAAGGGTACGCCGGTAAAAACACCCTGAGCTAAGTGCGGTAAATTTTGTTTAGCATAATCGTAAAGCGGATTAATAATGGCATTTATTTTAGGGTTTATCGCTTCAGCTTTTGTTATCGCTGTTGTGAGTAACTCTGCTGCGCTCACTTCGTTGTTACGCACTAATTCAGCTAAACCTAAGGCGTCGTATTGGTGATATTCTCTAAATGTTGGCATGGCGATACTTGGTTAGTTTTTTAGTTACTTTAAAATATATACGCTAGTATTAAAAGCCTGTCTGTGGTTAAATTTACCGATAAAAACAATATTATTTTATATTAAGGCTTTGCTTTGATTTATCTCTATCCTGCTAATAAAATGGAGAATTTATTAGCACTACTGAATAAAATTCAGCAAGTATCTCCATTACCTATTTTAAGCCAAGAAATTATTATTGTTCATAACGCGGGAATGCAGCATTGGCTGAATTTATCGTTAGCACAACAACGCGGTATTAGCATGAATTTTCGTTATGCTTTGCCGTCACAATATTTATGGCAATTAGTACGAACCTTAGCCAGTGAAGATAAAGTACCTGAGCAGTCGCCTTATTCTCGTGAAGTGCTGACTTGGCGTATTGATAAATTACTGGCAAGTACAGCAGTATTAGCTGATGACGATTTTGCAGCAGTAAATGATTATTGGCATACTGAAAAAACACCCACGCAAGCGTTATTAAAACGTTTTCAACTGGCAACACAATTAGCTGATTTATTTGAACAATATTTAATTTTTCGCCCGCAATGGTTAGACGATTGGCAGCAAAATAAAATCAGTGCCGACTTTTTGCAAAATGAAAGCACGCAAGTATTAATGCGGTGGCAACGAAAGTTATGGCTTAAATTAACGGCTGAATTTGAATATAACCCCAAAGTTATGATCAACTCAGCCATTGAAAATATTGCCCAAAATAAACACCTATTGCCTGAGCGTTTATCTTTTTTTGGTATTAATTCACTTGCGCCAATTTGGTTAGAATTTATGAGTGCATTAAGTGAACATATTGATGTGCATTTTTTCCACCTTAACCCTTGTTATGACTATTGGGGAGATATTTTAACTGAAAAACAAGCTGTTAACTCATTAAGCCAATGGACAACTGCTGCTCTTGAGGAAGATCAGCAATTGAGCGAATTGATCGGCAATCCACTGTTGGCTAATTTAGGTCAGCAAGGACGAGAGTTTTTAGCGTTATTACAACAATATAGCACTATTAATATTGATGCTTTTGAACAAGCCGATGAAAATTTAGTGACTCAAAAAGAAAAAGTGCCAAACAGTGAAGTTAAAACAACCGTTTTACATTGTGTGCAAAACGATATTCTCGCACTAAAAGATGCACGCTTGTCGCCTCAATATCGTGTTGATAATTCAATTGTGGTCACAAGTTGCCACAGTGCCTTGCGAGAAGTACAAGGTTTGCATGACTGGTTATTACATCAATTTAATCAAGATGCGACTTTAACACCTAAAGATGTTTTGGTTATGTGTCCTCAAGTTGAACATTATGCACCTTATATTGATGCAGTTTTCAGCCGTTCATGGCAAGAAATGGGGGATGATGTGCCACCGTTGCCTTGTTCTATAGCTGATAGGGTGAGTAAGGATTCTGAACCTTTGGTTGCGGCTTTTTTAGAATTATTGCAACTACCTGATAGCCGTTTTCAGGTTTCTAAAATTATCAGTTTACTGCGTTTACCCGCATTACAAGTGAAGTTTGATTTAAGCTTAAATGATATTGAAAAAATAACGCAATGGTTAGAGCACGCAGCAATTCATTGGGGATTAGATGGCGAGCACAAACAAGACATTTTGAAGCTTTCTCAAGAGAGTCATATATTTACTTGGCATTATGGCTTATCGCGTTTGTTATTAGGCTTTACTTTTGGGGATGAAAGCCATGTTTTTCAAGACAAGTTATTACTGCCAGACATTGAAGGTAATGATGCCTTATTGCTAGGAAAACTTAGCCAATTAATTGAACAATTACATTATTTTGCTAAACAAATGTCGACAGAGAAAACCGCCAGTCAATGGTTGAGCTTTTTACAAGAATTATTAGTCGACTTATTTGCAACCGCAGATGAGGCCGCCATAGAAATTATTCAACAAGCTTTAGCTGATTTGGTTGATTATTGTGAAGAAAGTCATTATCAACAGCCCATTCATTTGGTGGTTATTCGAGAGTTTTTGCAAAACCATTTTAGTCAGCCTGATCCTGGTCGGCAGTTTCTTGTGGGGCAAGTTACTTTTTGCTCTATGCTACCCATGCGCAGTATTCCATTTAAAATAATCGCCATATTAGGTTTGAATGATGGAGAATTTCCTCGTCAACGGCAACCGTTAGGATTTGATTTAATGGCTGCAACACCTGCACAAGTAGGTGATCGTTCAAGACGGGGGGATGATCGTTATTTATTTCTCGAAGCCATTATTTGTGCTCGTAAAGCGTTATACTTAAGTTACCAAGGGCGAAATATTCGTAACAACAATGAACTACAGCCGTCTTTAGTTTTAAAAGAGTTAATGGAATATCTTGATTTAGGTTATGGTTGGTCATTACTTAATTCATCACAGAGTATAGAACACAGCTCAAGTGAGGCTTGTATTCGTCAGCTTCCGATGCAGGCTTTTAGTGAGCGAAATTATCAAGGTGATCTGCCAAGTTTTGATCCGCATTGGTTAGCGTTAGCAAGCACAGCAAAAAAAGAAGATAATATTGATAATGTTGAAGCAAAGCTTATTATAGATAAACTGGCGGTTAATGAAATAACTATTGATTTAAAAACGCTGGTTGACTTTTTTGATCACCCCAGTCGATTTTTTGCCAAAAAACAACTTAATTTACATTTTGAAAACTACGACACTGAGTTAAGTGATACTGAACCCTTTGCCGCTAACCACTTAGCTATTTATCAGCTAAAACAAGCGTTGTTGTCTAGCTATTTACATAAAGACCTTACACCTGATGAAGTGATCCAAGCGGCATCGTTAAGTGGGCAATTTCCTGATCTGCCAACCGTAAAAGTGCAGTTTGATAATTGGCAACAAGAGAGCCAAGCGTTAGCTAACACTATTATTGATGCCGATGCTCATAACGCTGAAATTCATCAGTATCAACTGATCTTACCGCTTGATGGTGTTACGGTTACCCTGAAAGCAAATTTAGCAATAAAAGCTGCACAATGTGTTAATTATCGTAGCTCAAGCGCTAAAGCAAAAGATTATATTCACTTATATTTACAGCGCTTATTTATTTTAGCATGGCAACAACAAAATAGCCGACAAGGCATTCATCATGCAGATGGTGCTGCGCTTAAACTTAATGCCGTTGAACAAAGTGTCGGTTGGTATTTTAATAGTCAAACTCGCCAAATTGCGCAACATTATTTTGCTGAGCTTTCATTTACTCAAGCCGAGAGTGCCCGTGAGAAACTTTGTTGTTTTCTACAATTTTTCTTAAAAGGTCAGCAACAAGCCTTATTACTTAATGGCGATTTAGGAGCACAATGTTGTCATGCTATTGCCAAAGGGCGTAGTAAAGAAAAGGCTGTTAACATTAGCTCACAACAACAATTGGAGCATTTTTGGCACGATGATAAGGCTTTTAGTGCTTATGTTCGAGATCCTTATATGCAATTTTTTTGGCGAAGTTGCCCTCAATTTGAGCTTATTATCGACGACATTAACACTTTATACCATGATCTTTACCAAGCATTGCAAACCGAGAAAGTGGATGTGAGTGAGGTATTATGAGTCAAACCATTAAACAGCTGTGTGCTCACACCATTCCTTTAGTGGGTAAACACCTTATTGAAGCAAGTGCCGGTACCGGAAAAACCTACAATATTACGCGGCTTTATTTACGTTTTTTATTAGAGCGTAAGCTTAATGTTGAACAAATATTGGTGATGACTTTTACCAAAGACGCTACAGAAGAATTACGAGGGCGTATTGATAATAGTATTCGAGAGGCCATCAATCATTGGGATGAATTAGTTGAAAAAGAAGAATATTTTCAACACCTAGCACAAAAAATTACTAAAAATGAAGCCTTAACCTTACTTAAAAAAGCACTACTTTATTTAGATGAAGCGGCTATTTATACTATTCATGGTTTTTGTAAACGGGTGTTAAGTCAACATGCCTTTGCCACAGGGATGACTTTTAATGCGGTTATGGAAAGCGATTGTCAAGAACTGGTCGTTGAAGCCACCCAAGATTTTTATCGCCATTTAGCCAAAGAAGCACCAGAAAATTTTGCACTTCTTGCGCACTTTTGGCAAACCCCTGAACAGTTTGTTACGCAATTTTCAACAGCTATAAAGCAAACAACTCAAGTAGAAGTGTTATCAGTTGACTATTTTGTTGAACGCTTTATGCAGCAAGCCCAAGTTGCGAAAGCCGCGTTGGCAAGTAATAAAGAGTTTTTATTTACCCATTTAGTTGATAAACACAAAGATAGGATTAAGCGTCAGCAAGAATACCTTGCATTATTTGATTGGTTAAATGCTGTGTTAGTTGATATTGAAAATGCTAAAGCCAGTATGCCTAATGCTTTTTTTAATGGTACTCGTTATTCAAGAAAAAAAGAGAAAGAAGCACTTAATGCTATTTTTGCTCCGCTTAAAGCACTACAAAAACAGCACAAAAACTTAGCCCAAAATAGGGAAAAGGCGGCAGCTTTTGCTATTGTTCATCAAGGTGTATTAGCGATTCGCCAAGCACTCTTTGATAAAAAACAGCAATTAAATCAATTAAGTTTTGATGATTTAATAACTAAACTGGCACAAGCACTTGATCATGATGTAAAGCAGCAGTTAGCACAAACCCTTTATGAACAATACCCTGTTGCTTTAGTTGATGAATTTCAAGATACCGACCCGCAGCAATTTAATATTTTAGAAAAAATATATTTTCAGCAAGAAGCTGCTGCTTTGTATCTTATTGGTGATCCTAAACAGGCGATTTATGCTTTTCGAGGTGGTGATGTTTTTGCGTACTTATCAGCGCGAAAACATTGTGAATACCAGTGGTTAATGGAGACTAATTGGCGTTCATCTGCTTTGATGATCAAAGGATATAATCGCCTTTTTTGGGGTAATGATTTATCCGCCTCTGCTCAAGATGTTTTTGGTTATGATATTCCTTATTCTCAGGTAAAAGTTTCTCCTAAGGGCGCACAATTAATCCCTTTAGATAAGCATTTTAAGGCATTACAATTTGTGCATTTTAATGAGATTGATCAGCAAAATAATAAAGCCAGTAAGCAATCGTTGCGACCCGCAATGGCAAATTGGTGTGCACAAGAAATTACACGTTTGCTTAATCAGGATGAACAAAAGCTTGCAGCTAAAGATATTGCCATTTTAGTACGCGATGGTAGTGAAGCGGCTGAAATTAAAAAAGCATTACTCGCGCAAGAACTCAGCTCTGTTTACCTTAGTGATCGTGAAAACCTGCTAAAAACGAAAGAAGCCGATCAACTGATGACGATTTTAAAGGGGATTTTATTTGTTGAGAACGAGCGTTTATTTAGTGCTGCTTTAGCTAATCCTTTATTGGGTTTTACAGCGAAGCAATTTTATCAATGTCAGCAAGATCAACAGCAATGGCAACATCTTAAATTTGCTTTTGCCGCTTTGAGAGAACAATGGCAGCAAAAAAGCTTTATTAGTATGGCGTTAAATTTACTGCATCAACGCTTTGTTATTCCTGAAAGTGAAAAAGATCGCATACTGACTAATTTGATCCACTTATTTGAATTGTTACAGCAAGCGAGCCAGCATCATCAAGACGGACAAGCTTTATTGTTTTGGTTTGAACAGCAAATAAAACAAGAAAGCCCAGCAATAGAAACCCAGTTACGCTTAGAAAGTGATGAAAGCTTGATTAAAATTGTGACTCAACATGGCTCTAAAGGGCTTGAATACCCTGTGGTTTTTATTCCTTTTGCTACTCGGCATAAAGATCCGCTTCAGTTTGGTAACAAAGCAGTTTCACTGATCAGCTATCATGACAGTCAAGGTCAGTTAAAACTTAGTTTAGATGCCAGTGATGATGCTAAGCAAGCTATGCAAAATGAAGCTTATGCTGAAACAATTCGCTTGCTTTATGTGGCGATAACGCGTGCCGAACAGCGCTGTTATATTTTAACCGCTAATTTTGATAAAAAAGAAAACTCTCCGTTAGGACGTACATTAAAGTGGGACAAAGATGTTGATATAATAAGCACCTTAACAGCCTTGTCGATACAACAAAATGATGCCATAGGCTTTACGGTTATTGATGTTTGTGAAGAGAAAATAATATCAAAACAAAATCATCCTAAAATAATACCAACGGCAGTTAATGAGCCAGTAAAAGTTGCCAACTTTACAGGGAAAATAGAGCGGAATTGGTGGTTAAGCTCTTTTACGTCGTTAAGTAAAAATATTCGCCATAGTCGTGTTTCAAGCCCAGATAGAGATCAAGCGCTCGACATTGACATAGCTGATGAAAATCAACAAAGCCCTTATTTACGTTTTAATTTAGCTAAAGGGGCTCATACTGGTAACCTGCTACATAATATCTTAGAAAAAACTGACTTTAGTGCGGCTAATTGGCAAGAAACACTGGCTAAACCCTTAGCACACTATGGTGATTTATTGGCGCATCGTAGTAATACTATGGCAACTGATGATCAACCAAAGCAACAAGCAGACTTGATAGCATGGCTTGATGAGATAATAAAAACGCCATTAGATCTAGAGAAAAAGCTTTCATTGTCGCAGCTTAGTTTTTCACAAACTTTGCGCGAAAGTGAGTTTTATTTTCCGATGGAGCAAGCAAAAGCGTCACAACTTACGCAATTATTAGTTGAGCATCGACAAAATTCAGCCCATAAAACAGACACTCAACAATTACACTTACCTCATTATCAAAAGTTGCACGGTATGATGCATGGTTTTATTGATTTGATTTTTTGTTATCAGGGTAAATTTTATTTAGCTGATTATAAATCGACTCATTTAGGTGATCACTTTAATGATTATAGTGTTAGCCAATTAGCAAGCAATATAGAAAAAAATCATTATGATCTACAATATCTTATTTATGCTTTAGCACTACATCGTTATTTACAACAACGTCTCGAAAATTATAGTGTTAACGCGCATTTTGGTGGCGTTTATTATTTATATTTACGTGGCATGACAACGGATCCTGCTTATCATGGCTCAGGTGTTTTTTATCGAGAGATTAAAGAAGATGAATTGAATCGACTTGATAATATTTTTACTGGTACGGCAGGAATTAGTGATGAAAAATAAACATTATCGGCATTTTCTGCATGCAAGCCAGCAATTAGCTAACATTGAAAGTATTGATTATTATCTAGCGAATCAATTAGTTTATGCCTACAACCAAGCAGATAATAAACTACTTTATCATGTGTTTATGGCTCTTAGTGAAAGTTTGCGACAAGGACACACCTGTTTACCTCTTCACGTTATTGCGGGGCAATGTTGGGCAAGTGCGGATGAAAAGACAAATGTTGACGCCAAAAAAGGCTTTCAATTTCCCAGCATAGAGCGCTTAACAGCACTTTTTTCAAGTGTTGACTTTGACGAACACGCCAACATGCCCGTTATTTATTGGCATGACTGTTTATATTTACGTCGTTATTTTAATTTTGAAAAAGAGTTAGCCCAAGCAATAAAAGGTAAATTAACTGGTACAAGGCAACAAACTGATTTAGCACTTTTAACACAATGTTTGCATTGTGTGTTTCCTGATACTAAGTCATTAAATGTAAAGGAAAATAAAGAACCAGATTGGCAAATGATCAGTGTAGCCAATGCACTTAATAAAGATTTTACTATTATTGCGGGTGGGCCAGGTACGGGTAAAACTTATACGGTAACTAAGCTATTAGCAGCCATTATTTTAAAGGCTAAGTTACAACAAAAAGCATTACCAACTATTGCTATGGTTGCTCCTACAGGTAAAGCGGCGCAGCGTTTGTCTGAATCTATTGGTAAAACAGTCAGCCAATTTCGCCGCCAACTTAATACGCTTAGCGATGATATTTTAGCGGCAATACCAGAGCAAGCACAAACCATACACCGTTTACTTGGGGTTATTCCTAACCAATTACAGTTTAAACATCATCAAGATAATCTACTGGCGATTGAAGTGTTGTTAGTTGATGAAGCTTCTATGGTTGATCTTGCTCTTATGACTCGTTTATTTAGAGCCTTACCTGAACATTGCCAAGTCATATTACTCGGTGATGCCGACCAGCTACCTTCGGTGCAATCTGGGTCAGTGTTAAATGAATTAGCGCCTAAGCCGCACTTAGGCTATAGCAAAACTAATATGACTTATTTACAGCAATTAACGGGGCAAAACATTAGCAGCTTTCTCGCAAAAGAGAGTTATGCTAGCGATCATTTAACGCTACTAACGCAGAGCCGTCGCTTTGACGGTGAAGGCGGCATTGGTTTATTAGCCAAGGCGGTTATCGAGGGTGAAAGTCACTCGAGTTGGCAATTATTGCAACAGCAAAACTCGCAACTTACACACGTATCGAGCAAAACATTAACGGCTGATAACGATTATTTAATGCCTTTAGTAAAGCAGTATTTTTTACCTTTGCTTGACTGCAACACCATAGATGAAGCCTTTGAGTGTTTTAAACAATTTCGAGTACTTGTGGCCACCCGACAAGGAAAAAGTGGCGTTGAATTTTTTAATGAAGAAATAAAAAATCGTTTGCAAAGGTTATGGCAACAAAAGAGTGGCCAAGTATTAGCGATTAATAGTTTATATCATGGTCAACCCATTATGATCAGTGAAAATAATTATCAAACGGGGTTATTTAATGGTGATATTGGTTTTATTTGGCAAGATCAAGCTGGGCATTTAATGGCGGTTTTTGAAACCAATACAGATCAGCCAGCTTTTGAAGAAAACAGTACAAATGAGCCAACAAACTACCGCTATTTTTTGATCAGTCAATTGCCTCAGTATGAAACCGTATATGCGATGACAATTCATAAAACTCAAGGCTCAGAATTTGAGCATGTTTTGATGGTATTACCAGAACAAAGTGATCATCAATTATTATCGCGAGAATTACTTTACACTGGGATAACGCGTGCTAAAAAACACTTGAGTGTTGTGGCAAAGTCTACGGTTTGGCAACAAGCGGTACAACAAAAAGTTAAACGTTATGCTAACTTAGCTAAAAGGCTCACAGCATGTCCTCTAAATTAAGTGAACAAAATTCAAACTCGAAAGGTCAATACGCCCTAAGTTTATCGTAAAAAATAGGATAGTGAGCGGATAGCACTTGCACTATCGCTGACTTATATGACAACGTCTATAGTCATTACTTTTTAATGCGGCAATATTTCTTGAAATAGGCGCATTATGTGTAATGACTCTATACAGCAAATTACTGTATTTTTTTAAAAGGTTTTACATGAAATTAATAGAAATTAATAAAGCACGCTATCGTAAACATTTAAATATTATTATTGTTGGTTTTATCCTTGGTTTTACCTTGCTTTCACTCATTTATGGTCAAGTGCTTATTGCCTTATTTAGCGATGGTGAAGGTAGTAATTTTCGCTACAATTTAACAGGCGTTATTTTAGGGTTATTCACTTCAGCCATCGTATTGAGTAAATTGCGTGAACATGATTTTTTCAAAGAAGTTTATTATGTTTGGCAGTTAAAACAGTTAATGAACTTAATTTACCGTAAACTAAAAAAAATTAAAGCTCGAGCAGATGAAAATGATGTAAATGCCTTGATTATTTTACTTTATTACTACCAAGCATCGCAGCAAGTGTATTTATTAGATGACAATACGCTAACTTTGTCGACAACAACAAAAGCACTTGCCGACATACAAGAAAAAATATCCAGCCTAAACTTAACACTATCAAGTGACGACTTTAATAAATCAATGCTTGATAGTTTTTAACGAACCTGAACTCAGGTTCACTATTTTAAGAATTAAAAAAGGGGAACGCCATGATAGGTTACGTTACATTAGGAACAAATGATTTAGCTAAAGCGGTTACGTTTTATGATCAACTTTTTGGCTCTATTGGAGCTAAACGTTTTCTTGAGAGCGATAGCTTTGTTGCGTGGTCAAAATCGCCTGAGCAACCGGGCATTTCGATTACTAAGCCATTTAATGGTCAAACAGCAACACCGGGAAACGGCACTATGGTTGCGATTGAATTTAGCTCACCAGAAGAAGTAGATGCTTTTTATCAAAAAGCCATGGAGCTTGGTGCAACCGATGAAGGCAAACCCGGTTTTAGAGATGAAGTAGCAGGCTTTTATGCGGGTTATTTTAGGGATCTTGACGGCAACAAATTAAATGGATTTTATCTTGATATGTCAGCAATGACATAAAATACCTTTTGGGTGCATTTTATATAAGGTTTTACCATGATAAGAAAAATAATAATTGCGCTTATCGCTTGTAGTGCGTTTGCTAGTTTAGCAACGCAATATCCTATTACTATTGCCATTCACGGTGGTGCGGGCACTATTGATAAGAATAAAATGACAGCGGCAATGCAAGTTAAATATAAAAGTAAATTAAAAGAAGCGGTTGATAAAGGCTATGCCGTTATGGAAAAAGGTGGTACAAGCCAACAAGCTGTTATTGCGGCAATTCAAGTATTGGAAGACTCACCATTATTTAATGCAGGTCGTGGTGCTGTTTATACTTTTGAGGGTGAGCATGAACTTGATGCTTCAATTATGTATGGAAAAACCCTCAATGCTGGTGCAGTTGCTGGCGTAAAACAGGTAAAAAGCCCAATCGCTTTAGCAGAACAAGTGATGGAAAACTCAGTACATGTTTTATTAAGTGGGCAGGGCGCTGAAGAATTTGCAAAACGTCAAGGAATTGAACTGGTTGAAAATAGTTACTTTGATACAAAAAAACGCTATGAATCACTACTTAAAGCCAAAAAGAAAATTGCAGAAAAGCTCGCAAAATCAAAAAGTATTAAAGCGGCTTATCAACAGCTTGATGTTAAATATAAATATGGCACCGTAGGAGCGGTTGCCTTAGATCAATATGGTGATTTAACTGCTGGTACGAGTACAGGTGGGATGACAGCAAAGCGTTTTGGGCGTATTGGTGATTCGCCGATTATAGGTGCGGGAACTTATGCTAATAATGACAGTTGCGCGGTATCTGCTACAGGTCATGGTGAGTATTTTATTCGCTATCATGTTGCTGCTGATATTTGTGCTCGTATGCAATATCAAGGTATATCGCTACAAGACGCAGCCGATACGGTTATTAACAAGGTTTTAGTTAAAGCAGGTGGCTCTGGTGGTATTATTGCTGTTGATCGCCAAGGTAACATTGCCATGCCTTTTAATAGCTCGGGTATGTATCGTGCAAGCCGTAAACAAGGAGAGTCAGCTGTTGTTAAAATATTCAAAGAATAATTGATATAACACCATGAATTATTAACTTTTATCGACTACAGTTAACAGGGAGAGTTGAGGTTTTTGCGGTTGAATTATTGTTGAGGTAAATGCATTTTAAGCATAGAGATTTTTAATAAAAACAACCGAGAAAGCTTAACAAACCCGAGTGAAGACTAAGTGGAACAATAATTAGGAAGAAGCCCGTGAGATCAATACAAGTTAAAGAATATATGAATTTTTATCCTGTAACTTTTACTAAGGATATGGTGGTAGAAGACGCTTCTTTACGTTTTTTAAAAACGGGGCAAATTGGTGGGCCAGTTATTGATGAGAAAGGCCAGCTAATAGGTTTTTTATCTGAAATTGATGTGCTAAAAGAAATGCTCGAATCAAATTATCATAACGAGCATGTAACAACAGTAGCAAGCTTAATGCGTAAAGATGTTTTGTCGGTAAAACCCTATGACAGCATTGTTGAACTTGCGCAAAGCATGACCAATAATCGACCAAAAGTTTATCCCGTTATCAATGATGATGGTGAATTGTTAGGTACTATTTGCCGTAGTGACGTATTAAGAGCTATAGACACCTATATGCGCGCAGGATATAAGCATAGCCGTTAAAGCAAACTATTTACTTATAAAAGGCTATCTATGCCTTCATCGCTAGGCGGCTCGTGAACGTTCTTCAAAAGTTACTCTTAACTTTTGGCTGGGTTTACATATGCTTACAATAGCTTTGTTATTGTAAGCATAAATTTGCCTTGAATTAACGAGAGTGTGCTAACCTTTTGAGTTTAGACTTTTGTTCAATATAAAAGCAGGCAACATGGGGTTATTATTGTATTAGCACTTATTCAAATAGATAATTATCGTCAAAACCCTCATCAATGCTTAAAAATAAACACGCCCTAATTTATTCTAGCGAGTATAATTTACGTATAATGCTATTTTTTCTGCTTCCCTAAAAAAATAATTAGATTTCTATGCACTTAAAGACATTTATTGAGCAAAGCAAAAGTTTAATGAAACTTGCTTACCCCATACTTATTGCTCAACTAATCCAAAATTTAATGAGTTTTGCTGATACGGTTATGGCAGGGCGGGTTAGTGCTACTGACATGGCAGCAGTCGCTGTCGCAAGTAGTATATGGTTACCTTTAATTTTAACTATTTATGGTGTGATCATCGCCTTGTCGTCTATCGTCTCACAGTTAGCAGGGGCGAAACAATTTCAAAATATTGCCAAAATGACTTACCAAACTGCATGGATTGCACTCACGCTTGGGCTGTTCTTAATCGCACTTTATTACCTCGCAACTCCTTTGTTTATTGAACAGTTAACGATAGAGAAAGAGTTAAAAACGTTAATTTTTGATTATTTAGGCTTTATTGTTTGGGGAGCGCCAGGGTTTTGTTTGTATTTAGTTTTACGAAACTATTGTGAAGGGCTTTCATTTACTCGTCCAACAATGATCATTAGCGTGATTGGCTTACTGATTAATATACCAGCCAATTATATTTTTATTTATGGCAAATTGGGTGCACCCGCATTAGGAGGCGCAGGTTGTGGTGTTGCAACCGCTATTGTGTATTGGGCGATGTTTTTCGGTATGCTTATTTACACTTTTGTTTCAAAAAAATTAGCGCAAGCACCGTTGTTTCAAAAGGCTTATTGGCCGCAATGGTATGAAATTAAAAATGTTTTGAAACTTGGTATTCCTATTGCCTTATCTTTACTTTTTGAAGTCAGTTTATTTGCTGTTGTTGCCATTTTATTAACGCCCTTTGGTGCACAAGTTGTGGCAAGTCATCAAATAGCGCTTAACTTTTCGAGTTTAGTCTTTATGGTGCCGTTGAGTTTAGCAATGGCCGTTACCATTAAAGTAGGGTTTGCTGTTGGCAATAAAAAATATCAACAAGCGAAAGAGTTTTGTTTTAATTCCATTCTGTTTGGTTTACTACTGGCTATTTTTACCGCTATTTTAACCTTTGTTTTTCGTTACCAAATCGCCGCCATTTATACGCATGATCAAGATGTTATCAATTTAGCTGCAGGGTTAATGTTTTTGGCGGTGTTGTATCAATTTTCAGATACGATTCAAGTCATTTCTGCAGGGGCTTTGCGAGGTTATAAAGACACTAAATCGGTGTTATATATTACTTTTGTGTCATACTGGTTAGTAGGGTTAACAGTCGGTTTGATACTTGGATTAACCGATTGGGTGATACCTAAAATAGGGCCTTATGGTTTTTGGATTGGCTTTATTTCTGGGTTATCTACGGCGGCTATATTGCTTGGTTTAAGATTAAGAGTAATACAAAAACGTTTAGAGCAAAATATTGCAAACATAAACACGCCCTAAGGTTTTTAAGCTTAAAAATATGACAAAGTGATGTATTACTAGCCAGTTAGTTTAAAAAGCTTATAAAAAGAGTTGCAACTCATAAAACAGATCGCTAACATAGCGGCTCGTTGATTCACTCAACGCTTTTCTATCGTGTACGACCGTAGCTCAGCTGGTTAGAGCACCACCTTGACATGGTGGGGGTCGGTGGTTCGAGTCCACTCGGTCGTACCAATCTCTTATAAAGCCAATGATAGCATTTGCTATTTCTTTTTTTATTCTATTTATTTTTATATAGGAAGATTGATCGCCACATATAGCAAAGCGCGTACAGCTATCTGCTCGTTCAATAAGAATGATACTAACCCGAATAAATAACTGATCAACCTTGTTGTTTAAAATAATGTCTAGCTGCGTTATAAGTTTTGTAAGTAGAATAACTACTTACTGCAACTTAAGCCTTACTAATACCATATATGGTATAAATCAAAATTAAGTTGACACTCATGACAGGTTTTTATTATCTTATGCCGCTGTTTTGATTGGTCGCTTATACTATATTGTATAAATAGCTACTATTTATTAGCATGAAATAAGCGTAAATAAAAGGCAGGTTGATACCATTATTTTATCGTTAATCAACCTTGTGCCAATACTATAACTGTTTGTATTTTTAGGGAATTAAGTTTGAAGGTTTTTCGTGGTGAAATTTTATATTTTGTTGATGATCCTGCCGTTGTAGGTATTGAACAAAGCTATCATTATTTTACAGATGGTATATTAATTGTAGAAAATGGCCATATTAAAGCGGTTGGTTGCAGTGAGCAGCTTCTACCGACAATAGCTGATAAGCAAGACATTATTCATTACCCTAATAGTCTAATTTTACCGGGGTTTGTTGATACCCATGTACATTATCCCCAAACAGAGATGATCGCTTCTTATGGTGAGCAACTATTAGCTTGGTTAGAGCATTATACTTACCCCGTAGAAGAAAAGTTTGCTGATTTTGATTATGCCCAGGCAGTTGCGAGGTTTTTTCTCCAACAATTATTACAAGCGGGCACCACCACAGCATTAGTTTTTGCAACCGTACATAAAAGCTCTGTTGAAGCTTTTTTTAGCGTTGCTCAACAGAAAAAATTACGCATGATCTGCGGTAAAGTGTTAATGGATCGCAACTGCCCAGAAACCTTGCAAGATACTGCTGAATCAGGCTATCAAGAAAGCAAAGCACTTATTCAAGCTTGGCATAAAAAAGACCGACTTCAGTATGCCATAACGCCGCGTTTTGCACCTACTTGTTCTCAAGAGCAGTTAAATAAAGCGGGGCAATTACTTGCAGAATATCCAGATGTTTATTTGCACACCCATTTATGTGAAAGTGAAGCTGAAATAGCATGGGTTAAAAAACTTTTCCCCCAGCATAATGGTTATTTAGATGTATATGATCAAAGTCACTTATTAGGGCGTCGCAGTATTTTTGCTCATGGGGTTCATTTACAAGATGCTGAGTGCCAACGTTTGGCACAAACACAATCAGCCATTGCTTTTTGTCCCACATCGAATCTTTTTCTAGGTAGTGGTTTATTTAATTTATCACAAGCAGAGCAACATAATGTTAATCTTGGTTTAGGAACAGACGTTGGCGCAGGAACCAGCTTTTCTTTATTAAGAACAATGGCTGAAGCTTATAAAATTCAACAATTACGTGGGGATAAATTTGATCCCTATAAAGCTTTTTATCTGGCAACACTTGGTGGAGCTAAGGCATTAGACTTACAAGATAATATTGGTAATTTCATGCAAGGTAAAGAAGCTGATTTTATTGTGATCAATTACCAACAAAGTGATTTGTTGGCCAAACGTATTCATAAAGCCAACAATTTAACAGAAAAGCTATTCGCTTTAACTATGCTTGCAGATGAACGCCACATTATTGCAACCTATATTTTGGGTGAATTAGCAGAAATTTAAAAAAGTATTGGTTTTCAATAAACTTACTTATATGATCTTAACGTTTATTAAAAGCCTTTTTGAGCTTGTGTTGAGCTTCGAATATAAATACTGAACAAACTATTGCAAAAATATACGTCAAAGACCAACACGCTCTAGTAATATTATCAAGTTAGGGAAATAAAATTGTCTGTGTCAAAATCATCTGATGGTGCGGTTCGCCGTAGAAATAAAGCCAAAATCTTTGCTGCTGCTAAGCAAGAGTTTGTTACCTATGGTTTTAAAGGTGCCTCGATTAAACGTATTGCTGAACGAGCTGACATTCCGCGAGCCAATATTCATTACTATTTTAAAAATAAAGAAGATCTATATCGTCAGTTACTCAATGAAATACTAGAGATGTGGAATAGCCGTTACGATAGTTTAAACAGTGAATTAACAGCGAAAGCTTCATTAACCGCTTATATTCGAGCTAAGGTGATGTACTCAAAAACGGATCCCGAAGCGTCAAGAATTTTTGCTAGTGAAATTATTCATGGAGCACCACATTTAAAAGATTATTTAGCGGATGAGTTTAAAACTTGGGTACAAAGTAAAGTTGCGGTGATACAAACTTGGATAGACGATGGTCAGATCAACCCTATAAACCCTTATCATCTGCTCTTTCTTATTTGGAGCGCCAGCCAACATTATGCAGATTTTAGTGTGCAAGTTACCTCAGCAATGGAAAAGTCACAGCTTAGTGAGCAAGATTTTGAGGAAGTTGTTGAAAGCTTAACTACAATAATATTAAAAGGATGCGGCATTGAGGACTAATTATGGTAAATAACGCGATCCCATTAGTTGATTTACATCGTCATTTAGATGGTAACATTCGCCCCGCAACTGTTTGGTCGCTGGCCGAGCAGTTTGGTATAGCATTGCCTGAAAAAACACTAGATGCTTTTATTCCTCACGTACAAATAACTAAGCAAGAACCTGATTTACTCGCCTTTCTTAAAAAGCTTGATTGGGGTGTTTCTGTCTTAGGTAATCTAGACGCATGTAAGCGCATTGCCTATGAAAATGTTGAAGATGCCTATAAAGCGGGTATTGATTATGCCGAATTACGTTTTTCTCCTTATTATATGGCAATGACCCACCAATTACCTATTGCGGATGTGGTGAGTGCGGTTGTCGATGGCGTCAAACTTGGAATGCGTAATTTTCCTGTGAAAATTAATTTAATTGGTATTTTAAGTCGTACTTTTGGTGTTGAAAAATGTATGTTAGAGCTAAATGCCTTACTTACACATAAAGATGATCTCGTTGCTGTTGACTTAGCGGGTGACGAAATTAATTTTGCAGGGAGTTTATTTACTGCGCATTTTGCGAAAGTACGAAAGGCAGATTTACAGGTTACCATTCATGCGGGCGAGGCCGCGGGCGCAGAAAGTGTTTGGCAAGCGATTAATGAGCTAGGAGCCACGCGAATAGGGCATGGCGTCAACAGTTATCAAGATAAAAAATTACTTGATTACATGGCAACACATCATATAGCGGTAGAGTCTTGCTTAACTTCAAATTTTCAAACAGGCACTGTGAATGATTTAACCCAGCATCCCATTAATATGTTCTTATCTGCGGGGATCCCAGTATGTTTGAATACTGACGATCCTGCTATTGAAGGTATTGAACTAAAAGATGAATATCGCCTTGCTACTGAAAAAGTGGGTATTAGTGCCCATGAGTTAGCAAATATTCAAGAAACAGGTTTAAATGTTGCCTTTTTATCAGCAAGCGAGAAGCAAGCATTAAAGGCTGCTAAATTAACTGCTTAAGTAAATCAAAATTAAATTGACCAAATGGTCAAGATAATATATTTTAATCCTATTATTGATTAATAGGATCATTGCATGTCAATTAAAACCCCAATAGATTGGGCATTATTACATCAACAAGCTGAACAGGTATGCAACAAGGCTTACGCACCTTATAGCCACTTTAAAGTAGGTGCAGCATTACAAAGTGCTGATGATCAAGTTTTTGTTGGATGTAATGTAGAAAATGCTTCTTATGGACTGACTGTATGTGCTGAACGTAATTGTATTGCCGCAGCCGTTGCTCAAGGTGTTCAAGACATAAAAGCCTTAGTTGTGTTTACACCGCAAACTGAACTGACCACACCTTGCGGAGCATGCCGTCAAGTTATTGCAGAATTTATGGATCCTAATGCCATAATTGGTTTAGTTAATCACTTAGGAAACACTAAACGATGGCAAGTAAAAGATTTACTACCAGCAGCATTTACCCCTAAAGCGCTTTCAGCTTCTAGTCAAACAACTGAACCTCATTCTCATTAATTTATAGCAAGGACAGGTGGTCTTTATGTATATTCCTCAAGATATTATTCGTGATAAGCGGGATGGGAACCCCCTAACTCAAACACAAATAAACCAGTTTGTTGATGGCTTGGTGACAGGAAAATTTACCGACGCACAAGTAGGAGCCATGGCTATGGCTATTTTTCAACAAGGAATGGCAAACGATGAAAAAGTAGCGTTAACACTAGCTATGATGAATTCTGGTACTGTACTTAATTGGCAAAATTTTATTGACGGCCCTATTGTAGATAAGCACTCAACGGGTGGTGTTGGTGATAAAGTGAGTTTAATGTTAGCGCCTATTGTGGCTGCTTGTGGTGCTTATGTTCCAATGATTTCTGGGCGAGGCTTAGGGCATACCGGAGGCACGTCAGATAAACTAGAGTCAATTCCCGGCTTTAATATTCACCCATCGCTTGATCACTTTAAAAATACCGTAAAAAAAATCGGTACAGCTATTATTTCACAAACTGACGATTTAGCACCGGCTGATAAGCGTTTATATTCTATTCGAGATGTAACCGCTACTGTTGAATCGATCCCGTTAATTACCGCGTCAATATTATCGAAAAAACTAGCCACAGGTTTAGACTCTTTAGTGATGGATGTCAAAATAGGCAATGGCGCTATGATGACTTCACTTGACGATGCTAAAGCGTTAGCACGTAGTATTGTTGATGTTGCAAATGGGGCAGGTGTTAACACCAGTGCACTTATTACTGATATGAATCAAGTGCTTGGAAAAACAGCGGGCAATGCTGTTGAGATTATTGAAACAGTTGACTATTTAACAGGCAAATGTCGAGAGCCTCGATTACATCAAGTCGTCATGGCGTTAGCCGCACAAATGTTGTTAGCATCAAATATTGTTCAAGACTTGCAACAAGGACGAGCTTTGGCTCAACAAGCGCTTGATAACGGTAAAGCTGCAGAAATATTTGAACAAATGATTTTTGAGCTAGGGGGAAGTGCTAGCTTTTTAACAACTTATGAACAAGAGCTAACGACAGCGAATGTTGTTAAAGATATTTGTGCATCACAATCAGGTTTTATTACAGCAATGCAAACGCGTGATATTGGTATGGCGGTGGTTGCCTTAGGCGGTGGACGTTTAGATCATCATCAACAAGTAGATCATAGTGTCGGCTTTACTGATATTTTACCTAAAGGTACACAAGTTATTGCTGGAGATATTATTGCAAGGGTACATGCAAAAACAGAAGATGATGCCAATAATGCCATTGCTCAGTATTTAAGTGCCGTTAATATATCTGCAACTATTATTGAAATAGAGCCTGTAATTTATCAAGAGATCAGCTAGGGGCTGTTGAAAGAGCAATAGTTCCTAATGTTTTTTTAATTTTATTTTAAAAGCTTTCAACTAGTTACTTAAATAGCGCTAAAAACTCTACTAAGTAAGGTTGTAAATAAGTGAGTTTTTGACTATTCGTTATAAGGTGCTATTAGCACAAAAGATAAGAATAGGAGAAACATTAATGATGAAGCGACAAAAACGAGATCGTCAAACAAGAGCGTTCTCTAAAGGTTATAAAGCTGGTATTGCTGGGCGTTCCAAAGATAATTGTCCATATTTCAACCTCGAAATAAAATCAGAATGGTTAGGAGGATGGCGCGAAGCCGTTACCGACAGGCAACAAGGACTCTTCAAATAAAGGTTATAATTTCACTCAAAAAAGCCCAATTAGGTATTGTTCTATTGGGCTTTCTTTTTATTTATATATCTAGTTAAAACTTTGAGGTATCGGTAAATAAACCTACTTTTAGATCTTTTGCGGTATAGATTTCGCGACCATCAACACTGAC
Source organism: Alteromonadaceae bacterium (assembly GCA_015487235.1). Taxonomy (GTDB): domain Bacteria; phylum Pseudomonadota; class Gammaproteobacteria; order Enterobacterales; family Alteromonadaceae. Next base: position 28,287 of record WFQC01000013.1, read on the forward strand.
GCTACCGTCGGCAAGCCCCATAAATAACTTACGCTTAATAACACGCTTTAAATCTATTTTAAACGTTACTTTTTTCGCGGTAGGTAAAATTTGCCCAGTAAATTTTACTTCACCTACACCTAAAGCGCGTCCGCGTCCAGGACCTCCAGACCAAGCTAAATAAAAGCCAACTAATTGCCACATTGCATCTAAACCTAAGCAACCAGGCATTACAGGGTCGCCTTTAAAATGACAATCGAAAAACCATAAGTCAGGATGAATATCAAGCTCAGCAATAATTTGTCCTTTGCCAAATTCGCCACCATGGTCATTGATGGTAATAATGCGATCCATCATCAACATATTATCAGAGGGTAATTGACTATTGCCTGGGCCAAACATTTCGCCTGTACCCGCTTTAATTAAATCTTCTTTAGAATAAGAGTTTTGAGGTTCCATCATAGTGTTATTACTACAGGTTAAAAATTTTGAGACCGTACTTTAGCGAACACTTGTACACTAAACAACTCCGAACAGTTAGAAAGTGGTGTTTTTTTGTTAATATCGTCGTAATTATAATAAATTTTGCTATAGTAAGGCATACATTTTGGTTACGGGTAACCAAAATATGAGTGTTCGACCTTAAAATCGTGAAGGAAAAGAATGTGAGTCATAATGAGAGTGAAAAGGTAAAGCGCAAAGCTTTAACAAATGCTGAAAAACAACGCCGTTATCGTGAACGACAAAAAGCAAAGGGCAAAAAAGAAATGCGTGGTTATTTGTCAAAAGAAGCATTAGTTTGCTATCAATTAATTCAAGAACAAACTAACTGGTCTGATAGTATTATATTGAGTAATGCGGTGAGGCTAACCTATGCTGCCTATAAAAATGGTCAAATAGGTTTGCTTAACAATTGGTTAAATGAACATAAGCTATAAAAAGTGTGATTTAATTTAACGACTATTGCGGTGAATAAAATTAATCGATTAACCGTAAAATATAAGGGTTAATAATCATTAATAGCATGTTTATTAATCGAAAAATTAAGCGATGAGGTATTTTCATTGTTTTTGTAAAAAATTCGCTATACTCTATGGATAATAAGAAATAATTCGTAGTTTATAAAGTAGAAAAAAGAAAGGGTAACTCCATTGATAAATGTTTTATTAGTTGATGATCATGAGCTAGTTCGCACTGGAATACGTAAAATTCTCGACGAGGTAAAAGGATTTAAAGTCATTGGAGAAGTAGAAACAGGTGAAGAAGCAGTACAATTTTGCCGTAAATCAGAACCTGACGTTGTACTGATGGACATGAATATGCCCGGTATCGGTGGGCTTGAAGCAACTAAAAAAATATTGCGTTATTCACCCGATATTAAAATTATAGTGCTTACGGTACATAGTGAAGACCCTTTTCCTACTAAGGTTATGCAAATTGGTGCAGCAGGTTACTTAACAAAAAGTGCAGGCCCTGATGAAATGATCAACGCTATTCGCTCGGTAAATAGTGGGCAACGCTATATTACCCCTGAAATAGCTCAACAAATGGCTTTAAACCAATTTAAATCACCTGATGAAAACCCGTTTAATAGTTTATCTGAACGTGAGTTACAAATTATGCTGATGATAACGCGTGGAGAGCGCGTACCTGACATTTCAGAGCAATTATCATTAAGTACAAAAACCATTAATAGTTACCGATATCGTATGTTTGAAAAGCTTAATGTAAGCAATGATGTTGAGTTAACTCATTTAGCGATTCGTCATGGTATGCTTAATACCGAAAAAATGTAGTATATTGGCTAATTTATGCCTAAAGCACAAAAGCTATCAGTAACGACCTCCTTTGATCATAAAGCGTTTCTTGCCTCGGTAAGTGAACAAGCAGGCGTTTACCGCATGTATAATAGTGAGCAAACGATTTTATACGTAGGTAAAGCTAAAAACTTAAAAAAGCGTTTAGCCAGTTATTTTCGTAAAGACGTTAACAGTATTAAAACCAAAGCATTGGTCAAGCAAATTGCAGCCATAGATGTTACGGTTACTCATACCGAAGGTGAAGCTTTACTACTTGAAAATAACTATATAAAAAAATACCAACCTAAATACAATATACTGCTTCGAGACGACAAGTCTTATCCTTATTTATTAATTACTGATCATAAACACCCTAAGCTAGGCTTACATCGAGGGGGAAAACGTATTAAAGGTGATTATTTTGGCCCTTATCCAACCGTAGGTGCCGTATGGGAAAGCTTACGTTTGATGCAAAAAATATTTCCTTTGCGTCAATGTGAAGACAGCTATTATCGTGCTCGTTCCCGTCCTTGTTTACAATATCAAATGGGGCGTTGCTCTGCGCCCTGTGTTGATAAAATTAGTATTGAAGACTATCAACAACAAGTGAAGCTGGCCAAACTTTTCCTTAAAGGAAAAAGCATACAAGTTATTGAACAACTTGTTGAGCAAATGGAAAAAGCCAGTAAAGCCTTAGCTTTTGAGCTAGCCGCTAAATATCGCGATCAAATCACCACATTGCGTAAAGTTCAGCAACAGCAGTATGTGAGCGGTTTAGCTTCTGAATTAGATGTTATCGGCTTAGCACGATTAAAATCACAAGTGGCTGTGCATTTACTTTTTATTCGCGATCATAAAATTTTGGGCAGTAAAAGTTATTTTCCTGTTGTACCCGCAGAGAGTAGCGACAGCGAGATATTATCGGCTTTTGTTATGCAGCATTATTTAGGCGAGGGCGTTGATCAAAACCATATTGCAAAAGAAATTGTTATAGGGCAACCAATTGATAACCAAAAAGACATTGAAGCTTTATTATCAAAGCAAGCGGGGTGTGAAGTAAAACTGGCAACGAAAGTAAAAACAGAACGAACTAATTATTTAAAGTTGGCTAGAACGAATGCTGAAAATGCCTTAATTAGCCGTAATAGCCATAAAGAATCAATGCAAGCACGCTTTAGGGCGTTAAATGAACTCTTTGAATTAAACCAAGGCGTAAATCGTATAGAATGCTTTGATATCAGCCATACTATGGGGCAGCAAACCATCGCCTCAAATGTTGTATTTACTCCTGAGGGGCCGCTTAAAAGCGATTATCGTCGCTATAATGTCGAAGGAATTACACCTGGAGATGACTATGCAGCAATGGATTTTGCACTCAATAAACGTTATGGCAAAGTAACGGCAGAAGCTATTATGCCTGATATTATTTTTATTGATGGTGGAAAAGGTCAATTAGGGCGAGCCGAAAGCTTTTTTGCTCAACTTGAACATATTAAAACACCACTGTTGATTGGTGTAGCAAAAGGAGAAGGGCGTAAAGCGGGTTTAGAAACCTTAATTATGGCAGGTACTCATCAACTTATTTCCTTACCTAATGACTCACCAGCGTTACATTTAATTCAACATATTCGTGATGAATCTCACCGTTTCGCCATTACAGGGCATAGAGCCAAGCGACAAAAAAATAGCAAAAAATCGCAATTAGAAACAATTGCTGGTATAGGCGCCAAAAAGCGACAAGCTTTATTGAAATACCTAGGAGGAATGCAAGAAGTGATGCAAGCTGATATTAACGCCTTAACCAAGGTTCCCGGTATTAGCAGCAAACTCGCAAAAATAATTTATGAGGCATTGCATGACAAGTGATCCTCAATCTGTGTAAAATAGTCACAACGGTTTGTTGTATATAAAAAGAAGCTATGTGGACTATTCCCAATCAAATTACTGTTTTTAGAATTATTTTAATTCCTATTTTTTTAATTATTTTTTATTTACCGCTTTCATGGAGTAACTTTGGTGCAGCATTTGTTTTTTGGTTGGCCTCAATTAGTGATGCATTAGATGGCTATTTAGCTCGAAAGTTAAAGCAATCAACACCTTTTGGTGCTTTTATTGACCCTGTGGCAGATAAATTAATGGTTGTTTGCGGTTTAGTTGTGATCACACAAGAGTATCAATCATGGTTAATGACTATTCCAGCTATTTTAATGATAGCGCGCGAGGTGTTAATTAGCGCCCTGCGAGAGTTTATGTCATCACGAGGCAAACGTGATCAAGTGGCCGTTTCTGAAATGGGAAAATACAAAACCGCGGCACAAATGCTCGCTATTATGGGCTTAATATGGCAGCCTGATTACGACATACCTCTTATTTTATTTTATTTTCCTCATGAGCTACTTATGTTTGCCGCTTATGCTTTTTATGCCGTTGCTACGGTATTAACCGTTTGGTCAATGTTTATATACATGAAAGCAGCTAAACAAGAACTGTTGAATAATAAATAATCACCTAAGGTGTTTGTTTAGTTAAAAAAACGCCATTTTAGCCGCTTTTTAACCAAACAAAATAAAAATGAAATTTAATGGTTGACTACAATCTTAGACGATGTAGAATGCGTCCCCGTTGAGACAGGAAGTCAAAGCATGAAGCGGCTGTAGCTCAGTTGGTAGAGCATCACGTTGCCAACGTGAATGTCACGAGTTCGAGTCTCGTTAGCCGCTCCAAATTTTCTAGGGAACACCTCAACTCGCGTTGACGAAATGGCGGGTTGGCAGAGTGGCTATGCAGCGGATTGCAAATCCGTGGACCTCGGTTCGACTCCGGGACCCGCCTCCATTTTGCCCGGGTGGTGGAATTGGTAGACACAAGGGATTTAAAATCCCTCGCTGGTAACAGCGTGCCGGTTCAAGTCCGGCCCCGGGTACCATCGGACGATTAGCTCAGTTGGGAGAGCACCGCCCTTACAAGGCGGGGGTCACTGGTTCAAGCCCAGTATCGTCCACCAATTTTTACTATTCTTTAATTGTTTTAGCCGCGTCTAGCTTGCTGTTATGCTAAGCGCTAACTCTTTTTATTTTATATTCTTCGTTTATATTTTTTGTTTCTCAAACTAAGTGGTTTCAATTCTCATTTTTCGCGGTTGGCTACAACAACTACTTTAAAAAAATTTAGTAAATAGTGCCTCTGCCCAAATCATTGCCAATAAGGTTAATGCAATAAAAACGCCCGATGAACCGAGATCTTTAGCGCGACCTATTAATTCATCATGTTCAAGGGTGATTTTATCGGCTAAGGCTTCAAGTGCTGAATTAATAATTTCAGCAAATAACAAAAATAATAGTGAAGCAATTAACGCGAGCAAATGCAACCTTGATTGAGCAACGTAAAAAGCCAAAGGTAAAAGCATTAAGGTCAGTAATAATTCTTGACGAAAGGCTGATTCATAGTTAAACGCTGCTTTAAACCCCTTAAAAGAACAGTAGGTTGCTTTAAAAATTCTCGCAACTCCTTGACCATTAGGTTTGTTTGTTTCTGTGGTATGTTTTGTCATGAAATTAGTTACTCTGTTTATTTTCACCAAAAACCTGATCTTTCCAGTTTTCACCCAAGTGACTTTCAATATATTCTCTGATCAATTGTCTCACTTTTTGCGAGGGCGTAACATCATCTTGTTCACATAATTTTTCAAAAATAGCCTTTTTTCTTGGATCGATTAATAAGGTTAATCGTGCTGTTCTATTTTCCATTTTTCACCTTCTAAAACACTTTATGTTAATTAAATTAACATTGAATTACTTTTAGATGAGAGCATAATGTACATTAACGTGCAATACAATCATTTTTATGTCTATTTTTGAGGGCTAATATGTCACAGAGAGCGCATCTATTTTCTTTACAAATTGGTCATGCTTTACGCAATGCACTACAAGAAGTCAATTATAACCGCAATCTGTTTACTAAAGATTTATTGGCGGGCATTACGGTTGGTATTATTGCGATCCCTTTATCTATGGCTTTAGCCATAGCTATCGGAGTAGCACCACAATACGGTTTATACACTGCCATTATTGCAGGGTTTATTATTCCACTTACCGGAGGCTCTCGCTATAGTGTTTCAGGGCCAACAGCCGCCTTTGTGGTTATTTTGTACCCTGTTGTGCAGCAATATGGTTTAGCTGGGTTATTACTGGCCAGTATTTTGTCTGGATTAATGCTGCTTATTATGGCTTGGCTACGGTTAGGACGCTATATTGAATACATTCCTGAAGCAGTTACTTTAGGCTTTACCGCAGGCATTGCCGTTGTTATTGCGACTTTACAGGTGAAAGACTTTTTCGGTTTATCGCTTGAGAAATTGCCTGAAAATTATATTGATAAAGTTACATTACTTGTAAGCGCTTTACCACAATTAGATTATTCAAGCTTGGCTGTTGGGTTAATAACCTTAGTTATTATGTTGATTTGGCCTCGAATAAATCGTTCTATTCCCGCGCATTTACCAGCCGTCATTATTGGTAGTTTGCTTGCTTTAGGGCTAAATCAACAAGGGGCAAGTGTTGCAACTATTGGCTCTACCTTTCATTATATTTTACCCGATGGCACACAAGGAAGTGGTATTCCGGCAGTTTTGCCAAGTTTTGAATGGCCTTGGCTACACAATCAATTAGGAGAAGCACCGTTAGATTTTAATTGGCAAGTTGCTAAAGATTTATTTTCAGCTGCTTTTGCTATTGCTTTATTAGGAGCTATTGAATCATTACTTTGTGCTGTGGTGCTTGATGGTATGTCAGGTAAAAAGCACAGTGCTAATAGTGAATTATTAGGTCAAGGTATTGGTAATATTATTACGCCTTTTTTTGGTGGAATTACCGCTACAGCCGCAATAGCTCGCTCTGCGGCTAATTATAAGGCTGGGGCGGTAACGCCTATTGCTGCCATGATACATGCCATTGTAGTTTTAGTCTCTTTGGTTGCTTTAGCTTCGTTGCTTGCCTATTTACCTATGGCAAGTATGTCGGCTTTATTGCTGATGGTGGCTTGGAATATGAGTGAAGCCCCCAAAGCAATACATTTGTTAAGAAAAGCGCCAAGCGATGAAATTTTTGTGTTTTTGACCTGTTTTTTTCTTACGGTGTTATTCGATATGGTTATTGCGATCACAACTGGTATTGTTTTAGCGTCTTTGTTATTTATGAAACAAATTGCTGAGATGACTAAAATACATGATATTACTCAGCATCCTCGTATGATTAACCGTAATATTCCGCCTCAATGGAAGGTGTTTAAAATTAATGGTCCTTTATTTTTTGCCGCTGCAGATCGTGTTTTTGGTGAATTATTACTGTTGAGTAAACCTTGTAAAGGTGTAGTGTTATATCTAGATGGTGTATCAATATTAGACTCGGGTGGTGTTGCGGCATTATGTAAATATTTAGCAGCCTGCAAAAAAAGTCATGTAAAAGTATATTTAGCTGACTTTCAATATCAGCCATTGAAAACATTAGCAAAAGCAAAGTTTGATCCTAAGCACTTTCACTGTAAAACCTTTGCGACACTTGCCAGTGCGATTGAAAGCGTCAGTGAAGAAAATAATGACTAAAATATTTACTTTTTTTACTTGAAATCATAAATTTAGTCTTAATCATATACTATGATGAAAGTATTGTTGGTTTTCGTTGTTTAGGTTAAAAATTAATTAAAACTTCTTAGATAACTGAAACTTATAATATAAAAAATGGTCTTTACTAATGAGACTTTGATGTTATAGCACAAGATAGATACAAAAATGTATTACTTAGTGCTTTTTTGGAGATTGTTATGAGAAGTTTACCTTTATACGATGTAGAGCAAGTTGATGAGTTAGTTTGGCCAGAAAATTATAAAGAGATTACCTTGCAGTCGTCGGCATTACTTGCGTTGACTGATTTTAAGGAGCATAAGCCTTTAGTGATTGAAGATAGTGTTAGCGCTCATGAAGCTGAGCAGTTAATGCGTCATGCTCATGTTCATTTGAAAATTGTTGTAGATAAAGAGGATCACTTTTTAGGTATTGTGAGTTTGTCTGATATTTGTCATCAAGAAATAATGAAGAAAGTGGCGGGTGGTTTTGAGCATGATGAACTCTTAGTAACCGATTTTATGCAACCTAAAACAGCGCTCAAAGCAATTTCTTTTGCAGACTTAGAGCATGCCACGGTTGGTGATTTGTTAGAAACCTTAAAAGCAAATGGACATAGACATTGTCTTGTTGTAGATCGAGAAAACCATAAAATTCGCGGTGTGGTTTCAGCCAGTGATTTGGTTAGAATGTTAAAATTAAAAATTGATTTGAGTTTTCCGCCTACTTTTATTGAAATATTTAAAGCAGTACACAATTAATTTTTACCATGAATTTAAGTAGCGATAAAACCAGTTTAGCGTTTAGCTTTGCTATTATAAAGCTAGCGCCAAACTGGTTTTAATTGCTTAAACAGCGCGTTTTATTAATATTGCCATCAATGTGCCCGTAACAGCTAAGCTCCAAACAATAACGGCACCAGAGGGCAAATCGAATAAAGCCGAAGCGACTAAACCTAAAGCATAGGCAATAATACCCAGCAAAAAGGCATAACTAAGTTGCCGTTTGGTAGCGAGTTTTTGTGTTGCTAGTGCTGGTACAATCAGGCTGGCAAAAACTAAATAAACCCCCACTAATTGTACAGAAACCGTTACTGAGACCGCAAAGGTAAGGTAAAAGGCACTGGCAAATTTATCACCAATTTTTAACACAAACCACGCAAAAAGTAATACCGCATAAATAACCGCTGCAGGGATCAGCTGCTCATACGATACCCATAATATTTGGCCTACCAGTAAATCTTTTAAATGCTCACCTCCTTGAGGGTTATTCGCAAGCATTAGCAAAGACAATGTTGCGGCCAAAACAAACAGTACACCAATAAGGGCTTCTTGCACATCAGCAAAACGTTTTTCTGTCCAACGTAGTAGCAAAGCACCTAATAGTGCAGTGGTTACCGCGGCTATTTGTACTTGCCACGGGTTATCATGCCAACCAAATAAATCTGCTGCAATAACCCCAATACCTGCAATTTGCGCAATGGCTAAATCAATAAAAATAATGCCACGCTTGAGCACTAATCGCCCAAGGGGAACATGAGTCGATAACACTAATATGCCCGCTAAAAAAGCTGGTCCTAAAATACTGAGATCAAGTGCTTGCCAATTCATCTTATTTGCCTTGAGTTAGTATTGCATTGGTTAACTGTTGAAAAGTTTCATCATATAAACTAAATAAATCTTGTGCTTGTTTACTGCCGCCAATGGTAAAGGGCAGGGCGATGGCTTTTATTCCTGTTCTTTGGGCTAACCATGTTGAGGCGCGTTTATCTTGATAGGCGGCTCTTATAATAACCTTTGCGGGGTTATTGTTAAGTTGCTTAACCAGTGCGGTTAAATGACCACTGGTTGCTGGAATACCCGGTTTTTCTTCAATTGTGGCAACTTGCTCTAATTTAGTAAAGTTGATGAGATAGTCCCAACTGGCATGTTGAACAACCACTTTTTGGCCTTTTAAGGGCTTAACTTGTTTTTTCCATTGGCGTAAAGCCTTTTTCCAGCGAGTAAGAAATTTATCAGCTTGTTGTTGATAATATTGACTATTATCAGGATCTATTTGCTGCATTCTTTTTACTAATGCTTTGGCAATAAGGGCAATATTTCGAGGATCAGTTTGTATATGCGGGTTTCCTGCTGCATGAACATCTCCTTGACTTCTATCAAGTACTTTAGGTTTTCCTAAGAGGCGCACATGATCAGCGGCCATAAAATAACCGGGTTTATTGGGCTGTAAGTTACTATTGCTTGCTCGTCGTAATAATACCGGTAACCAGCCCACTTCTAAATCTGCGCCCGAACAAATTAATAAATCAGCGTTACGCATTTTACTGATCAAACTGGGTCTTGCTTGAATTTGATGAGGATCTTGCAAGCCTGTTGTGGCGGAAAAACTGGTAACTTTATTGCCACCTAACGCTTGTGCTAATGCTTGCCATTCAGGTTCACAGGCAAAAATATTAATTGCTGCAAAGGCATTATTTGCGCTACAGGTTAATAGCCCTAAGGCTAATGTAATATTTTTAAATAATTTCATTGTTAATTTCTCTCTTAATATTAAAAGCTGTGAGCGCCATGAGCACCAAAGGCGGCGATATACTGCAATATCCATACGTTTTCGGTATTACCGTTGAGGTTGTTATGATCTAATTGCAGGCGAATACGACTGTATTCACTATTGGTCCAATCGAGCATTAAAGCAGTTTGTTTAGGGGAGTGGCTTTGGCTATCTACAAGGGTGTTAATAAAAGGGGAAGTCACCGTTTCTGAGTCTAATTGACTGTATCTTAAACCGACACGCCATTGGCGAGCAAAACGGTAGACACTTTCGATATACCAGCCAGACTGTTGAATATCGAGAGAGGTATTGTGTAGTTCTAAATTGCTAAATAAGCCTTCTTCCGAGCGGTAAAAGTATTCACCTTGTAACTTTAATTCTTGATGAGTACTATTACCCTGAGGTGCCCATTTATAAATAAAATCAGCTATCCATAAGTAACTATCGCCTGAAAAAATTTCACCATCATCAGTACGTCGTTGATCTACTTTACTTTTAACGTAAGAAAAGCCAGCACGCCAGCTTTGGGTGATACCGATATCGCCACCGATATGTGAAAAAGCTGTCCAAGTGCCCATACCTGAATTAGCCGCACCTGCTGCGGGAAAGCTCTCGCCACGATAAAACTCGATACCCGACTGCCAATATAATGCTGTAGGAGCTAACCAAGTAACTTGTA
>WFQC01000014.1 GCA_015487235.1 Alteromonadaceae bacterium
GTGCCCCCTAAACCAATAACAGCAAGATCATGTTGATAAGGGCTTATAATTTTAGCTTCAATATCACCGCGTAACCATTGCGGTGATTCAACCTCTTCTGTCCATACCTTATCAAAGCCCAGAGCTTTCATTTTTGCAATAGCCCATTTGATTGCTTTTTTGTCACCTTCTGTACCTAAACGTCGATTACCGACTTCGGTGGTGATCGATTCAACCAGTTGATAAGATAAATCAGACGCTAACATTTCTTGTTGTAGCATTTTCATCACGGCTTGCTCTTGTGCAGATAACACACTTGCATGAGTAATATTGCTTAGAAAAAACATTAAAGAAAAACAGCTGGTGCTAAGTATTTTTAGTAGCCTCAATAGCATAATTATTTAATTCCTTAGTTATTTTTTGAGGGTAGATGCCCTAAAGACAATATCAATAGCATATTTTTAGGCAATAAAAAGGCTAAAACCGACGTAATGTCGGTTTTAGCTGATGAATGATTTGTCATTGGGTTAAATTGAAAAAGATGAACCGCAGCCACATGTTGTGGTGGCATTAGGGTTATTCACTAAAAAACGACTTCCTTCTAAGCCTTCAACATAGTCAACTTCACCATCAACTAAATATTGTAAACTCATTGGGTCAACCACCATAGTAACCCCTTGTTTTTCAATGGTAAGATCACCTTCATTTACCTTTTCATCAAACGTAAAACCATACTGAAAACCCGAACAACCTCCGCCTGTTACATAAACACGCAATTTCAAATTGGGATTCTCTTCTTCGGTAATTAATGCCTTAACTTTTTTAGCTGCGGCATCGGTAAATTTAATCGGTAATTCTGAGTCTGACATTTATGTGCACTTCTTTAACAAGATTAAGGTCTATAGACCTTCTAAATAATAGCATTGAATACTGAGAGTTAATTATCTTAAACCTGACTGATTCAGTCAAGTATAGACTTACTCTACTTGAAGACCTTCTTTTCAGGTGTAACGAGTATAAGCTAGTTTAACCGCCAAGGATAATTTTGTTCTAAACGATGATACTTTTGCCATTTTCCTTTAGGCAAAGTAGCCACAACTTTTATTTGTTCAGGAGCAAAACCTAACGGTAACGTAAATTCACCCTCAACCATTTGAAAATATTTAAAGTTAAAAGTAAGTTCTTTTTTATTGTTTTTGATCAAGTGACTTAATTTAAATTGTTTTGGCTGGCTATTTAAGCTACCTGAGAAAATAAGATCAACTTCACCTTTGGCATAACGTTTTTTCTTATTTTTTTGCACCATAACAATTTGGTAACGGTAATGGTTTTGACTTGTGGTTGGTAAAATCATTAAGTTATCAATCACCACGCCTTCAGCTTGCTTTTCTGGCGCCATAATTTTTTCATAAAAAGCGAGCTGTTTTTTTACTTCATAATGCTCAGCTTCTATTTTTTCTAAAATTGCAGCTGTTTTTTTATTTGCTAAACGCTCTATTTCTAATTCTACGGTTAAGGTGTTCACCGTACGAATATAATCTTCGTTTTCTTGGTAGAGTTGTGTTAACCGTTGCGCTTGGTTTTTAATTATATTTTGTTGATAACTATGATAAAAATTACCAAAGCGATAGCCTATGTATAAACATAAGCTGATTATTAACACAATAAAAAAGGCCGATTTTAAAGGCCCTAAACGCTTAAACACTGTTGTTAAATTAATTTTTGTTAGCCAATTCATTTAGATACTCTAAAACTCGCACTTTGAACTAGCTTGAGTATGACGTATTATATTCTAAAGCACTCTAGTCTAACTTCTTATAATAATGATGCAACTGTTATGACAATTTTAACGACATTTCGACGTCAATTAGCGTCTCCTAAGCTCTCTTGGCAGATATGTCTACTTGCTATTATTGGCGGCTTTGCAGCAGCAATGCTTATTGTGCTCTTTACTTTTACCATTAAAGGTATTCAAAGTTTATATTTAAGCAGTAGTGACGACTACAGTACGTTAGATGCAATAACCCGTTTAGATCTTCCTATTATTGGCGCGCTTATTATTTTATTTTTTAGTCGCATAACAGGCTATGAATACCATAGAACAGGGATCCCTTTTGTATTACATCGCTTAAAAGTTGCTTATGGTGCTATTCCTTTTCGTAATACCTTCCATCAATTTATTGGCGGTGCTGTATCACTTTCAACTGGTTTTTCAGTCGGTAAAGAAGGCCCCGTTGTACATTTAGGAGCAGCGGCCAGTAGTTTTGTTGGTTCAGCATTAAAGTTACCTAACAATAGCATACGCACTTTATGCGCTTGTGGTGTTGCGGCGGGTATTGCTGCCAGTTTTAATACCCCGATAGCCGCAGTACTTTTTGTGATGGAAGTGGTTTTACGTGAATATGATCTACACACTTTTATTCCTATTATGATTGCCGCCATCATTGGTTCTATGGTCACTCACAGTGTTTTTGGTGGTATACATGATTATGAGTTTATCAGTCAAATATCCTTAAATTACCAAGACTTTCTGATCCTTATTTTATTAGGAATATTACTGGGAGCCCTAGCCGCTTTTTTTAATCGTTTCATTATCTATACGATAAAACGTACCGAAAAATTGCATATCTTTACCCGTTTAATGATTGCCGCTTTAATTACTGGCTGCTTAGGTTACTTAGTACCTCACGCAATGGGCACTGGCTCAAGTGCTGTTGTATTTTCAGTTGAGCACCATTGGCAATTACAGTTTTTATTCACCTTATTAGCCGCTAAATTACTCATGACTATTTTAGTGATAGGTTTAGGTATGCCCGGCGGTATTGTAGGCCCTATTATTGGTATTGGCGCCGTCGGCGGTATTTTAGGGGCACTAGTTTTAGGCATGATTATTCCGGGTGATTATGCCGCCAGTGACTTTGCTTTAATGGGCATGGCTGGTTTTATGGCTGCAACACTAAATGCCCCATTAGCAGCACTACTCACCGTAGTAGAGCTATCAAATCAATTAGAAATTATGCTACCCGCTATGATAGTCATAGGTAGCGCTAGCTTAATTTCTTCACAATTATTTAATAATCGTTCTATTTTCACCATGCAGCTTGATATTCAAAATTTGATTTACCGTAAACCGCCCATTGAAAGTGCACTACAAAAAGTTGGGGCACTCAGTTTAATGAACTCAAAGATACAATGTCTTAAACAAGATGAAATTAATAGTGAATTATTACTACAAGCAAAGCATGAACAAGCTATTGTGATACAAGATCAACAAGACAATAATGAAATAAATTACTATTGGTTAGAAATAGACAACACTAAAGAGTTAACAACAAGTCAACACAAGTTAATACCGTTAGACAGCCAAGCAACCCTTGCTGAAGCTTATGCACTACTTTTACATGATCGCAAGGGTGGCGTATATATTTATGAACAAACCCCTCAGAATATTATCGGTATTATAACCTTTGAACAAATTAGACATTATTTACTGGTAGGAAAATTATGAGCACAATTTTGTGGTTAAAAGCTTTTCACGTTATTTTCATGGTCGCTTGGTTTGCGGGCATTTTTTATTTACCGCGTTTATTTGTTAATCATGCTGAAACCGACTCAAAAGCCGTTGCTGAACATTTAAAAGGGATGGAAAAACGTTTACTGTATTTCGTTACACCTTTTGCCATCTTAACCGTAGCCTTAGGTACCGCACTTATTTTTCAATATGGTTACGCTTGGTTTGTTGCCGCTAAATGGTTACATATAAAACTAACCTTAGTTATTTTCTTACTTATTTATCACGGTTATTGTTTTAAATTAGTGAAAACTTTTCGAGAAGATAAAAATACGCGTTCAGGAAAATTTTATCGTATTTTTAATGAGCTACCAGTATTAGCGCTATTTGCTATTGTTATACTGGTTTATGTGAAGCCGTAGCAAGAAGCTTATTAGCTCCTTGCTACTATATAATAAATTAAGAACCTGTTTGGGTAACCTTAGAGGCAATAACCCCCTTATCTTTACCATCACTATTATGGCGCTGATGATACTTTCCTACAGGCATGCTATTAACAATACGTTGATTAACTATATGAGCAATAGGCACATAATCAACTAAAGCTGTCGCTATAGCTGTTGAGATCAAATCGGCAATTAAATTACCAGAGTTACCTGAAGTATTGTGTACTACAACATCATCATACTGCCAAATAACATCTTGAGTTTGTGTTGAAACTAATTCGAATCTTGCTCCGACAGTTACATCACCACCCGTAACATAATAATTAGTATCCCAACTATTTAACGTTACAAATAATACTGCATCTGCATCAAATAATTCTTTAAATTTACTGACAGGAATACTACGAGCTTGCTTTCCATCAACAATACCTTCACGCTGTAAAAAATGTTCGATGTAAGGCACCGAAAAAACATAATAACCAGCTTCAGCTAATGGTCTAGCGATCGTGGTTGCATATAGTTCAGCAGCATCAGCAGCGGTTGTATTATTAATAGCTGGAACTACAAGTATTGATGTTGGCTTTTCCTGATACATTTTAGGAAAAGCTTCCTCTTTAGTTATTTTGGTAGACTGACAACCAGACAAAATAACAATAAATAATACACTTAAAAAGAATTTAAACATTCTAACTCTCCATTTCTTTTAAGGCTAATTCAACATATTTTTTAGATTCAGGAAAAAGAGAAATTTCTTTAGAAAAATATTCTTTAGCCTTTTCTTTATTTCCATCATTAGCTTCTAACGTAGCTAATTCAAAATAAATACCTGGTGGCACTTTTTTCTTTTTTTGCTCTGCTTTAGCAATTATATTGCTTAGTTCAGCTTTATGTTTAGCCCTTGATTCTGCTGTGGGTTCTTTGATGCTAGCGTATAGCGTATCTGAGTAATTCCCCCAGTGATAAAGAGTTTTGCTAGCACATCCCGATAAAGCTATCGCAACTAGTATCATACTTAGATATTTAAAATTCATGGTACTACTACCTCAAAAACATTTTTATTTGAAACATAAATCTTTCGATTTACCATAACCTTATTATCTTTAATTATTTTAATGGTGTGCTTTCCTATTGAGATAGGAAACTTCGCAACAAGCTTACCTTGAAGTTCAAACGTTTTAGTATTTTCTTCAGATAAATTAACTTGTAAATTATCATCAATAATTAAAGTTCCATTCAAAAAGTTACCTGACAACTGTAAATATGCTCCTTCTTCTACTTGGGTTGTACTTTCATAGCTACTACTACACCCAGATAAATAAAAGGTACATAAAACAATCAACATTATTTTTTGAAACAATTTCATCATTAACTTTCCTTTAATCCTTAAGCTCTCTTACGACATACCGAGTTAAATCAGTAAAATCAAATGCCCCGTTTTTTAGCTCTGCGATACTTAGTGTCGTTTTCCCTGTACCTGTAAAACCTACAACTTGGATAGTGGCAACCTGTTTAGCAGGAAGTTCTATAAATAAACCAGTTTGAGGATTTTTAACTTTCTTTCCTTTTTCTAATACTTGGAATATATCTCCCTTTTTGATCCCTTGCTCTTTTCCACCAGATAAGAAGAATTTACCCTCATCATAACTAAGCAAATAAGCTTGCCAAGGAGCATCTAGCAAGTTTTCAATAATATTTGAAACAAGTTTAGAAATAGCGGCAGACAATGCTTTATCATCAAGAGAGCTGTTGTATCCAGCTCGTTCACCCACACCAAAAACATGATTAGCTTCGCTGACCGCCTCTCCTGTTGCTTCTTCTGAATAAACAACCTGAGAGGTTTTAGTATCTACTAAGCGTACATTAACTGTTACATAAGCTTTTTGAATTTTATTTCGAGAAAAAATACCAACATCACTAGTCGTTGAACGACCATATTCGGATACTGACCCCATAATCATGTAATCAGCACCAACATATTCTTGTTGGTCTTTCATACGATGTTTTTCTTCCATTAAGTTATCTAAATCGCTTCTTTCTAACATCAAAAACTTACCACTATCGGTTAAACGAGCCGATAAAATATCTGAAGCTTGCTTACCTATACGGTTATTCGTTTTATCAATTAAAAAACTATTCCCTCGCTTAGTTTCATCACTAAAGCGACCAATAGCTACAATACGTTTTAGAGACTTACCCTGCGGCTCAGCAATAGTTTTGCTTACCTGTACTTTTTCAACTATAGGTTTGTTGATATTGGACTGAGTCGAAGAAGTACACGCCGATAAAGCGACACACCCCATAACTAAGACCACATAGTTTAACTTCATGAACTTTCCCTTACATAAATGTTAAAATTCTATAAAAAAACGGTAATATAAACGATAACAAAGCATTTACCAATATATTTTTAAACAAAGTGACTTAGTCAACTTAAAAAGACTTATTTGCCGAGCTTTTCCTAAAAACAATGGAGTTGCTAAAAAAACACGACATTGGTTAACGTCAGCTTTTATGCTATATTTCGCGCAATTTTATACCGGCCAGCGAGTTAAATACCCACTATGATGACATTTCAAGGCAGTCATATTCTCTCTGTTTCTCAATTTGATCGTGATGCTATCGCTAAAATTTTAACAGTTTCGGCTCAAATGATGCCTTATGCTGCTCGTAAAAAGCGCTGTTATGTGCTTGATGGCGCCATTTTAAGTAATTTATTTTTTGAACCAAGTACGCGTACACGTGTTAGTTTTGGTACTGCATTTAATTTATTAGGTGGTTTTGTTAGAGAAACGGTTGGCGAAGAAAATTCATCACTAAGTAAAGGAGAGTCTTTATTTGATACTGCCCAAGTGATCAGTGGCTATTCTGATGTTATTGCCATGCGTCATCCTAAAATGCATTCAGTGAGTGAATTTGCACAAGGCAGTACGGTACCAGTAATTAATGGCGGCGATGGCGCCAATGAACACCCGACTCAAGCCTTACTCGATTTATTTACCATTCAATCTGAAATGGCAAAATTTGATAAAGGGCTTGATGGTTTAAATATTGTTTTAATGGGTGATTTAAAGCATGGTCGCACTGTGCATTCTTTATCAAAGCTATTGAGTTTATACCACAAAGTTAAAATAACTATGGTGTCACCTAAAGCATTACAAATGCCAGATGCGGTTGTATCAACACTCACTAATGCTGGCCATGAAGTAATAATAACCGACACTATGGCAGGAAATTTAGCCTGTGACGTTATTTATCAAACCCGTATTCAACAAGAGCGCTTTGCCAGTAAAGGTGAAGCTGATTTATACCGCGGCCATTTTAGTTTAAATCGCAATATTTACCGCAAGTATTGCCGCGAGAATACGGTAATAATGCATCCTCTACCACGTGATTCTCGTCCTGAGGCCAATGAATTAGATACCGATCTTAATGATTTAGAAAACCTCGCTATTTTTCGTCAAGCACAAAATGGCGTTTTAGTACGTATGGCATTATTTGCATTAACTTTAGGTGTTGAAGATCAATTAAGCCAATACGAAAAGCCAGTAAACTGGTACAGCAACAAATAAATGAGTAAACATGATTATGCAAACAACTTCTGAACATAACACACAAGAAAAATCACAACACTTATTCGAGCAAGCACAAACCAGTATTCCTGGTGGTGTTAATTCTCCTGTACGTGCATTTAATGGCGTAGGTGGCACGCCTTGTTTTATAAAAAAAGCGCAAGGTGCTTATATTTATGATGCAGACGATAATGCTTATATTGACTACGTTGGCTCGTGGGGACCAATGATTTTAGGGCACAATCATCCTAAAATTTTAGCGGCAGTTATTGAAACTGCGCAAAATGGTTTAAGTTTTGGAGCCCCCACTGAACTTGAAATAGCAATGGCTGAAAAGGTACGAGAGCTAGTGCCTTCAATGGAAAAATTACGCATGGTTAGCTCAGGTACCGAAGCGACCATGAGTGCTATTCGTTTGGCACGTGGTTATACAAATCGTGATAAAATTTTAAAATTTGAAGGCTGCTATCATGGTCATGCCGACGCGTTATTAGTTAAAGCAGGCTCTGGCGCATTAACAATGGGTGTCCCCAACTCACCGGGGATTCCTGCCGACTTTGCCAAACATACCTTAACCGTTAGCTATAACAACTTAGCAGAAGTCAAAGCGATATTTGCACAATACGGTGATGACATTGCCTGTATTATTGTTGAGCCCGTTGCGGGTAATATGAATTGCATTCCACCTGTTGATGGCTTTTTATCAGGCTTACGTGATATTTGCGATCAATATGGCAGTGTACTTATTTTTGATGAAGTGATGACAGGCTTTCGCGTTGCTTTAGGTGGCGCTCAAGCTCATTATGAAGTAACACCTGACTTAACCACTTTAGGTAAGGTTATCGGTGGCGGTATGCCTGTTGGTGCTTTTGGTGGTAAAAAAGAGATCATGGATTACATTGCTCCTGTTGGTCCTGTGTATCAAGCAGGCACTTTATCGGGTAACCCGATTGCAATGGCGGCAGGGCTAGCAGCATTAAATGAATTAGCCCAAGGTGACAAGCATCAAGCATTAAGTCAAGCAACCGAAAAACTAGCCATGGGCTTAAAAGCGGCGGCAGAGCGCAATGGTATTTCATTAAGTATTAATTATGTTGGCGCTATGTTTGGATTTTTCTTTACCAATGAAGAAAATATAACCAGTTACGCACAAGCTACAGCATGCGATGCCGAAAGATTTAAAAAGTTTTTTCATTTAATGTTAGATGAAGGCATTTATTTAGCACCTTCAGCCTTTGAAGCAGGCTTTTTATCAACAGCGCATAGCGATGATATCATCGAAAAAACCTTAATTGCAGCAGATAAATGTTTTGCTAAACTCGGCACGGTTACACGGTAAAAATCACCTTTTTTATGGAACAAAAGCAGTATTGCGGTTGCTACTCTTTCACCGTTAAATTTAGTGCTAACTAATACCATACATGGTATAAAAGCATTTTAATTACAGCCTGTAATATGTCGCCTCGTTATGGTTGCTTATTGTTACAACAAATAGCACTAAGCAACCAAGTAATTAGGGCGTGCTGATCTTTCGAGTTTGAATTTTGTTCAATCTAAAAGCGTCCTAAAGAAAATTTTCACAATAGTTTGACACCATGTAACATAGGATTATAGTTATTAAATAAGCTTAGCGTCTGTTGATATAAGCGTACAGTCTGCTTAAATAACGATAAAA
>WFQC01000015.1 GCA_015487235.1 Alteromonadaceae bacterium
AATTAGAGATATCAATACAAATTGATAAGGGTTTAATTATGGCTATTAGCTTATATGGTACAGGTGTTTCAGCATTACTTGCTGCAAAACAAGCACTTGATACTGTAGGTAATAATATCGCAAATGTAAATACTGATGGTTATTCACGTCAACGTACAAGTATTATTTCTGCTGGTGGTCAAGAGTTTGGCAATGGCTTTGTTGGCTTAGGAGTAAAAGTTGAAGATGTAACACGTGTGTATAATGAATTTGCTTTTTTAGATTTACAAGGTAACACCAGTAACAATTCTTATAACAAAAACTTTTTTGAAAGTGTTGATCGTGTTGATCAAGTAATATCCGATCAAGATACGGCGATAACCAACTCTCTTGCCAGTTATTTCTCTGCGCTAAATACGGTTAGTGATAACCCTAATT
Source organism: Alteromonadaceae bacterium (assembly GCA_015487235.1). Taxonomy (GTDB): domain Bacteria; phylum Pseudomonadota; class Gammaproteobacteria; order Enterobacterales; family Alteromonadaceae. Next base: position 418 of record WFQC01000015.1, read on the forward strand.
CACTTGAATCACGTAATAATTTATTGCAAGTATCGCAAAATATGACCTCGACCTTTAACCGCCTTTACGATCAGCTTGATATTCAATATCGCTCACTTAATGACGATGTTGAAAACATTGCCAAAGAAATGACCGTACTAGCTAAAAACCTTGCGGAAGTTAATGGTCAAATACAGCTTGCATGGGGCGATGGTTCTAAAAGTTTACCAAATGATTTACTTGATCAGCGAGACCGTATTGTCTTAGAACTGAGTGAATTTACCAGTGTATCAACTGTTGAACTAGACAATGGCATGATCAACTTATTTATTGGCACAGGGCAACCTTTAGTATTAGGAGAAGAAGCGCTAAAAATTGAAGCCTTAGTTGGGCGTACCGATAATGCAAAGCTTGAGCTTGCGCTTGTTGGTAAAGGCGCTCCTCAGCGATTACGCGGTGATCGTATGGGCGGTCAAATTCAAGCCATTTATGATTTTCGTGATGATGTACTTGATCCTGCATTTAATAAACTTGGGCAAACAGCCATTGCTATTGGTCACTCGATTAATGAGCAACAAAAGCAAGGTTTAGATTTAAACCTACAAGTGGGTGAAGATTTTTTTAATGACTTTAATGAACAGCAAACAACTTGGCAACGCGTATTACCAACCAGTGATGGATTAGGTACCGCACAGCTTGGTGTGGCCATTGAAGATGTAAATAAACTAACCGCAGATGATTTTGAATTAACGGTGCAAAGCTACAGTGCAGGGCCACCAGAAACTATACAGTTTCAACTCACTAATTTAAATGATGGTACTCAACTGACGTTACCTGCTGCTGGCGCACAAGACTTAACTGTTTCGCGCAATATTAATGTTGAACAATATGGTTTTAGTATTAATGTAGATTCAATTAGTGCGACTGATCCGCTGCAAGTGGGTAAACGCTTCGAACTTAGACCAACACGCTTAGGCGCACAAGACTTTTCAGTACAAATGACACAAGCAGAAAAAATTGCTGCGGCGGCAAATCAAATTCTTATCAGTGATGGTGCGGCAAATACAGGGTTAAGTGAAACACGTATTACACAAATAACTAATTCAAGTGATGTTAATTATCCTAGCCCTGAAAACGTCACAACGAATCCTGTTACCCCTGCTAAAGGGTTACGCATAGAAATTACCGAGCCAGTAGCAGGTACTTTTACCTATCAAATTGTAAATGCTAATACTGGGGTTCCGATTGAAGAACCTGTAGGAACCCCTTTAACTGGGTTAGCGTTTAATCCGCCGACACAAACCTTGAGTCATGCTGGTTTTGATATAGAAATTTCTATTGAAGATACAGCGGCATTAGACAGTTATAGTTTTACGCTTGATTATAACGAAACGGGTGTGGGTAATAATGCTAATGCACTGGTAATGGCTAATTTTCAAACGGATAAAAAAATGAATAACGGTCGTTCAACCTTTCAAGATAATTATGCGTTATTAACCTCTGATGTTGGTGCAATAACAAGTTCGGCTGAAATTCGTTTACAATCTTCAGAAGCTTTATTTAATCAATCTGAATCTCGTATGACCTCAATATCAGGGGTAAATTTAGATGAAGAAGCCTCTGACTTATTAAAGTTTCAAGCTGCCTATAATGCTGCGGCGCGAGTGGTTAGTGTTGCAGATGAATTAATGAATACATTACTTGATGCGACCAGATAATAAGCATATTTGAATACGCTTGCTTTTTTAAACACCTTCCACAGTCAATAAATATCATCGGCACTATTTTTGCATTAAACAAGGTTAGTAATGGTTTAAGAACAGATAACCTAGGCAAAAATAGAGGTGTGTTGTGCGTATTTCAACCCAAACATTTTATCAAAGAAGTACCAACTCCATATTAGAAAGACAAGCAAATACTAGCGAGCTTAATGTGAAATTAAGTGAAGCTAAGCGTGTTCTACAAGCCTCTGATGACCCTGTTGCCGCGGCCTCAATTCAACGCCTCAGTCAAAGTATTTCCGTGAATTCGCAATATATAAAAAATATTGATGTGGCTGATGCGGCTAATGCGCAAGAAGAAGCAACGCTTGGGCAAGTGGTTAACTTATTACAGAGAACGCGAGAATTATTAGTATCAGCTGGTGATGGTATTTATAGCCTAGAAAATTATGACACGGTTGCTCAAGAGTTAGAGCAAATCAAAGAAGAACTGATGGGGCTTGGCAATACTAAAGATGGTAATAGTGAATATATTTTTGCTGGCTATGATGTTGATTCTAGACCTTTTCAAGTGAATGAATTTGGCAGTGTTGAATATTATGGTGATCGTGGTGTTCGTGAGTTACAGGTTGGCCCAGGAGTTGAAGTTGCGGTAAATGATAATGGCTTTGATCTTTTTATGAATCTTAGCAACGGTAACGGATCTTTTGTATCTCAAGTGGGAGCAGGCAATACTGGCTCTGGTGTTATTGAGCAAGGGGTTGTTATTGATCCCAATATTGCCAGTAATTTTAGTGGTGAAGAATACAGCATTCAATTTACTGAGCCTGGTGTCGGTTTACCATTACAATACAGTGTTTATAGTATTGAAGCGGCAACTGTAAGCGGAAATGCAACGGTAAAACTTGCCGGTATAGACCTAAATGATCCAAATATTGCCAATGTAGATCCGAGTGATGTGTACCCCAATGCTGGCAGTTCAGTTAACGTGCAATTTATTGCCACTGCCACCGCCGGTGAGTTTGAAGTGCAAATAAATGGCCAGAGCTCTTTACCCGCTATATACGATGCCAATATTGCTACCGCACAACAAATAACCATTGATGGTATGACCATAGAAGTTGACGGTATTCCTGTTGCTGCTGATACCTATCAAGTGAACAAGTATATAGCCCCTACACAATACAATGAAAACCAAGCCATAGAATTTAATGGTGTGCGCACAAAAATAAAAGGGCAACCGCTTGATAATGACTATTTCACCTTATCTCCCAGCAGTAATAAAGATATTTTTGCCACCATTCAAACAGCCATAGATGCCTTGCGTGTTCCGGGCAATACCGACACACAAGAAGCGGTACGTTTAACGCAATTAAATATGGCTCAATTAGAGTTAGATAATGCCTTAAATAATGTCGTAAACGTGCGTTCTAAAGTGGGCGCGCGCATGCAAACATTGGCTAACCAAAAAGAGATAGGGCAAGACTTCAAGCTGGTTTCGCAAAAAGCTAAATCAAAACTCGAAGATTTAGATATGGCACAAGCGATCAGCGATTTAAAAATGGAGCAGTCGGCTTTAGAGGTTGCTCAACAAACTTTTGTACAAATACAGCGTTTAAATTTATTTGATTTGATCCGCTAAATTAATTTTTGGCACACATTTCGCTTGTACAAGTTATAACGTTGATTAACTAACGTACAGCACAGTTTTTTGACACTCAGCGGCAATAGGTTGCCGAACGCCAAAAAACGGCAATACAGAAGAAGATAATAGGAGCTACCCATGCCACAGATTATTAATACCAATATAATGTCGCTAAATTCGCAGCGTCAATTGAATAAATCACAATTGATGCAGAATGAAGCCATGGAGCGTTTGTCTTCCGGGCTGAGAGTTAATAGCGCAAAAGATGATGCTGCGGGCCTTGCCATTGCCACAGGTATGGAGTCACAAATTCGGGGTATTAACCAAGCTATTCGAAATGCTAACGATGGTATTTCAATGTCGCAAACCGCTGAAGGTGCGATGGACGAAATGACTAATATTTTGCAGCGTATTCGTGAACTCTCAATTCAGGCTGCTAATGATACTAACTCAGCTTCAAACCGCGCCTCAATTCAGGCTGAAGTGGATCAGCTTTATGATGAACTCGATCGTATTGCAACGGTAACACAATTTAATGGTGTTAATGTGCTTGATGGTAGTGTTGGTTCAACCACATTACAAATAGGTGCTAATGCAGGCGAAAATTTAACTTTTTCAATTGCTTCTGTAACAACAAGAGATTTAAACCTTAATGCGGTTTCTGGTTTAGGTGAATTAAATGGCGGTCGTGTTAATACTAATTCTGCTACGTTAGCTAACGAAGTCACTATTAATGGTGTTGCCATTAGTGCCGTTGCTAATGGTTCCGATCGCGCGGTTTCTATGGCTGCCGCTATTAATGCTAGCTCGGGTATTACTGGGGTTACAGCGTCTGCTTATAATGCTGTAGAAGGCGTTGGTAATCAATCTGGTGTTACGTCTAATCTAGTGATTAATGGTACCGCTATTGGCGCAACAGGTTCTATGAAAGAACTGGTAGATACAATCAACCGTGATGTTGCAGGTGTTGTCGCCTCTATTGCGAACAATGGTGCTTTAGTACTTTCTAATGATAATGGTAAAAGTATTGATATTTCGGCTGGTGGTAGCGAAGTAGGCATTGTTAATGGAAATTACAATGGCTTTTTAGCATTAAGTAGTGCAGATCAAAGCGAAATTACTTTAGGCTTAGGTAGTGCAAGTACTGCCAGTGCTGCCCAGTTACAACAATTTGGTTTTAACTTAGCTGAAGGGTCTTCCAAAATTACTGGAGGTGAAGTAACTGGTACTGCAATTACAGGGGCTGATGGTATTCAAATTAATGGTGTCGATCTTGGCGAGGTAACAGGTACGTCTGCGGCAGATAAAGCTTTTGCGATTAATGCTATCTCTGATCAAACTGGTGTAACAGCCAGTGCAACAACTGAAATTCAATACGAAGCGCTTATTTCAGCACTTGCGGCTGAGACAGCCTTTACTATCAACGGATTAACCTTAGATTTAAGCGCAGCAACTATTGTTTCGCTTGATGATGTTGTCTCAACTATTAATAGTTCTGGTATTCAAGGCGTTGTTGCAACAGCAGATAATACTACAGGACGCTTAATTTTAACCTCACAATCAGGTGGAGATATTTCAATCTTTACCGCAACTGGTGATGTTTTTAATGATACATCGGGCACTATTGTAAATACTAATGGTGCTACGCAATTAACCCGTGGTGCTATTACCTTAACCGGTGAAGGTGGCAAAGATGTGGTCGTAACCAGTAATGCGAATTCGGAAGCAGCTAAAGACACTGCACTGGCTAAATTGGGGTTAATTGATTTTGGTGGTTCTTCTGCGGCTATTGGTACAGGGCTTAGTGTATTAACGGTGGCTAATGCTGAAAATACTATGAATCGTATTGATGCTGCCTTGCAAAAAGTTTCAGAATCAAGAGCGCAATTAGGTGCGGTGCAAAACCGTTTAGCCTCAACTATTTCTAATTTAGAAAATGTTTCTCAAAATTTATCAGCCTCTAAATCTCGTATTGTTGATGCTGATTTTGCCGCAGAAACCTCAAAGTTAAGTAAAGCGCAAATACTGCAACAGGCGGGTACAGCAATGCTTTCACAAGCTAATGCAAGTACACAAAATGTATTATCGTTATTACAAGGCTAATCTATGTAAATTACCTAATAAATCTTATACTATGAACCTAGTAAAAAGCGGCAGTTATGTCGCTTTTTGCTTTTTCGCTATAATTACTCGAAAGGCCAATACACTCTAGAAAAATAAAAAACATAAAAAATTTTAAAAATAATCCTAAAGTAAATTTAAAAGCTTCCGATAACCAAAGTAAGTCAGATAATTGACATAACTTATTCTTCAGACTTTTCTGTTGAAATTATGCTAAATCGTAGGAGCTTATTATGCCTCAAGTAGTTAATACCAATGTGATGTCGCTAAATGCGCAACGTCAATTAAACAAATCGCAATTAATGCAAAACCAAGCAATGGAACGCTTATCTTCAGGTTTACGTATCAATAGTGCAAAAGATGATGCTGCCGGTTTATCAATTTCAACAGGTATGCAATCACAAGTTCGTGGTTTGAACCAAGCCGTTCGTAATGCTAACGACGGCATTTCGATGGCACAAACTGCAGAAGGGTCAATGGATGAAATGACCAATATTTTGCAACGTATGCGTGAGCTAAGTGTTCAATCAGCGAACGATACCAACTCAGCTTCTAACCGAGCGTCAATTCAAATTGAGATTGATCAACTTTATAGTGAGCTTGACCGTATTGCTACAACAACCTCTTTTAACGGTATTAATTTGTTAGATGGTTCAAATAAATCAACCACCTTACAAATTGGTGCAGAAGCTAATCAATCATTAGCTTTCTCAATTGATGCAGTAACGACCAAAGATTTGAACTTAAATGCAGTTTCAGGTTTGGGTGAGTTAAATGGCGGTCGTGTTAATACAGGTTCAGCTATTGGTACTGCAGCCGTAACTTTAAATGGTGTGGTCTTAACTGGTGGTGCAGCTGGCGCTGATAGAGCAGCATCAATCAAAGATATGATCAATGCTAAAACGGGTTTAACTGGGGTTACTGCAAGTGCTTATAACACCGTAACAGGTACAGCAGGGCAAACAGGGGTTACTTCTGGCTTAACTATTAATGGTACTACCGTTGCTAATACAGGTAGCATGACCGAATTAGTTGATACTATTAACCGTGATGTTGCAGGCGTTACTGCATCATTAAACAATGAAGGTGCGCTAGTATTGGCTAATGATACTGGTAACCAAATTGATGTAGGTGGTACGGTAACAGGTTCTGGTTTAGTGGTTGATGATTACCAAGGTTATGTTTCATTAACCAGTGCTGATGGTAGTACGATTGAATTTGGAGCTAATACCCCAACAGTAACAACGGCTGTGGGTAGTGCTGCTTTACAACAAATGGGCTTTATGATCAGTACAGGTTCAGATAAAGTCACTGGTAGTGCTGTTGCCTCTACAGCGATTACCGCGTCAGATGGTATCCAAATTAACGGTGTTGATCTAGGCGCAGTAACAGGTACCACCGCCGCAGATAAAGCCTTTGCGATTAATGCTATTAGCGATAAAACAGGGGTTACCGCTTCTGCTACAACTGAAGTGAGCTATGGTGCAATTATTAGTGCATTTCAGTCAGAAAGTGCGCTTTCAATTAATGGTGTAGTTATTGATTTTCAAACAGTTTCTGCAAACTCTGTTACTACACTAGATGATATTGTAACAGTGTTAAATTCTTCTGGTATTCAAGGCGTTGTAGCCTCTGCTGATAACAGTAATGGTCGTTTAATACTCACCTCTCAAGCGGGTAGTGATATTATTATTGAGAGTGCTGGTGAGGATGTGTTTACTGATGCTTCGGGTGCTGTTATTAATACTAATGGTGCAACACAATTTACCTCAGGCTCTATTACCTTAACCGGTAAAGATGGTGCCGATGTCTTGGTGAGTAGTACAGCTAATACACAAGCCTTACAAGATACCGCACTAGCCAAATTAGGCTTTACTGAAGTAGGTGGTAGCTCAACAGCTATTGGCATTGGCTTGAGTGTAACCAGTGTTGAAAATGCTAACAATACCATTAACCGTATTGATGATGCGCTACAAAAAATTAGTGATGGTCGAGCTAACTTAGGTGCGATACAAAACCGTTTAAGTTCAACGATTTCTAACTTACAAAATGTTTCTCAAAATATTTCTGCGGCAAACTCTCGTATCAGAGATGCAGATTTCGCAGTAGAAACATCGGCATTAAGTAAGTCGCAAATCTTACAACAAGCGGGTACCGCGATGCTATCGCAAGCGAATGCTTCAACACAAAACGTGTTGTCGCTACTAGGATAAGCGATGAGCGCTAAATAACGAAGCAAAGCTTCCCAGTTTACTGGGGAGCTTTTAGTCGTTTTAGCCAAGAGTGTTTATAGAGGTGGTAATATGATAGACAATACATCCTCAATCGAATCAGCCAATATTGTTAACCAAAATGCGGTAACGATAGAGTCACCTAGCCAGGTAGCAAAAAGCTCTGCCATCGTAAAGGCTGATAATACACAGCCAGAGCAAGTTGTTGCTCAAACGAATAAAGTCGCAGATAAAGAAAGTGGCACACAAATTGAGCCAGAGCAGTTAAGCCAAATAGTAGAAAATTTAAATGCGTTTGTGCAACTAACGAAGCGTAATGTCTCTTTTACTATAGATAAAGAGAGTGGTCGTGATGTTATTTCTGTTTTTGATGCAGAAACACAAGAATTAATACGTCAAATACCCAGTGAAGAAGCGCTAGCCTTACTAAAACGTATGGACGAAGCCGTTGGTCTATTATTTAGTGAGCGAGTTTGATTTATTTTTTATTGGTGTAAAAATTGCTTTATTTTTGGAATAAGATTTACAAGAAACTTATAGTAAATTACAAAAATAAGTATATAAAGATAGCTTGAGCATAGTGGTTAACTTTAATTGTAAAAAAGTGATCCTATTTGTTGTGTTAGTATCTTTTTTATAAATTACACTATTAAGTAAGTAGTATTGTGCAGGGTGCAGGAGTGTTATTATGCCAGCAGTTACATCAACAGGTCTCGGTTCAGGATTACAAGTTAATGACATTGTTACTGCCATTATAGATGCGGAAAAAGTTCCTGTTCAAGAAAAAATTGATCGTGATGCTGAATTAGCTACAGCACAAATATCAGCATTTGGTAGCATTAATAGTGCACTTTCAACGTTTAAAGACTCCTATAAAGATCTTTCTAAAACATCTACTTATTCAGCTGTTAACATTAATTCTTCAAACACTAGCGTGTTAACTGCAACAGCAGGTATTGGTGCACAAACGGGTGTGTTTGATGTAGAAGTGCAAGCTAAAGCGCAAGCGCAAAGTTTAGTTAGTTCAACGTTTGCTAGCCCTAACGATGCTATTGGCACAGGTACGTTAACCATTCGCTATGGCTCTTACGCTACAGGCTCTTTCGCGGTAAATCCAGATACGACCATTCAAACTATTACCATCGACTCAAGTAATAATACGCTCGCCACTTTAAGAGATAGTTTAAATGCTGATGCTAATAATGGTTTATCAGCTTCTATTATTAACGATGGTAGTGGTTATCGCCTTGTTTTAACCAGCGATAAAACGGGTGAAGATTATGCGATGGAAATTACGGTTGCCGATGATGATGGCAATAATACTGATAATACTTCAGGATTATCGCGTTTAGCTTATGATGATACTACGCAAAATTTAACCGAATCTGTTGCCGCGCAAAATGCAAAAATAGTAATGAATGGTATTACTATTACCCGAAACTCTAATGAAATTGATAGTGTTATAACTGGGGTAACCTTAAACATATTAGATGCCAAACCGGGTGAAAATATTCGTTTAAATATCAATCAAGACACTTCTACAGTAGAGTCAGAAATTCGCGCTTTTGTTGATAATTATAATAGCTTAATTTCACAATTAAATGAATTTACTAAGGTTGATACCGCAAGTGGCGAAAAAGGTGTTTTAGTTGGAGACGCTACCGTTAGAAGTATTGAAACGCAACTTAGAGGTGTATTGAATAACCGTTTAGAGCACTTAACAGGTTCGATTAAAAGTTTTGCTAATTTAGGTATTTTTACAAAACGTGATGGCACCTTAGAAATTAATGAAACTAATTCTGCACTACCTAAATTTTCTGAGGTGTTAAAAAATAATATTGCAGATGTTGCTGATTTCTTTACGGCTACGGGTACAGCTAGTGACGCGCAAATCGATTTTGTTAGCTCTAATTCTTTAACCAAGCCAGGCACCTATGATGTTGAAGTAACACAACTCGCTACACGAGGTACACTAACAGGTACTACTGTGAATAATTTAACCATTGATGCTAATAATGATACTTTTCAAGTACGTATTGATGGTATTTTATCGAATACTATTAACCTTGCTAATCAAACTTATGCAAATTTAGGTGAACTTGTTGCTGAGATGCAATCAAAAATCAATTCAGATTCTATACTGCTTGATAAAGGCGTTAGCGTAATTGTTTCAGAAGATGCGGGGAAAATAAAAATAGAGTCAAGCCAATATGGTTCATCATCATCAGTGGCTTTTACACAAGTAGATACCAACTTTTTAGCTGATTTAGGTATTGATGTTCAACAAGGAACAACAGGGGTAGATGTAGCGGGTAAAATAGATGGTGTTGATGCTTTTGGCGACGGCCGTTATTTATTGTCTGAAACAGGTAATTCATCGGGTATAAAAATTGAGGTCACAGGTGGAGCACTAGGCAGTCGCGGAAGTGTTTCTTTTTCTGAAGGCTCTACCGTAATCATGAACAACTTACTACTCAGTATGATAGATGATCAAATATCAAGTGCCAGTGGTGATGTAAATTCATCAAGTGTTGAAAATGCGCCGCCATCAACACTTATTGATTCAAAAACTGACTCGTTGTATAAAAAATTAGCACAATTAGATCGTCAAGATGCTGACTTAAAAGCCCGTATGGATAAATACGAAGCTCGCTTGTATAAACAGTTTAATGCTATGGATGCTGCTGTAGCTGCACTTAATGCTACGTCAGGTAGCTTACAATCAATGTTAGACAATTTACCGGGGTATTCGCGTAATAAAAATTAATAACTGCTTGTTATGGTTCATTCCTTGCTTTATAAAGACATTATACTTTTTTATGTCAACATTTTGCCCAGGATGACAAATGAGCCAACTTTCTGATTTTGAGCTAGATATTCAAACCAAATTACTTCGAGCGACCTTTCTTAAAAATATGGCAGTGTTCCAACAACATATGCCTGAGGTTTTTAATTTTTATCAAAATTATGCTCCTTCTCGAGTCAAGCTAACCTTTGATCATAATGGTGATATTAATATGATCTCAGCAGGTGCTTTGGTTTACCCTGAAAAAGCAAAAGAAAACAGTTATAAACAAGCAGAAGCATTTTATAATGATCCTAAACTTTTTTCTTACCAACTTAGACGTGATGAAAAAACAGACTTTGAACATGCCAACGTTTTAGAACGCATTTATCAGCGTCGTGAACAAGACGTAAAAACTTCATCGTTTAATTTATTAAAACATGAAAAGCAAATTGATTTGCTTACCATGATAGGGGTTGGTTTAGGCTTTCATATTGAACGACTTTTTCAGTTAGTTAATATTCGTTTTTTCTATTTATTTGAGCCCGATCCTGATTGTTTTTATTGCGCGATGCACTGTATTGATTTTGGCCCGTTAGTTGATCACTGTTATCGTCAAAATGGTGCGTTTACCATTCGTTTAGGGGGAAATGCCAATCAATATGTAAACGGCTTAAATGAAATGCTTACCCAACATGGCTTTTTTAATGTGGCGCGTTTTTATAATTATCGTCATTACCATAGTGAAATGACCGATGATACCTTTAAAACTATTTATGAATTAGCTTATCGCTTAAGTAGTGGTTGGGGATTTTTTGAAGATGAAATTATCAGTATTATTCATACTATAGAAAATGCTAAACAGCGTTTTCCTTATATTCTTGATAAATCGCTCTTTGTTAATCAGTTAAAAGATAAGCCGGTTTTTATTATTGGTAATGGTCCTTCTTTAGATGACACTATTGATTTTGTGAAAAATAATGCTGATAACGCCATTATTTTTTCGTGTGGTACTGCCTTAAAACCTATTCTAGATGCGGGCATTATGCCTGACTTTCATATTGAAATGGAACGTACCGCAGCACTTTATGATTGGGTTGATTCAGTCGGCCATAAAGATAAGCTAAAAGAGATTAATATTATTGCTTTAAATACAGTTTATACCAAAATATTAAAGCTTTTCAAAAAAGCCTATCTTTTGGCTAAACCTAAAGATGGCGGCATGGATTTTTTGTATGCTTATATTGATGCGGGGAAATATCCGCCTGTTAAGGCATGTAACCCTACGGTAACTAATGCTGCGACTGCTGCTGCTGTTTATTTAGGTTTTAAAACCATGTATCTGTTTGGGGTGGATTATGGCTATATTGACGAAGAACATCATCACTCTAAAAGCAGTATTTATTATCAAAAAGGCTCAATAGGCGCTAAAGATAAAATGCAAGGGGACATGCGTGTTGAAGGTAACTTTGTTGATGAAGTATTTACCACGCAACATTTTGATAATTCTCGAGCAAGTTTAGAGATTTTATTAGAAAGTAATCCTCAGGTTACTTGTTATAACTGCAGTAATGGTGCCAAAATTCAGTTAACCAAACCGCTTAAATATCAAGATATTTCACCTCTAGATAAGATTGAAGCTAAAGATAAAACACTGTCAATGTTATTGGCACATGCCTTTTCATTTGCTGATCTTAAGCACTTAAACTTAGATAGCTTATTTAAGTCTAAGCTTGAAGTGCTAAAGAAAACCATTAATGTTTTAGTGGATATGACACAAGTTGAGTTAAACTCTCGTCAGCAATTAGCGCAAATTTTTACGGAACAATACAAATTAATCCGTAACTTTAAAAGGAATAAAGATACCTTAATTATTTATCGGTTTTTAAGTGGTACATTGAATTATTTTCAGTCAAATATTATGTCTAATGCTTATATGTACCAAGATAAAACACAGCAGATTGCTTTTATGCATGATGCATTAACTATTTTCAATCAGCATTTATTGTGGTTATACAATGAATTAGTTGAAAGTTATCAAAACCCTTCTAAGCATTAGCATGAGTTGATTTTTCAAATTATAATGCTTTGATAAGCTTTATTTTTTTAGAGCATATTCATTTAATACAGCAACAGAGGTATTCCAACCATTTATCAATAAATGACTGAGTGCCTCTTTATCTTTTATTTTGTGAACTGAACCTTGACCAATTTGTTTTTTTCGATGGCATTTACCACGTTTAATCGATTGCCAGTGTCGTTTGAATAAGCTTTCAATTAACGCTTGTAATTTTTTGTACGATGTTGCCAGCGTTTCTTGCGTCAAATCGAATTTTATTTCTTCTTGAATAATAATATCACCTGTATCAACACCTTTATCAAGGTAATGAATGGTCACTCCTTTAGGGGTATTTTCGACAAAACTCCAAAAATTAGGATCTGCCCCCCGAT
>WFQC01000016.1 GCA_015487235.1 Alteromonadaceae bacterium
CAAACACCACCACGCTATGGCCATGTACCTATTGCCATAACCGCACAGGGCTACAAACTAAGTAAACAGAACAAAGCCCCCGCCATTAACAATAAACGTCCACAACCTGCACTGATTGCTGCACTTGAATTTTTAGGCCAACAGCCTGACCTTCACTTAATCGAGGCAAGTGTCGATGAGCTTATTAACTGGGCAATAAAACATTGGTCACGCCATAAAATACCTCAGGTAAAAGAAATAATTATTGCTTAAGGCGTATTGTGCTCTCACCTTTGACTCATTTTTGAATAGTCATTTAAAAATAACTATCTTTAATTTTTCCATAATGAAAATAACCCCATTGCCCTAATCGTCGCAATGGCGCCAGCGGAAATTTAGGCAATGGTTTTTGATAAAGCGGTAAATTAGGAATAGCTTGTTCTGCTACTTTATCAGCAAGGCGCTTACCCGCTTGAGCCGAAAAAGAGACACCGCTACCACAATAGCCCATAGCATAGAAAACGTCTTCATTTTCATCATGATGAATATGTGGAATATCATCAAGTGACATACAAATCCACCCAGCCCAAGCATATTGATAGTGAATACTTGCTAACACAGGAAAGCTGGTTTTAAGCACAGCAAGTAATCTATCCGCATAATAAGGATCTTCAGCCCCCTTGCCCGTTATTGCCCCTCGCCCACCAAATAAAATACGATTATCAGGTAGCTTTCGGTAATAATATTTTAGTGCGCGCGTATCCATTACCACATTATCAGTTAAAAAGTTACACGCGGCTATTTGTTCAGCGGTTAAGGTTTCTGTCACAATAATTTGTGACAATACCGGCAAGGTTCTGTTGTTAATTAAAGAATGAAAGTTTTTCGGCGTGTAGCCATTAGTGGCAATCACTACTTTTTGGGCGTGCACTTTGCCTGTAGGGGTTTGCAGAACATGACGGTTATTTTCTTTTTGCCAACGTATTACCGGTGACGATGTATGAATTTTGGCGCCAGCTTGTTGCGCTAACTGTTGATAGCCCCAAGCTAATTTTAGTGGATTTAAACCAAAACCGTCGTGATAACGAATTGCGCCATAAGCATTCTTATCATCCATATAATGTTGTCGAACTTGCTGCGCAGTTAAAATATCTATTTCACTCGTCGCAATACCTGCTAAGGTTTTTTGTTGTAATTTTGCTTGAGCAACGAGCGTTTTCATCATACTAGGCTTGTGGGCAACTTTTAAAAAGCCCGCACTTTGGCGTTCACAATTAACCCCAAATTGAGACATTTGCGCAACTAATGACTTTACGCGATTAACGCCGAACTCCATCTCAGCATAAACACCACGCATAACCTCTTCCCCCCAATGATCAACCATTGTGGCATAACTTTTACGCCCTGAAGATTTTAAAATAAAGCCGGCATTACGACCGCTACACCCCCAAGCAACTTTATTGGCTTCAAGTACATGAGCATGAATGCCATAGTCTTTAGCTAAGCTTAACGCACAAGAAAGACCTGTATAACCTGCACCAATAATGGCTACATCAACGTCAATATCACCATTAATACTGCCATTGTCTGTCGGGGCTTGGCCTGAAATATCAGCCCAATAACTGTTAGGGTAGTTTTCGTTATAAGCGATTGTGCTATTAATTAAAGGATCATACATTGGCTTTACTTCTTTTGTTAGCAGGTTAATTCTATTAGTATTACGACATTCTTTATAAACTATGCACTTTTCTTGATCATTGTAACTAAAAATGTCTAAAAATATTACTTATAAAACGCTATCAACCACCGATTTCAAGGCGCTTGTAGCACTAGCAAACCATGTACATGGTGACGGCTATTTAACCCTTGAAAAGCTAAAAACATGGTATGAAAGAGGATTAACCACACAAAATAATCAGCTTATTAATGCCAGTTTTGTTGCTTATGATAAAGAAAAATTAGTCGGTTTTCGTATTACCTATGCAGTAAACAAATGGCAAATTGATCAATGGTCTACCCCCAGTCTATGGCAAGTTAACGCTGATGAGGTATGCTATTTCAAATGTAATACGGTTGATGAAAACTACCGAGGCTATGGTATTGGTAGTAAAATGCTCGCACTTTCAATTGCTGCAGCCAAAAAGCAAGGCGCTAAAGCGGGTGTCAGCCATTTATGGAAACAAAGCCCAGGCAATAGCGCGGTTAAATACTTCACTAAATGTGGCGGTAAATTAGTCAAATCACACCCAGGAAAATGGAATGAAGAAAGTAAAAACGGCTACGACTGTATTTTTTGTGGCTTTGATTGCCAGTGCGAAGCCGCCGAAATGATTATTTACTTTTAAGGTTATAACAATGAAATACTTATTTATACTGACTTTATGCTTTTTTACTTCTTTACTTTCAGCAGAAGAAACCACTGTTCATTTATGTGGTGAGGCGCTTTGTTATCAAGGGAATATAACTAAAGCAGCCAATGAGAAACTTTTTACACTTTTTGATAAAAATAAACCCAACATCAACACTCTTATCATTAAAAGCCAAGGTGGTGAGATAAATGTTGGTATGGACTTGGGTGATTTTGTTTTTGCTAATCAATTAACAATTAAAGTTAATGACTATTGTTTATCTTCTTGTGCAAATTATGTTTTTCCGGCAGGTAAAAATAAAATATTAGCTAAAAATGCACTGATCGGTTTTCATGGTGGTACCACGGGTTTAGAACAAGAAGCAATGAAATTAGCCGATAAAATGCCCCCAGATCAAAAAGAAAAAATATTATCATATATGTATAACACTCAACAAAGAGAAATAAACTTTTTTGAGAAAATAACCGTTAAGCGTGCCATTACTACGTTGGGACAAGACCCAAAATATACACCTATTTATGAAAAAGATGACAATATTATTGGGTGGTACTATTCAATAGCAGACTTAAATAAATTAGGTGTAAAGAATATTACTGTTATCAACCCGCCTTGGGAGTACAAAGCTCTCTCTCCAAAGGCTAAAGCAATACAAGTAATGGTTTCAGATTAACCGCTTTAAAATAAAATAAGTAGTGTCTAAAAAGTTTGGTTAGCATTCTTAATTAATTGATAATAAAAATGAATAACTTTTGTATAGTTATCAATAGATATTCTTTCATCAACATTATGCAGTCGCTTAATATCATCTGGTTTTGTGTAATTAAATAAGAAGCGATAAATATTATTAGTTAACTTTTCAAAGTGACGAGAATCTGTTCCAGCCATAACAAGATATGGAGTTACAACTAACTCATCCCCTTGGCCATTTGCTTGATGAATTGTTTTAGTTAACAGTTCAAAGCTAGCAACATCAACAGGTGATGTATAAGATGGGTTTTTGCCTTGCCCCTCTACCTTAATATTTGGATTATCAATCGTTTTGACAACATATTCTTTGACTGACTCTACCGTTTCTCCCGGTAAAATTCTAAAGTTTACTATCGCTTTAGCGCTAACCGGTAGTACATTGTCTTTTACTCCACCATGAAATACAGTTGCTGCTGTTGTGGTTCGTATCATTGAATTAGTTAATTTATTTTGCGCTAATTGATGAGTAATTAAGGGTTTCATTAACCAGCTATTTGCAAATATCAATTTGTTGGTAAATGGCATATACCGACCAATAGTATCAAAGAGTTTATCAGTATAAAGTGTATTAGTTGGGAATGGAGAAGCTTCTAAATTAACAATAGCTTGGCTTAATATTCCTACCGCGGTATGCTTAGGTGGCATTGATGAATGACCTCCTTCACTGGTAACTGACAGTTCTAAACTCACATAACCTTTTTCAGCAATACCCACCATAGCAACCAATGGTTTTATACCTGGAATTACACCATCAGCAATAACTCCACCTTCATCAAGTACAAACTCAAGTGATATTCCTCTTGATTGAAGTAAAGAGGCTATTTTTGCGGCTCCTTGTTCTCCGCCAACTTCTTCATCATGCCCAAAAGCCAAATAAAAGGTTCTTTGTGGGCTAACACCTTCTGCTAATAAAAAATTAACGGCTTCTAAAATCCCAAGCAAGCTCGATTTGTCATCTAGTGCTCCTCTACCCCATATATAGTTTTCATCTATGACACCTGCAAAAGCAGGGTGAGTCCATTTAGCAATATTCTCTTTCGGTACAGGAACGACATCTTGATGTGCTAAAAACAAAACAGGTTTTAATGCAGGGTTGCTACCTTGCCATGTTAGCAATAAACTATACTGGTTAACTCTTTCAACTTTTAATTTTGTAAAAACTAAGGGATAAGTTTTTTTTAAATAAGTTTGCATCGCAAGAAAGTTATCACCAGCAAAGTTATTTCGATCTTGGTTTGAAATAGTTTTAAACTTCAGCGCTTCAGCCAACCTATTTTTTACTTGATCTGTATTGATTTTAATTTTTGTAACTTCAGGAATATTTTTTTCTTTGGGTGTGAACAACAAAGCATTAACAATAAAAATACTAGCCAACAAAATAAGTATAAAAAAGAAGAGTTTTAATAGTAATTTCATAATTTATATAACTTCAGTGTGTTACTTTTACTCAGGATAAAAAATAGCTAAGGTATAACAATTAACCTTAGCTATTGGTTATATTAATTAAAGTAGTAATTAACTTCTAACCCATACATACGCTGATCGCCATATTGCTCGGTATAGGTATTAAAAAAATCTCGATATGATTGTTTTAGATACTTTTCATTGGTAATATTTTTGCCCCATAAAGACACATCCCAACTACCTTCTGAATCGACTAATCCTATACGCATATTAAATAAGTTATGAGCATCTATAGCACCAAAAGAAATAGTATCACCACCCCGTAAAGTCACTTCATCAAGTTGCCATGCGGTAGTATATTGCTTACTGGTATAGCTATGTCCTAATCTTGCAACAAAAAGGCTATTACCAAAGGCTTCTAATTCAGTTTCATATTGAATACTACTGCTAATACTATGTTTAGGTGCATAAGGTAAGCGGTTACCACTAGCATCACTACCGTTAACAAAACCTCCCCCTGGGTACTTATCAAAATAAGCATCTAAGTAACCATAATTAAATTCTATAAGAACATTATCACCAAGCGCATAAACACTACCTAATTCAATACCTTGAGTGACTACTTTTGCAGCGTTTTGAATCGTAATTTGAGAACCATTTTCAGTGGCTAAAAATTGATTAACTTGATAATCATCATAATCGGCTTTAAAGACGGCAAAGATAAATTTTAATTTATCTTCAAAGTAACGCCCTTTAACACCAGCTTCTATACTGTTTACTGTTTCTTTATCAAACCTAGCACCAGCATCAAGTACATTTTGTTGAATAAAGTCTAAATTAAAACCACCGCTTTTAAAGCCTGTAGACCATTTTATATATAAATTACTGTTGTCTATTTCTTGACGTAAACCTATAGCATGAGAGATAAAGTTATCTTCATATTTATCGGTTAAATTACCCGTACCTATTCCTAATATTGCACCACTAAAGCCTGTTCGTCCTAAATCAAAATCAACCTCTTTCTCTTCTGTGGTATAACGTAACCCCAAATCAAGAAAAGTCTTATCAGCAAGCTGATAATTACCATTGGCATATAAAGCTATTGAACTAGTATCAACAGTGCCTCGGTTATAAACAACATCACCACTTTTAAATACTACAGGATCTGTTAACCCAAAGGCTGCATTTAAAAAAGCAATATGAGGGCCGGTGATTGCTGATCTATCGGTTTTACCCTCTTGGGAATAAAAATAAAGCCCAGCAACATATTCAAAGGCTTTATTTTCAGGAGAAATCCACTGAAATTCTTGAGAAATATTGCTGTATTCATCAGTATATTCAATATGAATGAAGTCTAATGGCGCATAATCGGTATCACTAACATAATACCCAAGAGAATCACGATAACCTGTTATCGAGTTAAAAATAGCACCGCTGTCTGTGGTATAAGACAAGGTTAAATTTGCACCGCTATTTTCATTATCATTTGATGGCGTAATATTGCTATTGATAACAAATGGGGCTGCAGCAGGATCATCAGGCGAAAGTGGGACACTTCCAAAAGTATCAGTTAACGCTTCACCATTAACAAAACTGCCCGTAAATTCTGAATCATCATAACTAAAATAAAGAGAAAATTGATCATTGAACTCATGTGATAATTGAAAGCGCATTGCTTGCGTTTTTCTCGCACCAACCTCTTTATCATCATATAAATTAACATACTGACCATCAAAATCATTTTTCATAAAAGAAAACTGGATCGCGGTGGTATCACTTAAGGGAACGTTTAAACGTCCTGAAAGCTGTTGAGAACCAAAATTACCAAACTCTAAACCTACATGTGCTGAAAATTCTTCCGCATCAGGCTTTATCGAAATCAAATTAACTGCACCTGCAATGGTATTTTTACCAAATAATGTGCCTTGAGGCCCCCGTAAAATTTCAGCCTGTTGTAATTCCATCATCGCCTGATTTATCGCTGTTGATTGCCCGAGATAAATACCATCTAAATACACCCCCACACGAGTATCAAAGCCAATATTACGACTCCAAGTACCAACACCTCTCATGTAAATTGCCGCTTGATGACCCTCTTGACCTGTTGTAGAAAAATTAGGAGCCATGTCACTCAAATCATTGAGATCATTAGCACCCGTTGCTTGAATATCTTCACTACCTAAAGTGGTCATAGATACAGGAACAACCAATTCGTTTTGTACTCTTTTTTGGGCAACAACAGAGATAATTTCAATCGTATTATTTTTATCATCATCTACTTTATTTTCTTCTTGTGCCGCTAATGGGCTTATATATAAAGCAAATGAAATTGCTAAGGAAAGCGTAGATAGGCTAGCTTTTTTGCAGGATATAAAGTGTATTGAACTCATAAGTAAACCCTCAAATTATAATTATTATTGATTTATTTTTAACCAACAATAGCAATATCCTTAGGTTTCTAATTTGCTCTCCTTCACTTTTTTTTTGCTTATTTTCACAACGCTTTTAGGTTGTTCATTTAAAATGTTCGACTTTGAGCTCGTATTCTTAACTGCTTAGGTGAAAAACCATATTTTTTCTTAAAACGAGTAGAGAAGCTACTTTGGTGACGAAAGCCTACCTCATAAGCAATATCTGTTAGCGGTAAGTTGCTATTAACCAATAAGTTATAAGCACTATTTAAACGCTCTTCATTGACTAATTGAGTCAATGACATGTTAAAAAGATATTTAAAACCATAGTGTAATTTATTTCTATTCATGCCAACCATTAAACAAAGTTCTTTCAAAGGTGGCACTTTAGCTAAGTTTTTTAAAATAATTTCATGTGCAAGTTTAATTGCAGCTTCATCACAAGGTCTTAGTTTAATGGGAATTAAAGGTTCTTTATCAGAAAGTAATATGCGCTCTATAGACAACGCCATTAACTCATTAACTTTTGCTAATGCATAAGGCAAATGTAGCGCATCGTGAACATTAATAGACAATAAGTTGCTTGCAATTAAACTTAATTGATGATCTAGTGGAAGCTCTTTAAAAATAGCGCCTTTAGCCTTCTTACTTAATAAATATTTAATCGGGTAACTATTTAATAATGCAGAATTTTGTAAAAAATTTGATAAGAATTCTTCTGTAAAAGCGACTGTTACCCACACTGAACGAGCATTAGCAGGCATTTCATAGGTAGAAATTTTATCTTGAGGGTTAATTAAACGCCAAACAGGGATTGAGTCATCAAGTACTTTTTTAGCACCAAAATTAACGGTTACTTCATGTTCTAAACTAAAATTTAAACGCATCCAATTTGAATTTTTTATCTGATAACTATAAGAACGATTAGCACGACAGTTTAAAATTAATACGCTAAGTCCTTCAGTAATATTGATAATCTCAATAAAACCACTACCAACATCTTCAGTAATATTAAAACGATAGCTAGAAGCTTCACCATAGTGGAGCGTTTTATCAGGCTTCACCTTTCTACCAAAAACAACTTCTGCAAATGATTGAGGTAAATTCCATTCAATTAATTTTTGCTTATCTGTCATATTTTCACCTAGAGCGTATTGACTTTTTGAGTTTAAATTTTGTTCAATCTAAAAGGACAATGTTGCAAAAACATATTCCAAAGATCAACACACTCTAATATCAATGCAAATAAGAGAGTATTCTAAATGAATACAGTATTAATTCACCTTAATAATAATGTTGTATTATTTCATTGCTAATAAATAATTTTTAAGTGCGCTAAAATCAGCATCCATTGCTATTGATAAAATAGTTTCTGATGCACAATCGGCTAATTCTTTTGGTAAAGCGATAGGCTGGCCTAAAATACTTTCAACTACTTCTTTAAATTTAGCTGGATGTGCGGTACCTAAGAAAATACCAAATTCATCATCGGTTAAGCTGTGTCTTAAGGCACTATATGCTACGGCAGCATGTGGCTCTGTTATATAACCCAGTTTGGCAATTTGGCGTACTGTCATTTGAGTTTCTTCTTCGTCAACAGCACTGGCTATTACACAATCACTGGCAACAATGCCCGCTTTTAGCATATGCTCAA
>WFQC01000017.1 GCA_015487235.1 Alteromonadaceae bacterium
GGTAAACGTTCAAAGCGCATTAGTTCGATGATTTCAGCGCCAATACGCGCGCTATGACGTGTTAGTTGGTTGAGTAGTACATCAGCGTCAGGCTTTATGTTTAATAACACATCATGCAAACGTTTATCTTGTTCTACGAAAGCTTTTTTTATCGCTTTTGCATGTATTTCATGATAAGCCCTAAAAAAAATACGCGTAACAATAAAACGCCCCAAATTACTAAATAAACCAGCAGAAAAAGCGGCATATTCATCAATACCCTGCTCTTGTGCTAAAATACTCGCGGCCAAGCCCGTTGATAAACTATCGTTCCACAGCTTTCTTTTCATCAGAGTAAATGGGGCAGTATTACTAGGAAGATAATGCTTCAAAATAAATGTTGGCATGATCAGCTTTAAATTATCTAAACCAATATAGCTTAGTGCCACATTAACATTATGTATTTGAACATCGGCACGTTTTCGGTATTGAGGTTTATTGACCAAGCGAATTAAATCACTACTTAACCATTGCAGCGAGCTAGTAAGTGGTTTAATGCGTTTGATTGAGGCGGCTCTGACGGCAAGCAAATCTAAAATAGCTGTGGTAGCATCTTCAATACGTAAAATTTGTTGAAATAATAAGTCTTTATCTGTTAATTCATTATTGATTTTAGTAATGATTTTACTATATAAGTGCGTATTTACTTGATCTCTAAAATGTTGTTCGCCATGCTGAGCAATAATTTTTTCTTTTTTGGCTTCTTCTTCTACAGCAAGTAATTCTCGACGACGATTTTGTTGCTCACTATGTTGCTGTTCTGCATCTACTATTTTGCCGTTGTGTGTGCTGGCAAATTTTTTACCAATATGAAGCCCCAACATACGTTGATAAACGGTTGATACTTCTTCTTTATCGAGAAAAATTTGCATAGAGTTTGTGATAGCCGCAGTTAAGTAAAATAACTTTTATTCAATTTGTTAGGGGCTTTTTCAATAAAAGCAACCTAAGTTTAATCGTTCATTAGTGTATTTAAGCTGATTGCTTTTATATCGGCAAGCTTTAATAAAATTAAAGGCTTATATTTGCTGATATTTATTTAAAAAATTATTGAGTAGTTGGTGACCTTGTTGAGTTAACACCGACTCTGGATGAAACTGTACGCCAACAATGGGTAAATGGGTGTGTTCTATTGCCATTATTTCATCCAGCGTGTTTTGTGGGTTGGTTGTCCATGCGGTTATTGCTAAGCAGCTCGGTAAAGTTGCTTTTTCAATAATAAGCGAGTGATAACGTGTCACCAATAAAGGGTTGTCTAAGGCTTTGAAAATACTTTGATGCTTATGTTGTATATAGCTTGTTTTTCCATGCATGACGTGCTGAGCTTTAACGATTTTAGCACCAAAATACTGCCCAATACATTGATGACCTAAACAAACACCTAAAATAGGTATTTTACCAGCAAAAGCATCTATTATTGCCAGTGATAACCCCGCACTGTTGGGATCACAAGGTCCAGGAGAAATTACAATATATTGAGGTTGTAATTGGGTTATTTCAGCAAGGGTTATTTGATCATTGCGTCGCACCATTACTTCTTGACCTAATGCTTGAAAATAGTGCACTAAGTTAAAAGTAAAAGAATCATAATTATCAATCATTAATAACAAAGTCGTCGCCTTGATAAAAGAGTACAAACCGCGGCTATTGTAATGACTTTAGTATGGGAAGCAATAGTTGGATGAAATACAACAAAAACTTAAAGGTTAGTTACAGACGCTGCTGTAAACTAACCTTTAATAAGTTATTGGTTTTTTATAGTGAATTTAAGTTGTTTAGCTAAAATTTAGCCGTAACCATCAACCATAATTTTTCAGTATCAACTGAGTATTCATCAGCGTTGTAGTTAGCGTATTTTGCTAAGAAGCTGTATGTTTTGTTTAGTTTATAAGCGGCCACTAAATCTATTTCACTACCATAGTTTACACCACCAACATCTGAATTATAGTCATGGTATGTTGCCACGAGTTTAACCCCATTAACTTTAGTTACTGCCGTTAAGTAGATGTCTTCTAAGCCTGCTCCTGGAGTACCTAAGAATTTATCTGCAAAACCATTCCATTTGTGTAACGTTGCTAATGGGGTTGCAAAGCCAATACCATTATCGCTACCAAGCATTTCAACACCTGCTTTTACGGTTATTTTGCCTAACTTAGTACCTGCTTCAACATTATAATAGTCGGCACTGTAGTCATTAGGGTTATCGCCATTATCATTTTGTATTGCATAGCTTGCTAATAAATTAACCGCACCGAATTTACCGTTGTATAAGAAGCCATAGGTACTTGATGAAAGTGCTGCAGCGGTATCAAAATCTAATACGTAAGCAAAGGCCGATACTTTATGGTTTTTCGCAAAATTAAAGGCACCATTAAATAAATGTAGATCGCCAGCTAAGTCTCCAGCTTTTTTGCTGTCAGGGCCAAAAATACGGTTTACATTATAAACGTAGGTATAATCAAGGTTTACTTTATCACTGGCTTTATATTGTACACGGTAGCCATCAAAAGTTTGTTCATTTTGACGCCAGCCTACACCACCAATAAAACGTTGGCCATCATGGTTAATGCGTTGACGACCAGCCTTTAAGGTAAAGGCATTTTTGCTATATTTTAGGTAAGCTTGGTTGATATCGGTAAGTTCAGGATCAGCAATTACCGCTTCATTACCGACATAGTCTGTTGTTAAATCATTATAATCATCAACAAGAGCACTAATATCATCAACTTCTACTCCTAAAGAGAAGCCATTGAAAGCACCTGTATTTACTGTTAAGCGACTTCTTAGCGTTAAGCCTGCAGCATTATCTAAACCCGCTTGATCTACACCTTCATAACGAGCGCGAAAGCTAACATTTACTTTACTTTGAGAAAGTGCATCTTTTACACCTGTTGCAACAGCAGAATCAGCAAAAGCATTGGGAGCTAGTACAGCAGAAGCCAAAAGAGGAAAAAGGGCTTTACTTGCTAAATTTTTCATGAGAGTTTCCTTAGTAGTTTACTGTGTGTATATTGTTTCTAATGGAGTAATTTTAGAACAAGTGACATTATGAGAATTGATATAAATCAAGCTTGGTGGTAAGCATAGCTTTATTAGTTGATCTGTATCAAGGTATGGTAGAGATAGCCTTTTTGCCATGAAAAAATAACTTAATACACTAAAAAATAGCTGAATTTTTAACTAAAACAACTAGAGGATTGCTTTTTTATAGGGTTTTAGTTTATCAAGGCTGGTTTTGAGCATTCCAATATTGTAGGAGAAACTTATGAAAAGAGTTGCGATTATTCTAAGTGGCTGTGGTGTTTATGATGGTAGTGAAATACATGAAACAGTATTAACGATGTTAGCCGTTGAACAAAATGGCGCCCAGTATCGCTGTTTTGCCCCTAATATTGCGCAATACCATGTGATTAATCACCTAACAGGAGAGGTAAGTGAGCATGAAAGCCGTAATGTTTTAGTTGAGTCGGCACGTATAGCGCGTGGTGATATTGAAGATATAACGGCGCTTAATGTTGATGAGTTTGACGCATTAATTGTACCTGGTGGTTTTGGTGCGGCTAAAAATTTGTGTGATTTTGCTATTAAAGGTGAACACTGCAGCGTGCAACCTCAAGTATTAACAGCGTGCAAAAGTTTTGCGAAAGCGAAAAAACCAGCAGGTTATATGTGTATTGCACCGGCAATGGTGGCGTTAGTTTATGGTAATGATAGCCAAGCGACTATTGGAACCGATCAAGCCACTGCTACACA
>WFQC01000018.1 GCA_015487235.1 Alteromonadaceae bacterium
GCACACGTTATTGTCAGTGAAGGCCTAGAAAACAAAGAGTTTATTGCTCAGCGTTGTCAAGATAGTCATTATCAAGCATGGCGAACTTTTATTCTGCACAGTCAACATTCACCAGAAAATAGCGAAAAAATTACCGGAATAGCGGCGCAACAATTACGACAGGCTGCACGTTTATACGCTAAAGCTAATAACAGTGCTATTTTTTATGGCTTAGGCGTTACCGAGCATTCACAAGGTTCAACCATGGTGATGGGGATCGCTAACTTAGCCTTATTAACTGGCAATATTGGCCGAGAAGGTGTTGGGGTTAATCCACTTCGTGGCCAAAATAACGTGCAAGGCTCTTGTGATATGGGCTCTTTTCCCCATGAATTACCTGGTTATCAACCAATCGAAGACGATGAAATAAGACAGCGCTTTGAACAGCATTGGCAGGTTACACTGGCGAAAAAAGCAGGATTACGTATTCCCAATATGTTTGAGGCAGCGCTCGATGGTGATTTTAAAGGGCTTTATTGTCAAGGTGAAGATATTGCGCAGTCTGATCCTAATACACAGCATGTACATGCCGCGCTCAAATCTCTTGAGTGCTTAATCGTGCAAGATCTCTTTTTAAATGAGACCGCTAAATTTGCACATGTCTTTTTACCCGGGGCTTCATTTTTAGAAAAAGAAGGCACTTTTACCAATGCTGAACGCCGTATTAATCGTGTTCGCCAAGTTATGCAACCATTATCAGGCAAGGCTGATTGGCAAGTAACCATTATGCTTGCTCACGCATTAGGCTATGAAATGAATTACCAACATCCTAGTGAGATAATGGATGAAATAGCCAGCTTAGTTCCAAGCTTTTCAGGGGTTAGTTATCAAAAACTTGAGCAACTGGGCAGTATTCAATGGCCGTGTAATGAACAAGCGCCGCAGGGCACACCGATTATGCATGTTGATAGTTTTCCGTTACCTGATGAAAAAGCATTATTTGCAATTACTGAGTATGTGGCAACAACTGAAAAGGTCAATAAGCGTTTTCCTCTGATCCTTACTACAGGGCGAATACTCTCTCAATATAATGTTGGCGCTCAAACACGTCGTACAAATAATCAAATATGGCATGATGAAGATGTATTAGAAATACACCCTCATGATGCGCAAGAGCGTGGTATTGTTGAGGGTGACTGGTTAGGCATAAAAAGCCGTGCGGGTGAAACGGTATTACGCGCTAAAATCAGTGAGCGTATGCAAGCGGGTGTGGTTTATACTACCTTTCATCACCCTGAAAGTGGTGCTAATGTTATTACTACTGATAATGCTGATTGGGCAACAAGTTGCCCTGAATATAAGGTGACAGCAGTACAGGTAAGCAAGGTTACTTCCCCGTCAAAATGGCAGCAACGAAACCAAGCCTTTAGCAAACAACAACGTGCATTATTACCCAAAAAAGCTAAAAAAGTTTACCTGAATTCGGATAATAATTAATGAATAAAAATCAGGTAAAAGCAGGGCTACATTTAGTAAATTGTACGGTGTGGCATAAAGAAAAACAGCAGCATCAACAAGATTGGATTATTGAAGAACAAGCTGTTGCACTGGTTTATAATGGTATTTCTCATGTTGTAATGATGGCCACGCCGTGTGATTTGTTCGATTTTGCAATCGGCTTTAGTCTCAGTGAACAAATTATCGATAAGGCCAGTGATATCTTAGATATTGAGATCATGACTTGTTTCGCTGGAGTTGAAGTACAAATAACGATCAGTTCTCGATTATTTTCACGTTTAAAAAACAAACGCCGTAGTTTAGCGGGTAATAGTGGTTGTGGGCTTTGTGGGGTTGAATCACTAAAACAAACGGTTAAACAACATAACATACTGAGCAATAACAATAACATTACTCCGAGTGTGATAAGCCGTGCATTAACACAGTTTGAACAACAACAAAAACTGAATCAGCAAGCAGGTAGCGTACATGCGGCTGCTTTTTGTTCTTTACAAGGCGAAATCAGTTTATTACGTGAAGACGTTGGTCGCCATAATGCCTTAGATAAACTGATTGGTGCTTTAGCTGCACAAGCATTTACTAGCAAACAGGGCTTTGTGTTGGTGTCGAGCCGAGCAAGCTATGAAATGGTTGATAAAACCATTGCCGCGGGGATCTCGTCTTTGGTGAGTATTTCTGGCGCAACCAGCAAAGCCGTACAGTGGGCACGGCAGCATCAATTGCAATTAATTGGCTTTGCGCGTAAAGATAGACAAATTATTTATTGTTAGCAGTACTCGCAGCGATTGGATAAGTTAAACGATAAAACCAAATATTGGCAAAAAACATAATAAGTATAAAAGGGATGGTTGAATAAACTAGGGTTGACCAACCCGCTTTAAATAAAACCCAGCCCGCTAATAATGAAGCCAAGGCTTGCACACTAAAAATAATAAAGTCATTTAACGCTTGTACTTTATGGCGTTCACTGGCGCGATAGCATTCTGGCAGTAATACGGTACCAGTTAAAAATAAGAAATTCCAACTAACACCCAATAAAACTAAAGTCCACCAATAGTGCATAACCTGCTGACCATTTAACGCGATCAAAATAACCCCCACAAAGAGAAGAATGCCGATCATTAAGACATTTTTTAAGCCAATACGTGAGACCAAAGTACCGGTAATCAGTGAAGGTAAATACATTGCAGCAATATGGCTTTGAATAACCCATTTAGTGTCATTGAGAGAATGCCCCTGCATATTGTGCATACTAATGGGTGTGGCGGTCATCAATAAGCTCATCAAGCCATATCCAATAGTTGCGGCAAGTATGGCAATAATCACTAAAGGTTGTTTTATAATGAGCGTGAGTGGGCGTTCAGCACCTCGGGTTGGATCTTCTTTGATAGTAGGTTCTTCAAACCACTGAAAAATAACCATGGCAATTAATACCATGATGGCTAGACCAAGAAATGACCCAGCATAACCATGAGGAGAGGCAAGCCAATCTTTGGCAAAAACAGCTATTTCAGGGCCTAAAAAGGCAGCAAAAATACCGGCAAACATTAAAATAGAAACGACTTTGGCAATATCTTTATCATCATTAACACTGTCAATGGCAGCAAAGCGTAATTGCATAACAAAGGCAGCACTGCTACCAATAAAGGCACAAGCGGTTAAAAATAAGTAAAAGCTACTGATCAATGCGGCGGTCATAGCTAATAATGAGCCGCTAAGTGAGATGGCTAGCCCTAGCATAAAGGCTTTTTTGCGTCCTACTTTTTTGGCAAAAGCGCCCGCAGGCAAAGTAGTTACAGCTAACCCTATGATCATTAAGGTTAATGGCAATGTGGCAAGACTTGGATCAGGCGCTAATTTAGTAGATAAAATACCGCCAATAAACACAATCACAGGTGTTGCTGACATGGTTAGTGGCTGCACAAGAAATAATAACCAAATATTACGAGGCATATTCAGCACTTTAGCTAAAATAATGGCAGTAACAACCATTAATAAAAGGGTGATAACTAAAGTGCTGATCATAAAATACCTGTTTTGTTATTATTTTTTGGGGATATTAGCGAGTACTTTCACTAATAATTGCCAATAAAGCTCAACCGAAGCAATATTGATTTTTTCATCAGGTGAATGAGGAAACTTAATTGTTGGCCCGATAGAAACCATATCAAGATCTGGGTAAGCGGTTTTAAATAAGCCACACTCAAGCCCAGCGTGGATCACCATAATATCAGGCACTTTATTGAATAATTGCTGATAAGTGTCACTAACTACCTTCATAATGGCTGAATTGGTATCAGGCTTCCAGCCTGGATAAGCGCCTGAAAAGGTTATACTGGCATCGGTCAAGGCAACTAAAGATTTTAGGGTTTCTTCAACTTGAGAGCGACCGTCATTATGTAAGCTGCGAATTAAGCACATAACCGCAAGTTTTTTACCTTTAGTACGAATAACACCTAAATTAATGGAGGTTTCTACCACCCCGTCAATGTCATCACTCATGCGAATAACACCATTTGGGCAAACATTGAGCGCGTGTAATACTTGATGCTGTGTTGCTGCTGTCCACATTTGTTCAAACTCTTCAGGAGCAATAAGCAACATGGTTAAATCGGTTTCAATTGACTTTAAATTTTCTTTAATGGTGGCTAAGTAATCGGCTAAAGCGGCTTTTAATGGTTCTACTTGCTTACTTTCAACAACAAAGCTGGCAAAGGCTTCACGCGGGATCGCATTACGCAAGCTACCACCATTTAATTCAGTTAACCGAATATTAAAGCTTTCAACTGCTTGTGTTAAAAAACGGATTAATAGCTTATTGGCATTAGCGCGCCCTATGTGAATATCGACACCGCTATGGCCTCCCTTTAACCCTGAAATAGATAAATTAAAAGCTTGCCAGCCTTGAGGTACGGCTTCAAAAGCTAAGTTAAAGCTAATTTCGGCATCAACACCGCCGGCACAGCCCATGTAAACTTCGCCCTCTTGCTCTGAATCAGTGTTGATCAAAATATCGCCATCAAGCCAGCCTGATTCTAAACCAAAAGCCCCAGTCATGCCTGCTTCTTCATCAATGGTTATCAGTACTTCTAAGGGGCCATGCTCAATATCATCACTGGCTAAAATTGCCAATGCAGACGCAAGACCAACACCATTATCTGCGCCAAGCGTAGTATCTTGTGCGGTAACCCATGCGCCATCGGCTTCTTCAATAATATAAGGTTTAATAGCATCGGTTAAAAAATCATGATCTACATCACTGTTTTTTTGCGGTACCATATCCATATGCGCTTGTAAAATAACGCCTTTACGATCTTCCATGCCTTTTGTGGCTGGTTTTTTAATAATTAAATTGCCAACCTTGTCTTCTTTTACCCATAAGCCCTGTGCTTTTGCCCAAGCTTGTATCCAGGCTGAAATTTTTTGCTCGTGTTTTGATGGATGGGGAATACTACAAATTTTTTCAAAAAGCTGCCAAAGGCTGGTGGGTTTAAGATGAGAGAGTGCACTCATGGTTATTCCTTGTTGTTATATTTTCGCTTAAATTATGCCTAGTTGTAATCTTTACTTTTGTTATGCAGAACTCGTTTGAGTTTTTAGCTGTTTGCCATTAAAAATTGCCACTGTTCGTTAAAATCTTGGCTTGGTTTTTTCGTAAAGCCTGAACGAACATATTGGCTAATTTTTCCTTCGGCGTAAGCCGATAATAAATTAGCTAGTGCTTGCTCACTTACGCTAAAGCTTTTACCTTCACGTAGTTTACGCTCTCGTAGTACTTGTTTAAACTGGGTTTCAAGTTTTTCAAATAATTGATTAATGCGCGTGCGTAAACGTTCGTTTTCACCCATTAAGGCATCGCCTGATAAAATGCGGCACATACCAGGGTTACGTTCAGCAAAGACAAGCAATACATGTAGAATATGATGGCAGCGTACTAACGTTTCTTTATGATCCGTTAAAATCATATTAATACGTGAAAAAATAGTTTCTTCAATATATTCAATTAAGCCTTCAAACATACGTGCTTTTGAAGGAAAATGCCGATATAAAGCCGCTTCAGAAACGCCTACTTGCGCGGCTAATTTTGCGGTGGTAATACGCTGACCGTTATTGTTTTCTAACATTAACGCCAAACATTCTAAAATTTGCTGTTTTCGATTGGTTTTTGGGTTAGCTGACATAGGTTTATTTCTCTTATTAGTATTTTTTAAATCCAGGTGAATTCTGGCTGATAAATAAGCAGCACTAGCCTTTATTGTTATTTTGAGCGGCAATTATAGTAACTAATTGCGCTGCAACCTTACTTTTACTTGCTAAAGGTATTTCAAATTGTTGATCGCGTGTAAATACTTGCAAGGCGTTATTATCACTATTAAAGCCTTGATTACTTTGTGCAACATCATTGGCAGCAATTAAATCTAAATTCTTGCGGATTAATTTTTCTTGGGCATATTGTGCCACTTTTTGAGTTTCTGCGGCAAAACCAACGGTAAAAGGTTTTGCGGTTAAAGCGGCAACATCTGCAACAATATCAGGGTTTTTCACTAAATTGAGCTGCATATTATCGTTATCGTCATGCTTTTTAATTTTTTGTTTAGCCACTTCTGCTACACGATAATCGGCAACTGCTGCACAGGCAATAAATACGTCTGCTTGCTCTGCTAGCATTAAGCTTTGTTGGTGCATTTCTAATGCACTGCTGACGTTAATTAAATGAGCACCTTGTGGTGCGGTTAATGCAACAGGGCCTGAAATAAGTGATACTTTTGCCCCCGCATTTAGGGCTGCTTGCGCTAAAGCATAACCCATTTTTCCTGAACTATGGTTTGAAATGTAACGAACAGGATCTATCGCCTCTCTGGTAGGCCCTGCGGTGATCACCCAATGTTGTTCGGTAAGTATTTTAGGGGTAAAAAATTGTGTACTTAAGCTAACTAATTCATCGACATCAAGCATACGGCCTAAGCCAACATCACCGCAAGCTTGTTCGCCAGCACCTGGGCCTAAAATGGCTATTTGGCGATTAATTAATGTTGCTATATTTTCTTGAGTGGCAGGTGCATGCCACATTTGTTGATTCATCGCTGGTGCAATGGCTATGGGAGCACTGGTTGCCAAACACAATGTGCTTAGCAAATCATCTGCTAGGCCGTGAGCCAGTTTGGCAATAATATTGGCGGTAGCAGGCGCAATTAATATTAAATCAGCCCATTTGGCTAATTCAATAT
Source organism: Alteromonadaceae bacterium (assembly GCA_015487235.1). Classification (GTDB taxonomy): domain Bacteria; phylum Pseudomonadota; class Gammaproteobacteria; order Enterobacterales; family Alteromonadaceae. Next base: position 6,726 of record WFQC01000018.1, read on the forward strand.
GCCCCATAGCTAATTCTGCCTGCGGATCTAACAAACTGTCGGCAACGGCGTAGCCTGATACCGCTTGTAAACTTAAGGATGAAACAAATGCCTTAGCACTGGCGGTTAATACTACACGTACATCGGCACCTTGCTCTTTTAGCCGTCGTACTAATTCAGGGGTTTTATAAGCAGCAATACCGCCCGTTATCGCTAAAACAATTTTTTTATCCTGAAGAATTTTCATAAGCTGCTAGTCTTAAAAGATGAATTATTTTATCGCGTTAAGATAGCATAAAATTAGTCAAAACATTACTCCCAATATTTAACGGTTATAAGAACTGATTGAGTAAAACTTACAGCAAGGATGCATTATGTTAAAAAATTGGCCAGCGCAAGAGCGCCCACGTGAAAAGTTATTACAGCAAGGAGCTGGTAGTTTAAGTGATGCTGAACTATTGGCTATTTTTTTACGCACTGGCGTTCAAGGTTGTCATGTTGTTGAATTAGCAAGGCAATTATTAGTAACCTTTGGTAGCTTAAATGCCATATTCGCTGCGCAACCTGATGAATTTTGTCAAGCTCGTGGCTTAGGTACGGCAAAATATGTGCAGTTGCAAGCTTGTTTAGAAATGTCAAAGCGCTTTTTAGCCGAGCCGCTGAAACAGGGTAATGCGTTAGATTCTTCATTGGCGACAAAGCATTATTTGATGAGCGAATTAAAAAATGAAAGTCGTGAAGTATTTGCTATATTGTTTTTAGATAATCAGCATCAAGTACAACATTTTGAGAAACTCTTTTTTGGTACCATTGACGCTGCTGCTGTTTATCCTCGTATTATTGTTGAAGCGGTATTAAAACATAAATCAGCCGCAGTTATTTTAACTCATAACCACCCTTCTGGTATTTGTGAACCAAGTATTGCTGATCAACAAATTACAGCGCGTATTAAAGAAGCACTAGCGTTAATTGATGTACGAGTGCTTGATCACCTTATTATTGCGGGTCATCAGAGTTATTCCTTTGCCGAACATGCCAAGCTTTAAGCATATTATGGTGGTGCTGTTTAATGATGAATGCACTACAATTTGCTACAAAGAGTAAAGAAAAGTCTTGTTCAAGATCTTGATTTTTAATTGGTGTGCATGAAAAGTTTTGTGGTCATCGTATTTATTACCTATAACCTCATGATAAATAATGCAAATAAAGGTTTTTTGCTGAAAAATTGATTAGCACTAGCATTAAGTAAATAGTTTCTCTATAATATGCCACCTTTTTCAGGATCCCGAGGCGACGGTCTTGGGGATTGTTAGCTCGAGCTGAAATTAATTTTGGAGTGACTCACATGTCTAAAGTTTGCCAAGTTACAGGCAAGAAACCAGTTGTAGGGAACAATCGTTCTCACGCAAGAAACGCGACTCGTCGTCGTTTCTTACCTAACCTTCAATCTCACCGTTTTTGGGTTGAGAGTGAAAATCGTTTCGTTAAATTACGTTTAACTCCGAAAGGAATGCGTATTATCGATAAAAAAGGCATTGATGCAGTTCTTGCTGACATCCGCGCCCGTGGCGAAAAAGTTTAAGGAATCATCATGCGTGATAAAATTCGTTTAGTTTCTAGTGCAGGTACTGGTCATTTTTATACTACAGATAAAAATAAAAAAACCATGCCTGAAAAGATGGAAATCAAAAAATTCGATCCGACAATACGTAAGCACGTAATTTATAAAGAAGCTAAAATTAAGTAAGCTTCTTGCGGATTTTAAAAAACCCAGTGTACTTTATTGTGACTGGGTTTTTTTATAACTAAAATTCAGTGATAATCTCAATGAGACTATTTTAGTGATAAGTGATGAGAGCCAATGAGACTTTCAAGAACCGCCTGGAATAATGTCATTATTTTTTCAGTAATGAGCATTATCATTATGATCAATTACACCAATGATAAATTATTTCATCGTGATGAATCAGGAGCTTTTACCCAAGAAATGGCGCTGATCGCTGATAATACCGTAATACTGACCTTAGTAATTAATGAGCAAATTATGGTTGAACGCATTGGGCAAACATGGCGTATTAAGCCCGTAGTGCTTGCCCGTCAACCGCTTGAGCAAATGATGTATGCATGGCAACAAAGTACTGCCACTACCATTGCTATTGAAGGTGAGCTTAATGAAAAAAAGGCGATTAATGCACGTGTTATTATTGCGGGTGAAGAAAAACCTTATTTATTGAGTTTATATCCTACTGTCGATAAATTGATTGTGTATAACCATAATAAAAAACGTTGGTTAGCATTACCTTTGGCGATTTATTATCAATTATTACCACAGGAAGTGCTTGCTTCATTGTTACAAGGTTAATGTTACATGCCAGAATTACCTGAGGTTGAAGTTTGCCGATTAGGCATTTTACCACACCTAAAAAATCATACCGTTAAAGACGTTATTATTCGTAATGCACGTTTACGTTGGCCTATTCCTGAAGATGTAAAAACGGTTATTGGGCAAAAAGTAGAAAACATAGAGCGACGAAGTAAGTATTTACTACTTAAATTTTCAACAGGAACACTGCTGATTCATTTAGGTATGTCAGGAACGATCAGAATTATAGCCTGTGATGTTGAGGTAACTAAGCATGATCACTTTGATTTAGTGCTCAGTACAGGAAAAGTACTCAGATTAAATGATCCGCGTCGTTTTGGCGCGGTATTGTGGTTTGAAGATCATATTGATCAGCAAGGGCTATTAACTAAATTGGGGCCAGAGCCACTAAGTGATGAATTTTCAGCGGGTTATTTATTTTCTAAAGCAAAAAACCGTAAAGTGCCCATTAAAACTTTTTTAATGAATAACCATATTGTGGTAGGCGTTGGTAATATTTATGCTAATGAGGCGTTATTCAAAGCAGGCATTCATCCAGCAACTCCAGCAGGCGCAATTTCAGCGCAGAAATTTGATGAACTGACTTTAATTATTAAAGAAGTATTATCTGCGGCAATAAAACAAGGTGGTACAACACTAAAAGATTTCACCCAAGTTGATGGTAAACCAGGCTATTTTGCGCAAGCATTAATGGTATATGGGCGTGCAGGAAAGCCATGTGTTACTTGTTCAACCACGTTAGAAGAAATAAGGCAAGCTGGGCGCAGTTCAGTCTTTTGCCCACATTGTCAACAATAGCAGCTACTCGATAACACTATTTTTTCAGGGTATTTTCTAAAGCCGCTTGTACAACGGGGTGTACAAATTGGCTTACGTCACCATGGTGTAAAGCAACTTCCTTTACCAAGGTTGATGATATAAAAGAATTTTCTTCAGCCGGGGTTAAAAAAACGCTTTCTAAATTAGGCGATAAGCGACGATTCATATTCGCTAGCTGAAATTCATATTCAAAATCAGACACCGCGCGTAAACCGCGGATCAATACATTGGCTTGATGTTCTTTAGCAAAATCGACTAATAAGCCACTGAAACCCACAACAGAGACATTGGCTAAATGTTGTGTTACTTGCTCAATTAATTGTACGCGGTGAGATAAATCAAAGAGTGGTTTTTTGCTTGGGCTAGCGGCAACCCCAATAATCACATGAGTAAACAAGCGGCTTGCCCGTTCAATTAAATCGGCATGGCCATTAGTGACGGGATCAAATGTACCTGGGTATATTGCTTTTACTGTCATGGTTTTGAATAATACTTGTAAGTCGTATTGTAATATTTATTTTTACTTACGAGTAAGTGTACCTTTATATGGGCATAATTAAAATAGTTAAAGCATTTGCTCCAAAACTCTTTCCGTTAGGTAAATTTTGATAGTATGATATGAATATCTATTCAATTTTATAATACAAGAACACTATATGAAGACACGCGATAAGATTATTCAAGCCAGTATTGAGTTATTTAATGAGCACGGTGAACGTAACGTTACAACTAATCATATTGCAGCCCATTTAGGTATTAGCCCTGGAAACTTGTATTATCACTTTCGTAATAAAGAAGACATTATACTGTCGATTTATGATGAATATGCACGTAACCTTTTATTAGAAACGTTTCCTAAAGTTTCACCTGAAATCAAATCGTTAGATGCCATTATTATGTATATGGATGCTGTCTTTCAAATGATGATGAAATTTCGTTTTTTTTACAGCAATTTACCAGTACTTTTAGATAAAAATCCTAATTTGCGTGAAAAATATGTAGAAGTGCAACAATCTATTGCTGAACGAGTAAGTCAATTATTATTATCGTTAAGAGAAACCAATATTATTGATTTTGACGATAGCGAATTGCCCGATATTGTCAGTATCTTACGCTTAGTAAATACGTTTTGGTTAAGTTTTTATCAAACACAAAATATTAATGTTGAAATAACTGATGCGGTTTTTTATCAAGGTGTGCTGAAAATATTAGTTATTTTAAAGCCTTACACCACAGCAGAAGCAATGCCTGAATTTAATAAAGCTCGTGAAATGTATCAACAACGCTGCCAAGCAGATTTAACCGATGCTGAATAAGGTTATTGTATAGATTACTCTTAGAATAAGTAAATATATTGGGTAACGATAGCTATTCTCTATGAGTACTATTGCTTTTTCCCATTTTCATTTTTGACTTTTCTACTCCATACTCAATAGCAAGTTTATACCAAATTGATTAAGTTCTTTCCCACTCAGCGAGAATTAAAAGGCTTAGAGGCAAGGCATTGATTGAAGAGAATGGTTGTTCCCTTGTCAAAATCAATAACGCAGCATATAAGCCTTTTAAACTCGCCCTTCGGGAGCTTGCTCGGTGCCCACTAACTGCGTTAAATTTATTTGATTTAGAATGAGATCTAAATAAATTTGCCTTGTTATTGAACATCGAGCATAGCTCTGAGTTGAGAAGAAATTTAATCAAATTGGTATTATTTCAATACTATTTATTTAA
>WFQC01000019.1 GCA_015487235.1 Alteromonadaceae bacterium
ACATTAACTTTCTATAAATTTACCGCTGTGGGTAATGAATTAGCGCAATTAATAAAAGACAGCCCAGTGAAAAACTTTTTACATCATTTAAAACACCAGCTAGGTCGTCTTTATAAAGTGAGTTAATGTAGCAGATAGGCATTATTCACAGTAAATCAATACAGAAAAACCTCATAAAATGAGGTTTTTCATATAATTAGACTATAAAGAACAAGGTGATGATAGTTATTCGATGTTAGCTATCTGCTCACGCATTTGTTCAATTAGCACTTTAAGTTCAACCGCGCTTTGAGTAACTTCGGCATTAATTGATTTAGAACCTAAGGTATTGGCTTCACGATTAAATTCTTGCATCATAAAATCAAGGCGACGACCTTGTGCACCACCTTTGTTTAAAATTTTACGGGTTTCTTTTACATGGCTGCCTAGACGATCAAGTTCTTCTTCAACATCCATTTTTTGGGCGAGTAACACTAATTCTTGCTCTACACGTGTAGCATCTAGTTCTATATTTGCATCAGCAAATTTGTCTAAAATACGTTGGCGCTGCCACTGAATAACACTGGGCATATGCGCTTTAACTTTTTCAGCTTCAACTTCAATAGCATCTAAGCGCTGTTCGATCATTGCTTTTAAGTTGGCGCCTTCATTAGCTCGCGCCTTAATAAAGTCACTTAACGCTTGATCAAAACCCGCTAATAATTGTGCTTGAATGGCATCCATATCAGCTTCTTCAGCTTCCATAACGCCAGGCCAGCGAAGAATATCAACAGGATTTATCGTAGCATTATTGGCTCGTACACTAATTGCATTAGCATGTTCAACTAGTTGATCAGCCAAGTTTTTATTTAAGCTTAAATTGCTTTTTGCTGCAGGATTAGCCGTAAAACGTAAGTTACATTCAACTTTACCGCGATTAAGTTGCTTGCGAAAACGTTCTCTTAATACGGCTTCTAAACTACGAAATTGCTCTGGCAAGCGAAAATAGGTTTCTAAAAAGCGTTGGTTCACACTGCGTATTTCCCAAATAGCGTTACCCCAGTCACCTTTTATTTCAACACGTGCAAACGCTGTCATGCTATGGATCATAAAAACCCCAATCGATAAATAAAAAATAATAGCGATTATGCCTTAGACACAATGAAGTTACTAGCAGGCGTTGGCTTCGAAATTTGTTTGAGCAGCTCCTTATATGTTCTGTATTTAAGCTTGACGCCAAAGGCGATACTGACTTTCGTCAGAATAATATTAACAAAAGGGGCGTAATCAAAAGATCAAATACTTGCTTGCCAGCGTTGTTTAATATGCTCTGCAACGCGAAATGCATTAGCATAAATAGTATAAGTATAAGGAACGCTACCACCCGTTGGCATAAAAGAGCCATCGGTTACAAAAAGGTTTTCTACTTCATGTGCTTGGCAGTATTTATTTAATACCGATGTATTAGGATCATCACCAAAGCGACAACCACCGGCTTGCAAATTAGCAGGTGGCGCACCACTAACACTTAATGAAACATTTACTGCCCCCATCGCTTTTAAAAATTCTTCACCTTTTTTAGCAATAAATTCACCGACTTGTAAATCGTGAGGATGATAACCAATACGTACTTTAGCAACGGGATCGCCCCATTTGTCTGTGATTTTATCATCTAAACTAACAAAGCAATTATCATTAGGCAGCCAGTCATTAAATACTTCAAACCTTAAAGTTTTATAATGAGTAAACTCTTTTTTCAAGTTTTGTTTAAGTTGCTCGCCCCAAACCAAGCCTCCTGCTTCATCAAACTGTGTGCCCATTGCTCGCGCAATAGGGTTTTGATAGAAGAGAAAATCTAAGGTGCCTCCTTTAATTTTGCCTTTTTTAGCCATACCTGAAAAATGTTTATCTTCAATTTGATACCAATCTTGCAATGAACGATTAATAAAGGGGCCAACTTGCGTTAACGCTTGTACTTGCTCGTGAGTAAGCTGTTCAAAAATAAAATCACCTTGCCCTGTGCCACCCGCACTAAACAATAAATTTTTACCTACTTGTCCATGATTATTGGCAAGACCATTGGGAAATTTTTTACCCGTTGATGCAAGCAATAGTCTTGAAGTTTCAATAGCTTGGCAAGCTACAACATAAAATTTGGCTTCAACTTTATGTGAACGTCCCTGCCGATCATAAAAATGCACACCACTAATTTTACCTTGCTCATCCGTAGCGATCTTATAAGCTTTTGCTTCAGGTTTAATCGTACAATGATTCGTTGCCACAGCGTGATTCAATAATGCCGCACGGCCACTGCCTTTTGCGCCTGACGAACAACCATAATTACTACAATAACCTGAATATTCACAACTTTTTCGCCCCATTGCTGGAGTAGATAAAACTGCTCGTGGAATAGGAAAAGCATGTAGACCAAGCTTTTCAGCCGTTTGATCTATCCACGACGAAATAGGCAGTTCAGCTAAGGGAGGATAAGAAAATGCCGTAGAGCGCGGTGAAGCAAACGGATGTTCAACATGACGTCCTGAAACACCCACAATTTCATCAACCATAGCGTAGTATGGCTCTAATTCTTCATAAGTTATTGGCCAATCGGCCACATTGGCGCCTTCTATCGCCCCAAATTCAGATTTTAAACGAAAATCTATGGGTTTAAGACGGTGAAAATAACCACTCATAAAATTAGATGAGCCTCCAACAACCGTACCATTCCAAAAAGTCCAGCCAGAGTCGCTGGTTGCTTCTCCTTGCCAAAAGCTTTGGTTATTTTCATCTAGGTATTCTTCTTCAATAACATGCTGTTCGTCAGTTAATTTGGGGTTATAAGCATCGCGCAAACTAATAGCAAGTTCATCTTTACAAAATTCTTTTTCTGTTAACCAAGGGCCTTTTTCAAGCACTAACACTTTAGCTCCAGCCTTTGCTAAGGTATAGGCAACAGGAGATGCTCCAGCACCACTACCAACAATACACACATCGTATATCATGCTTTAGTTACCTTAATAATTGCTTTTTGTTGTACTAAAAATTGGGCTGAGGTTGGCTTTATTTGATGACTTACAAGGCGATAAGCGCCGGGTAATTCATAATAACGCGTACCAACTTGGGGTAAAGGAAATCCGGCTTGATGATGCAACCATTTTTCACCAATACCGTTGGGGTTTCCACCATACACAGGTGGAGCTAGCATGGCTTCAAAAAGGTAACTCAGTAAGGTTGATAACCAATTTTCACCTGCTCGTGAACGACTAATACCGCGTAATATTGTTTCTTTTTCATCAAAACTTAGTAAAACAAAATCTTTATTTAATTGACTTTGACTATAACCATTTAGCCAAGTAACGCCTTTTTTGATAAAGGCAATTTCATCAGCCGAAGTAGGTTGCAATGTCATCACATTATACAAATAATTTATCGCTTGAATATCTTTAGCACTCGGCCCTGTTGGTGATTCAGGTAATAATTGCTCTAATACGGCAGCTAGTGTTTGCCAAAGTGGTTGTTTTTGCCAGTTTAACGCTTTTTCTTCGGCAAAGGTTTTCGGCATGGCTAATAATGCCGTAGCTCCTGCGGCTGATTTTAAAAAGTTACGCCGTGATTTAAACCACGGTTTTGCTTTTAACCAAGTGGGGGGTTGATAACTTTTATCAAAAAAGCTGTTCATAACGGCCTTATTACTCTGTTGATTCTGCTTGCTTTTGACCCGTGGCTTTAGACTGCCATTGCGTTAAAAATTCTCGCCATAAAGTCGTTGAATAACCCTGTTCATCTTGTAGCTCAGCCGTATCTTTTGATAACAACATTTTGCCTTCTGCGGTTGAAATATACATATGTGGATAGCCTTGCACCGGTGGTAAACCACGCATAAAGGCTTTATTGCGATTACCGTCGCTCACATTAACTTTTAGTAGCACATAATTATCGTGTAACAATTTGTAAATCTCTGGGTTTTTCACCAAAAAGGCATCCATTTTTTTACACCAAGTGCACCAATTACCGCCTACTTCAATCAAAACATTACGTTGGGTGGCTTTTGCCAGCGCTATTGCCGCTGTAGCATCGGCAAAAGGATCGCGCGCTTCATCATAAACTTTACTATATTCTGGCAATGGTTTTGCTATAACACTAAGGCTCATTACCAAACTAACCACAAATACCGCTAAATAACGCATAAATTTTTACTTCCATCAACTTTATTATTACAGTTTAAGACCTAACAATTGCCTACTATATTTCAAATTAGCGTGAAGATCATTTTATCGGTATAATGCGCGCACTTATTTTTTAGAGGAATTTACTATGCGTCCTAGCGGTAGAACAGCCGGACAAATTCGTCCTATTACGATCACCCGTCAATATACAGCCCATGCAGAAGGTTCTGTATTAATTGAGTTTGGCGATACTAAAGTTATATGTACGGCGTCTGTTGAAGAAGGTGTACCACGCTTTTTAAAAGGACAAGGTAAAGGCTGGATCACAGCTGAATACGGTATGTTACCACGTTCAACTCATACTCGTATGCGTCGTGAAGCTGCCAGTGGTAAGCAAGGTGGTCGTACATTAGAAATTTCCCGTTTAATTGCTCGCTCTTTACGTGCTGCTGTTGATTTAACTGCTTTAGGTGAGAATATGATCACTGTCGATTGTGATGTAATTCAAGCAGATGGTGGCACTAGAACTGCCTCAATTACGGGTGCTTGTGTTGCTTTAGTTGATGCGCTCAATTATATGCGCGCCAAAGATATCATCAAAACTAACCCACTAAAACATATGATTGCGGCAGTTTCTGTTGGCATATACAACGGTGAACCCGTTGCTGATTTAGACTATGCTGAAGATTCTTCTGCTGATACTGATATGAATGTTGTCATGACTGACACAGGTAAATTAATTGAAGTGCAAGGTACTGCCGAAGAAGAACCCTTTAGTTTTGAAGAAATGCAAGCAATGTTGCAATTAGCAAAACATGGTATTGACGAATTATTTGACGAACAGAAAAAAGCACTAGGTTAAGCATGAAAGCGTATCAAAAAGAATTTATTGAATTTGCCTTAGAGAAACAAGTCCTTAAATTTGGCCAATTTACCTTAAAGTCTGGTCGTGTTAGCCCTTATTTTTTTAATGCGGGCTTATTTAATACTGGGCGAGATTTAGCTCGTTTAGGGCGCTTTTATGCGGCAGCTTTAGTGGATGCAAAAATTGAGTTTGATCTACTCTTTGGCCCTGCCTATAAAGGTATTCCAATTGCTACAACCACAGCCGTTGCACTTGCTGATCATCATGATCTAGATATGCCTTATTGTTTTAATCGTAAAGAAGCCAAAACGCATGGCGAAGGTGGAAACTTAGTGGGTGCAACATTACAAGGACGCGTAATGTTAGTAGATGATGTGATCACTGCAGGTACCGCTATTCGAGAGTCTATGGCAATCATTCAAGCACACAATGCACAATTATCTGGGGTATTAATCGCTTTAGATCGCCAAGAAAAAGGCCAAGGTGAATTATCAGCTATTCAAGAAGTGGAACGAGACTTTGCTACACAAGTAATTTCAATTATCACGTTAGCGGATTTAATTCATTACCTTGAAGAAAAACCATCCATGGATGAAAGTTTAGCTAGCATTAAACAATATCGCCAAAATTACGGTATTTAGTTATAAAGCCAGCATGATCTTGCTGGTTTTTTATGCGGTAAGTTGCAACTGTGAACTTGCGGGTGGGTTATAGGCTTGACTGATTTTACTGTAATAACTTTCTACACGTAATGCGCGTTGTATTACCGCTTCAGATCGCGAGGGTGCAATTTCTTCTTGTGCTTTTAAGGTGTCCGTAATAAAACTATCAAAATCTTGATCGCTATTTAATTTTTCTCGATTAGCAATAGTTTCAGACTGTGTACCTTCCGTTTCACTGCCTTTAAAAACATCTTTTTTACGCAGCTGAGCCGCTGAATTATCACTAGGTTCACCGCTTAATAACTCAGTTTGTGCCGAAGCAATAGTTTTAATTGCTGCTGAGGCAACTTGTTTATCTTGCGGAGAAGGATTTACAGGCGCTAAAGCGGCAGCATGCACTTTTTGCATTTTAGCAATAGTTGCATGCGGATCTCCAGCAACAGGCGATAAATCAACAGACACTTCACCACTTACAGCATAACGACGCCCATCAGGCCCTTGTTCATAAGTAAAGGATGGTGCCCCAGTTGCACTGCCACCTACCGCAGCATGGGCGGCCTCATGTGCTTTAACTTCTTGATCGCGCTTTTTTAACTCTGCAATTTGTTGTTGTACTTCAGGTGGTAGCGATTGCTCATTTTGTCTATCTGATGTGGAATTAGCACTATCTGCATTATCTTCAGGCTGCAATTGCCCATTTTCTTGTTGATCAGCTTGCCCTTGCCGCCCCTCATCAGAAGAATCTTGAGCATTATCATTAATAGTAGTTTGATTAAGCTCTGACTGTTTGCGTAAAGCAGAAAAGTCATATTGATCATTGGGTTGTGTATTATTTCGCGCTTTATCTTTGTCGCTCGCCACGCCTTTTTCAGCAGCAGACTGGCTGGCAGCCGCTGTGGGAGTAACCATTTCACGTAAATTATTTTCACGACGCAGGTTGTCCGTCGGTGGATTAACCACGGTAGCTAAGGGTAAACTACTAACCTGCGAAGTAATATTCATAACAACAAACTAACTAAACACGAACGTCAAGCAAAGTTCCTAAGTTTTCATCGGCTGTTTTAATAACATCAGTTGATGCTCGCGCTTGCACTTCTGCTACTTTTAAATTAACAAGCGATTCTGTTAAGCCAGTAGTGGCTGTTTCAGCCGTTTGCAGTGAAGGCGTTGAATTATCGACTTCACTCTGCTCACTTGCAGCGGTTTCTCGGGCAATTTCTCTTGCACTTTCAGTAACTTCTTCACTGGCTTTTTGTAAGCCTTGTACGCCACTATTAAAGGCTGATTGAATTTCCATACTCTCCTCCTAATATTACGAGAATATATTGGTTAATTATTAACCAAAAATCACTCAAAGTAAAGTCAAAAGATCGAATAGCCTTTCGCTTACTTTAATAAAAATAAAGCGCTAACCACTGTGTTAACTGTGTTTGAAATATTTCAGGGTGTGAAATAAAAGGCGCGTGCGAAGCATGCTCAAAAATATAATGCTCGCTTTGTGGCGCGAGTTGATCAATTAAAGCAATACTTTTTTTAGGAACCAGAGAATCTAAACGACCATATAACCGTAAAAATGGTTGCTGAATGTTCTTTAACTGTTGGCGTAAATCCGTTGTTTCTAATAAGCAAAGTGATTTTGCTAATGTTTGCTTAGTGGGTGTTGGATATTGTAACACTAAGCTTTGTAATTGTTTGATATCTTGACGAATGTTGGGGCTACCCATCGCTTGAATTTTTAAAAAGCTTGTTAAAGTTTTCTCAATATTTTCCTCTAATTGCTGATAAAAGCCTTGTAGTACAGGTTTTTTAATGCCATACCATAAAACCTCTCCTTGCACTTTTTCTTCAATAAAATAAGGGCTACTGGCAACGGTGATCAGACCCTTTACTTTGTTACTATGATGTAAAGCAATATAACTTGCGACTAATCCACCTAATGACCAACCCACATAAACCGCTGGCTGGTTAATACTATTAGCAATTAATTGGCTTACATTAGCGAGGCTATAGTCATGTAATTGCACGTTCCTATTGGCACCAAAACCAGGTAAATCAATCGTAATGATTTGATAATGCGGTAACAATTTTTCTTTTAGTGGCTGCCATATCGCAGAATTTAGCCCCCAGCCATGAATAAAAACAAGCGCTAAGCCTTGGCCTGAGCTTTGATAAGTGAGCGTTTTCATCATTTTTTACTATACTTTTTTTGTTGATGGTAATGATAACAAAATAATGACAGGGATTGTGAGCATGTCTTGGCTAACTCTTTATAGAAAAAATCATCACTTCAATTATTTGCAAATGCTATCTGCATTGGCGCGCAAAATAATATTACAGTTAACGAGCTGTGATCTTTGTGGACAAGCTTGTCATAAAAATTCATTGCTTTGTGAGCATTGCTATCAAAACTTACCTAAATTTTATTATCATAAAGTACAAGGTGATTTATTAAACTGGCCTGAAATTTATCATAATTTACCAAACATTCATTTTGACCATTTAATTGCTTTAGCCCCTCATATTTCGCCCTATCAAACATGGCTTAATCAGTTGAAATACCACCATCGTTTTGAATTAGCGCAATTATTAGGAAAATTATTAGCAACAAACTACCAAAACTTATACCAACAATTTAAATTGCCACGACCCGATCTTGTGATTTGTGTACCCATACATATAAAGCGTTGGCAAGTACGAGGATTTAATCAAAGCCATTTATTGAGCCAACAATTTATCAATGCCCTCAATGCAAGCATGCAATTACCCTATGCCCCAAACTTGGTTGAGCGTATTAGCAATACACCCAAACAAGTAGGAAAAACAGGAAGTGAACGCCGTAGTAGCTTAAAATATGCCTTTGCATTAACAACAAAAGACAAATTACCTAACCATGTAATGCTCATAGACGATGTTTTAACGACAGGCGCTACAACAAGCGAGATTAGCTATTTATTAAAACAACAAGGCGTTCAAAAAGTAACTGTTTTAACGGTCACAATTAGCCTACTAACTCGCTTAAACTTTGGTTAATACCGATTTAACCTGAACGCTGTTTATATCGCTTACGGTGCTTATTAAAAAATAGCGCGATAAGTGTGCCCGTTAATAACCCCAAGCCGTTAGCCAGTAAATCTAACCATTCTCCATGACGATTAACATACGGTTGTACTATTTCAATAATGCCACTGATAACAAAAAAACTCACAATAATAGCTTGCCAGTATTTAGGTTGTCTTAACGCAACAGGAAAAGCTAACGCAACATAGGCTAAAAAATGATGGGTTTTATCTACACCACGCACCTTAGGCAAATTTTCTGCTGGTAACAAAGATAAAATAGCGATGCATGTTAAGGTAAATAAAGCAATAATGCGCCAATATTGTTTAATAAAACTTATCATTAACATTAATCTCGATACGGAGCATCAAATGCTTTAGCAAAAAAGAGTGCATTAGCAATAATTTTTGCGCTACCTAACCAATATCCCCGAAATACCATATCATCGGGCATCGCAATAACGCGTCCTTTGTTAATATTATGCGCCACAATAACAGGGCTGCCCGCAATATTGTTGACAATATGCTCATCACTGTAACCACTTAACAAAGGCTCTTCTTCGTAGCTTGCTACGGTAATAAAGGGCTTAGAAAGTGGCTCAATAATTAAGGTGCTGTTTCTAAATACGGGTAATCTTTTGTCTTGAAAACCATAAGCTAAAGGGTGGCTCAAATCTAAATTAGCCGCAAAAATAGCACCAGCAATGCGCTTTTTGGCGGCGAGTTTTTCTTTGTCTTGGTAGCGTAGTTTATCAGTAGCAAATAACTGATCTAAAGTGTTTTTACTGACAAAGTCTGCTTTTAAAATATCTTTTTCTGATAACCATTTTGCTGCACGTTTTTGGGCAATTACCGTACCGCCCGCTTTAAGCCATGATGAGAGCTTATTTTCAATGGCGCTAGTAAATATTTTATAATTACCATCAACCAAAATTATATGACTATAAGTGCTTAAATCTATGCTGGCTAAGCGGTTATGTTCAACAACCGTTACTGGTATATTGAGCATTTCATCAAGGTAAAATAGCATTTCACCCGCTTCATACTGCGAAATGCCTTTGCCACCCACCAGTAATATTTTAACGGGTTTTAAGTCAACAAAAGCACGACTGCCCAAATCGATACCGCTTACAGTTAAGCCTGTATCTAATGAATACAAAGGTACTCTGGCTGCTTTGCTGGCTTTTAATACAATATCACGCCATGCCTTTTTAGGTTGAATACCCGCAGGTATCAGTAAACTGCCCGCAGCAAAGCTTTTTTTATCATTGGCAAACGCTTTATTGGCAACCCGCACTTTAATGCCTTGAGAAAGTAATTTATTTAATAATTTAGGCGCTAAAAAATGATGCCATTCAACAACATAGGCATAAGCATTAAGATCTACATTGTAATTGATTGATGGCGCAGGAGCTTGCCATGGCTGTTTTGCTAACTTTAATCCCCACGTGCGCTCTACTTTGTCAAAGGCTATATTCATCGCCAGCGGCATTGTCCAACCTGAAACATCATAGAAAGTGTTATCTTGAAAATGAGTTTGTTGATTAAAGAGCGCTTTAATTAAACGATATTGTGGTTGCTCAAGCGGTACATAAAAACTATTTTGTGCTGCATACACTTTACCCTGATGACGAAAATCTTTTGTTAATGAATAAACATTGATTTGATGCTGTTGCAGTTTTTTCAAAAAGGCTTGTAAACGATAGCTGTCTTTTTCTTCATGCAATAAATAGCCGTTAAAATCTTCTTTGCTCGCCGCTTTTAATGCTTGCTGATAAAAGTCTTGACGATATTGCGCAAGTTGTTGACGATTTTGCCACGCACCTTCAATGGTTGATAACGAGGTTAATACGTGATTTTGAATACCAAATTCAAACGTCAGTAAACCATTTTCAGTTTGTTGCTGGTAACCTCGGCTACTGGCTTGTTCAAATAAAATGCCGATTGCGGCATTAATGTCTGGGTAAGTTGAGCCTTTTCCGTAATAAAAGTCATCGAAGCTTTCTTCACTAAAATATAAACGTTTGTCTTGATCTAAGGCTTTAGCATGATAAGTCGCTAATAAATGAGTAAGCTCAACATTTTTTTTCGGTGTTAACGGGTGAGTACGCGAGGGAATACCGGGTTGAAAGAAATAACTACTGTTAGCGCCCATTTCATGAAAGTCGGCTAATACATTGGGTTGATATAAATGAAAATACGTTAATCTATGCTGGCTTTCTTGCTGGCTTAATAACAACCAATCACGATTTAAATCAAAACCATAATGGTTCGTTCTACCAGTTAACCAGCCCTGATGGTGTTCAATATGATTAGGATCAGCATTGGCAGTTTTAGCATGGTGGTTTTCAACCCAACTAACAAATCTGTCCATACCATCGGGGTTAATACTTGGCTCTAGTACGATAATCGTATTTGCTAACATGGTTCTAATGGCGGGATCTTTACTCGCGGCTAAATGATAAGCCACAACAAGCGAAGCATTAGCACCACTAATTTCATCACCATGTACGCTATAGCCTAACCACACCACAAGTGGCGTTTTATTATCAGGATTTTTTCGTTTCGCCAGTATGCTAGGTAAATTAGCTAAATTTTCAGCTGATGAAATCGTTACTAACAATTGAGGACGATATTGATTTGTTAACCCCATATTCGTTATTGCAACTCGTTGAGAAGATTGAGCAAGTTGCTGAAAATAATTCACTAATTGCCCATGTCGAATATGCCGTTCACCAATACCAAAGCCTAAAATTTGCTCAGGTGTAGGTATTGCTTGATCATAAGTTTGTGCTTGTGGCAAATACTTACTAACAGGTGCGGCCAAGAGCTGCATTGGCATGGCAAGCAAAATGATCACCGTAAAAAATAAACGAATAAAAAACATAATAAGCCCTATAGGTTAACTGCGCTAAAAATAACAAATTTAGGCACTATAAGCGATAGTTTCTTGTCGGCTAGATCGCGATATTTGTTTATATAGATCAATAAAGTGATAATTCTCACTAGCACAGATTAACTTTGCAGAGTAAAATAAACATACTTGAGTGAATTACTCGGGTATAAATTTTTCTGTCGCTAACGTGAGTAACCACAATGATCAAAATTTCCGACGCTGCCCAAGAGCATTTCGTAAAATTGTTATCTAACCAAGCTGAAGGCACTAATATTAGAGTTTTCGTTGTAAACCCAGGTACAGCAAGCGCAGAATGCGGGGTTTCTTATTGTCCTCCTGATGCGGTAGAACCCGATGATATTCGTTTAGATTTTAACGGTTTTTCTGCCTTAGTTGATGCTGACAGTAAACCTTTTTTAGAAGACGCTGAAATTGATTTTGTTACTGATCAAATGGGTTCACAACTAACGCTAAAAGCCCCAAATGCCAAACTTAAAAAAGTCGCTGACGACGCACCATTATTTGATCGCGTCAATTACTTCTTACAAGCAGAAGTTAATCCGCAGCTGGCAGGTCATGGTGGCGAATGTTCTTTAGTGGAAGTAACCGATGATGGTTATGTTGTACTACAGTTTGGCGGTGGCTGTAATGGCTGTTCGCAAATTGATGTCACGGTAAAAGACGGCATTGAAAAACAACTTATTGAAATAATGGGTGACGAAATTAAAGGCGTTAAAGACGTTACTGAACACCAACGTGGTGAACACTCTTACTATTAGTCATTTGTTACCGCAGTAAAAGACTTCAGCATAGTGCTAGAGTCTTTTACTCGCCCTATTATTACGCTTTCACATTTATCTTTTATACAGCTCTTTCACAATTAAAGTGAATACAAAACCGTCGTCAGTATCAAACAAAAAACCTTATCTTATACCAATATCACAAACTAAGTGATCATTTCTACTTGTTAAAATCACCAACTACCGCGTTATTTATTTTATAATTAGAACAACTAGTTATTAAAATAAATGTCTTGTATTTGGTAATTTTTCCTGCATATAAAATAGCTCACTTAATTAATGAAATTGGTATTACCTCGAAGTAACACCCGTCACCCTGAATTTATTTCAGGAACAACTGAAACCAGTGTTTGAGCCGTATTAACATAACGATAATAATGCCAAGCTAAGGTAATACCGCGCGCAAGCATAAATAACGAAAATGCCGCCCACAAGCCATGATTACCAAAACCTTGCAAGATAAACCATGTTGGGAAAAATACGGCAAAAGTCGCAATGACCATACTATTACGCATAATGTTGGCTTGCATTAAACCAATATAAATACCATCAAATAAAAAACACCAACAAGCAATAAGAGGTAAAACGATAATCCAAACTAAATACCGCTCTGCAAAGTCAACAACTTCAGTAATACTCGACATAATAGCAATAATTTGCTCGCCCAATATAAGAAAAAACAAGCTGTAAATAAAAGCAAAAATTGCGGTCCAAATTAATGCAACTTTTACCGTTATTTGCAACTTATATTGATTATTTTCACCTTTAGCTTTACCAACCATAGCCTCAGCAGCATTGGCAATACCATCAAGCCCAAAAGAAATAAGTAAAAGAAAATTAAGTAGAATAGCGTTAGCCGCCACAATATTATCGCCTAGCCTTGCCCCTTGAAAAGTAATGAAAATAAAGGTGATCTCTAAACAAAGAGTACGAATTAAGATATCACGATTCAGCTTAAAATAGCTTGCTAGCTCTGAGCGCGTTATAATTTTTTTCAATACAACAAACGTTTCATTTTTTAAGCGTTTAACTAAAGATTTATGACTATAAAAAATAGCAATTAACCCTGAAATAACCGCAAAGTACTCCGCGACTAAACTGGCATAAGCAACACCTGCAACTTGCCAATTAAACCCAACAACAAAAAGCAAATCGAGTAGCAAATTTATTACGTTTGTGGCTATTAATAGCCACATCACTACCTTAGCTTTATGATTACCCAACAACCAACCCAAAATAACCAAATTAGCAAGCGAGGCGGGTAGCCCCCATATTCTAATTTCACTGTATTGACGGGCATAATACTGTACTTGCTCAGAGGCTCCTGATAACACTAAGCTAGCATTTATATATAACTGCTGACCAATAATAAAGATAAGACCAATCGCCACAGCAACCGCTAAACCTCGTAATAATATCAGTAGGTTTTGTTCACTATTTTCGCCCCCCAAGGCTTGTGCAGCTAACCCTGTAGTAGACATACGCAAAAAGCCACACAACCAACTGATTGCCGTGATCATCATAGCACCAACCGCTGTAGCGCCTAAATAATAGCTATGAGGCAAATGACCAATAACCGCAGTATCAACTAAGCCCAACAAAGGAACGGTTATATTTGATAAGATCATGGGTAGAGCAAGCGAAAATAATCGCTTATGCTGATGAATATGGGTAAAATTCAGCACGGTATTCCTAGTTGTTATAAAATTATGTGTTTATTCTGTCGTTATTTTTCTATGTTATTGTTTGTTGTATTGGTGAGCTATACGCACACTGGTCAAAGTGCAGTTATTTTACAATATCACCATGTAAGTGATGATACACCAGCAAGTACGAGTATATCACCACAACAATTTGAACTTCATCTACGTTATTTGCACGAGCATAACTTTAATGTACTGCCCTTAAATAAGGTGGTTCAAGCAATAAAAAATAACCAACCTCTACCTGATAAAACCGTAGCAATAACCTTTGATGATGCCTATCTTGATATTTTAACACAAGCCAAACCTTTATTAGATCGTTTTAATTTTCCATTTACACTCTTTATTAACCCCGGTTTAGTAGAGCGAGGATCAAAGCATTACCTCACTTGGCAGCAATTAAAACAGCTAGCTGACGCAGGGGTGATTATTGCTAATCATGGTTATAACCACGACTCACTTGCTCGGGTGCCTCAAGGGCTAACAGAACAACAATGGCTAAAAAAATATGCGAGCTTACTTGAACAAGCTGAAGAAATGATCCACGAAAAAACGGGGCAAAGCTGGCGTTATTTTGCTTACCCCTACGGTGAATTTAGCCAAGCAGGGCTCGCTTGGTTGAGCAAGCAACACTTTATTGGCTTTGGTCAACAATCAGGTGCTGCGGGTACAACATCTAACTTAGCTGCTTTACCTCGTTTTCCAGCTTCGCAACCTTACGACAAGCTAACAAGCTTAAAAGATAAATTGCATTCACTGCCCTTTACCTTAACCATAAATAGCGAAGCAAGTCGTTATATTTATCGTCAAAATGAGCTAACTTCTGTCACATTTACCGTTAATAATGATGATTTTTACCCCAAATTATTAAGCTGTTATGTAACAGGTTTAGGGAAACAAACTATTAGCTGGCAAAGTAACAATAGTTTTACACTAACCTTTAGCCAACCATTACCGATTGGTAGAGTAAGAGCAAACTGTACCGCACCCAGCAAAAGCCAATCAGGCCGCTTTTACTGGTATTCACACCCGTGGTTGATTTTAGATAATCAAGGCAATTGGTTTCCACTGTAACGCGGTAACTTAATATAAAGCGATAATTTTTTCAAAATCACTAACAAGCTTATCGCCATCAATACTGGGAACTTGCCCTAAAGCAATTTCTGGCTTGAAAATAGCTGCAACTTGTCCTTGCGGATTAATTAACACGATTGATGCACTATGATCTACCAAGTAACTTTCAGGTGCTTGCATGTCTTGATTATCCACAATAGCGTACATAAGCCCTAAGTTACGCGCAAAAGGAAATAACACCCCATGATTTGCTCTTAGGGCAATAAACTCATTGTTAAAATAGTGTATATATTGATTTAATTTGTGCTGACTGTCGCGCTGCGGGTCAACAGACACCAGTAATACCTGTACAGTATTATTACTTGCTTTTTTTAAATCATCATAAACAAAATTTAGCGTTTGCATGGTAGTAGGGCACACGTCTGGGCATGAGGTATAGCCAAAAAAAACTAACGACCATTTATCAATTAACTGTTGATTGGCAAAGTTATTACCTTGATGATCTTGCAATACAAACGGTTTTATTTCGCGAGGCTGTTGATAATACAAGGCAAATTCAGGTTGCTGGCTAAATTGCCATTTTTGAAACATTAAGGCACCCAAACCAAGTGCTACTAAAGCAATAATGCCGATCAATAATTTATTCATATTCTTCCTAATTAATTTACCCCAGCGGTAATAAATAATGATCGGCAAGTAATACAACAAAAAGCGTCATTAAATGTACGATAGAAAACTTAAAAGTATCCATAGCAGTATTCTTATCTGCATTAAATTTTAGTTTCCAAGCATAAGCGAAAAAAATAAGGTTTAGTACAACCGCAGCAAGCAAATAAAGCCAATTACTCATACCAACTAAATAGGGTAATAAACTCACAATAAACAGCAATACGGTATAAAGTAATATCTGTGTTTTAGTAAAATCATTCCCATGAGTTACAGGTAACATAGGAATATTTACTTTGGCATAATCTTCTTTACGATGAATCGCCAACGCCCAAAAATGCGGTGGTGTCCATGTAAAAATAATTAAAACCAATAATAAAGCATTCGGTTGAATTTCATTGGTTATCGCTGTCCAACCCAATAAAGGGGGAATAGCTCCAGCTAAACCACCAATAGTAATATTTTGTGGCGTTGCTCGTTTTAGGTATAAGGTGTATATAAAACTATAACCAACCAAACCAGCCAGAGTAAGCCATGCCGTCAGAGGGTTAACCCAAGCATACAAGCTTATAAAACCCAATAAGGCTAAAGTGAAGGCGAACAAGGTAGCTTGTCTGCTCGAAATTTTACCATTAGGTAAAGGACGATGATTAGTTCGCCCCATAATGGCATCTATTCTCTCATCAACAATATGATTAATTGCCGCCGCTGCTGACGACAATAATCCAATACCAAGAATCGAAGGAATTAAAATTTGCCATGGGATCACCGCAGGCGTTGATAAGCACATCCCCACCAAAGCCGTTAACACTAGTAAGGCAACTACTCTTGGTTTAGTTATTTCATAATAAGCCCGCCAAGTTTGCGTAAACGAAGCACTCATAATGGGTGATAAACTTTGTACTTTATTCATAATAAATCCTATATTCTACGTTTCAGCCCATGGGTTAGTTTGATCAATGCCAGTAATAAACAAGCGGCGATAATATTGTGACTAACAGCAACAGCTAAAGGTAATGAGAACCACACATTGCTGATCCCTAAACTAACTTGCACAAGCAACAACAAGGCTAATATTAAAGCCGAGTTTCTAAAGAATCGCGTTTGTGAGCGAGTAAAAACAACCATAATCAACCATGCTAAATACAAAACAGTTACTATCGCCCCTAAACGGTGCATAACATGAATAGTAAGCCGATCGTTATGCGGTAAATGACCAAATTCATAACTTGGTTTTTCTGGTGGGATCAAGTCAAAAGCCTCACTAAAGGTGAGTCTTTCTAGCCAGCCTGATTGGCAAATAGGTAATTCAGTACAAGTGAGTGCAGCATAGTTAGATGATGTCCAGCCACCTAAAGCAATTTGAGCACTTAAGATCACAATGCCTATAACGGCATACTTAGCATATTTTTTTATTGCCAATTCTCCGCTAATCAACACATTATTATTGAGCCGTAAGTAAAGTAAAAATAATAAACATAAGGTGGTAAAACCACCAATTAAATGCGTCATAACGACTACAGGCATTAATTTCATGGTAACAGTCCACATGCCTAATGCCGCTTGAAAGCTCACTAAGAGTAATAAAAATAAGGGGAGCTTTAACGGCACTTTTTGGTGACGATATTTCACTGATAACCAAGCTATAGCTAAAATAAGTAACCCTAATGAACCTGCAAAGTAGCGATGGATCATTTCATTCCATGCTTTATGCGGCACAATTTCATGTTCAGGAAAAGCTTGTTGCGCTTTTTCTATTTGGGCGGCGGTATCAGGTACATCAAGCATGCCATAACACCCTGGCCAATCAGGGCAACCTAATCCCGCATGAGTTAAACGGGTATAAGCCCCTAAACTCACCACAATTAGTGCAACAACAATACTCATAAAAACGAGTCTTTTCAAAATGATAGGCGGCTGTTTTTGCATATTAACCTACCTTTGAATATTTCAGTAATTTTTTAAAATCAGCTAAAATAGCCTTCCCAAAACTCAGTAATGATTGCTGATTTTGAAAGGGTTGATGCGATAACACTACATTACCTAGTGGGTCCACAATCAAGACTTGTGATTGGCTAAACAGTGCTTTAGTTTGAGCTGGCATCGTTTGTACAAGCCAGCGTTTTTCATCGATTTGTTTTTTTTCTTGCTCCGTAAAGCTTGCTTGTGTTAATGCCACAGGGCTAACTCGAGCCATCTCTTTGC
Source organism: Alteromonadaceae bacterium (assembly GCA_015487235.1). Lineage (GTDB taxonomy): Bacteria > Pseudomonadota > Gammaproteobacteria > Enterobacterales > Alteromonadaceae. The sequence goes on from WFQC01000019.1 coordinate 18,073, forward strand.
CTAAAGCAATGTAGGTATTATTAACATGATGTAAAACTTGCTGACAATTAGCATCACATTGTGTGGGTAATAAATAAATCATCAGCCATTTGTGCGCAAAATCTTTATTTTTAAGCCCCATATCACCTAAAGTAACTTGCCCCGCTAACAGCTGTCCTTTATTGGTTACACCATAATTAAACCAATGCTGCTCTAGCGCTAATTTTGCTAAGACAATCGGTAGAATAAACGCCGCTAAAACCAACAAAAGGTTACGTTTAGATTTAGCCTGCTGAGGTAAAGATTGTGATGAAGGTTCTGTTATACTCATATAACTAACTCACTTTATTATTATTTTCATGGGATTCTTGGCTTGATTTTATTAATACCCATAGCATCAATAACAGCCATGCTAATGCTAAAGCAAACCATTGCACCGCATACGCTTGATGTTTTTCAGGTGGCATAACAATAGGTTGCCATTTTTTAGCAAAGCCAATTTCTTCACTTTCAGCCACATAAATAACAAAGGGCAATATCGATATATTCAGTAGCTTGGCAAACTTATCTAATTCAATCTGCTGTACTCGTAATGGCCACTGTATTTGTGTAAAGTTTTGTGCTTGTAACATAATGCCACGCTCTGGAACGCGAATATGACCTGAAAATAAATATTCGCCTGATAAGGGCGCAATATTTGGCAATTGTTGGCGATCAATTGACCCTTGAACCCAACCTAAATTAACCAAAAAAGCTTGCTCTTGCGCATAAGCTAACTGAAAAACTCGATAGCCCAATTGATTATTATTTACTTGATTATCAAGTAGAAAAACTTTACTCGCATCAAATGTTGCAGATAAGCGCACTGGTAGATCATTCAAAGAGTCCAACTCATCAGCTAAATAAGTTAACTTGTTAGCATTAATAGGCTGTAACACCTCGGCAAAAGAGAATGCTTGTTGATGTTGCAATTGCGCAATACGATTAAGGCGCAACTGCTTTTCTTCAGCCCGACTTACCTGCCACAGCGCTAACTTAACTAGCACTACCAAGACTAAAAGTGTAAAAATTAACCACTTTAGGCGAATGTTTGCTAGTATCTTTGCTAGTGGCAGTTTTTTCACAATACATCCTTAATACTTCAGCAGGCACACTATGTTATTTAAAATACTCTTACTTACCTTACTGGCTTTTATGATCTACAACTTATTTCGAGCCATGATCGTAATGAATAAAAACGATCCCGATGGCCCTCCTATGTCTAAATATATTGGCCGTCGAGTTATGGTGTCGATAGCCATTGTGGTGTTACTTGTACTGGGTATTCTCACAGGCTTTATAGCCCCTAATCATCATCCTTAAGCGCTTCTTTACAAGCCTTAGATGATATAAACAAAAATAAACAACATTACCCACACCACATCAACAAAGTGCCAATACCAGCTTGCCGCTTGAAAAGCAAAATGGTTGTTTGGGGTAAAATGCCCTTTTAGAATACGTATAAACATCACGGTTAACATGATCACCCCTAAAGTAACGTGCATACCATGAAACCCTGTTAACAAGTAAAAGGTATTGCCGTATATACCGCTGGTTAAATAAAGCTGCATTTCTTCTGAATAACCATGTCCATATTCTTGTACTTGGAAGAATAAAAAGGCGATCCCTAATGAAATAGTTAACACCATCCACACTTTTAATTGTGAACGTTTGTTTTGCTCTAGGGCAACATGAGCAAAATGAGCGGTAATCGATGATGTTAATAATAAAACCGTATTAATTAAGGGCAGACCATACCAACCCATTTCATTGGTTTCAGTGCCATCAGGCGTTTTCAATAATGGCCATGATGCAGTAAATTCAGGCCATAAAACTTCTGCCGTCATGGCATTATTGCCTGCACCACCTAACCAAGGCACAGCAAATTGTCGCGCATAAAGTAGCGCACCAAAAAATGCAGCAAAAAACATCACTTCAGAAAAAATAAACCAGCTCATGCCTTGGCGAAACGAGTTATCCATTTGATGGCTATAGCGCCCAGCCATTGATTCGTTGATCACATTACTAAACCAGCCATAAACCATATAAATAATCAGCGCAAAGCCTGCTATCAATAAATAACCACCATAGCCTGAACTATTATTGTTCAGATCATGCACATAGTTACCCGCCCCAAAGGCAATCAAAAACAAAGCAAAAGCGCCCACAATAGGCCATTTACTGTGTGCAGGAACATAATAACTTTCGTATTCTTTAGTCGTCATAATGACTCCTTTTTATTTTTATTACGCTTACGAACCAGCAGCTTGAGTTACATCATACAAGGTATAAGACAATGTTAAGGTTGTAATGTCTGTTGGTAATTCAGGGTCAACATAAAATTGCAACGCCATTTCTACATCTTCTTGTGCCTTTAAAGGCTGCTGATTAAAGCAAAAACATTCTATTTTTTGAAAATAAGCTGCGGCAATGCCGGGTGAAACAGACGGCACTGCTTGAGCTGTCATGTTAGTGGTAGATTGGTTTTTAGCATAAAATTTAATGACTTTACGCTCGCCAGGGTGAACACTAACTTCACGTATCATGGGTTCAAATCGCCACGGTATATTTTGTGCGTTTCGACTAATAAATTGCACTCGAATCATTCGCGAGCTATCAATACCACTTGCTTGGTAAGTTGCTGCCGATTCATTGGTTTTACCATTTAAGCCCGTAATATCACAAAACACATCGTATAAAGGCACTAACGCAAAGCCAAAACCAAACATAGCAATGACCGTTAGTATTAACTTTCTTACTAACTTTTTACTGTTTGGTGCCTGAACAACCGATGTTTTTTGCTGATTTGTCATAACACTAATCTATTTTTGGTGGTGTAGAAAAAGTGTGATAAGGCGCAGGGCTAGGTACTGTCCATTCTAACCCCTCGGCTCCCTCCCACGGTTTTGCTGGAGCTTTTTCACCACCTTTAATACATTTGATCACCACCACTAAAAAAATAAGCTGTGATAAACCAAAGGCAAAACCACCAATACTGATCCATTTATTAAAATCTGCAAACTGCAAAGCATAATCAGGTATACGGCGCGGCATGCCTGCAAGCCCTAAAAAATGCATAGGAAAAAACAGTAAATTAACCGAAATCAGCGAGCACCAAAAATGCCATTTACTTAGCACATCGTTATACATGTGCCCTGTCCATTTAGGTAACCAGTAATAGGCGCCCGCATAGATAGAAAAGAGCGAACCGGTGACTAAAACATAATGAAAATGCGCCACAACAAAGTAAGTATCATGATATTGAAAATCAACGGGCGTAAGTGCCAACATCAAGCCCGAAAAGCCACCAATGGTAAATAAAATAACAAAAGCAATAGAAAACAGCATTGGGGTTTCAAAGGTCATAGAGCCACGCCACATTGTAGCCATCCAATTAAACACTTTAACCCCTGTTGGTACGGCGATCAGCATGGTGCAATACATAAAGAATAACTCACCAAAAAGCGGCATTCCGGTAGTAAACATATGATGAGCCCAAACAATAAAAGACAATAGCGCAATAGAAGCTGTTGCGTAAACCATTGAACTATAACCAAAAAGTTTTTTCCGAGCAAAGGTAGGGATCGTTGTAGAAACAATACCAAAAGCAGGCAAAATCATAATATACACTTCAGGGTGGCCAAAAAACCAAAAGATATGTTGAAACATAACTGGATCGCCACCACCAGCAGCATTAAAAAAGCTCGTACCAAAATAGGTGTCGGTTAAAACCATAGTGACCACGCCAGCAAGCACTGGCATCACAGCAATTAAAAGGTATGCGGTAATAAAAAATGTCCAAACAAACAGTGGCATTTTCATGTATGTCATACCCGGAGCACGTAAGTTCATAATGGTCACCACAATATTTATTGCCCCCATAATTGAGGAAATGCCCATAATATGCACCGCAAAGACAAAAAAGGCAGTGCTGCCATTACTGTATGTTGTTGAGAGCGGGGCATAGAAAGTCCAGCCGAAATTTGGCGCACCACTTTCCATAAAAAAAGAGCCAATTAATATTGCAAACGCAAAAGGGAGTATCCAAAAGCTCCAGTTATTTAAGCGCGGCAAAGCCATATCTGGCGCACCTATCATCATAGGTAACATCCAGTTAGCTAAACCGGTAAAGGCAGGCATAATGGCACCAAACACCATAATTAAACCATGCACTGTTGTTAACTGATTAAAAAAATCAGGTTCAACTATTTGTAAACCCGGTTGAAATAACTCCATGCGAATAATCATCGCCAGAGCACCACCTGTTAAAAACATAATAAAAGAAAACCATAAATATAATGTACCTATATCTTTATGATTAGTGGTGTAAAGCCAGCGCTTGATCCCTGTCATTTTATGATGTTGGTTATGTTCGCTGAGATCCTCGGTAAGCACTTCTGTTGTCATTTTTATTCTCCTTACTTAGCAACGGCAGCGTTGACATCTGCGGGCTGCACACTGTCACCCGTATTATTGCCCCAAGCATTACGCTCATAAGTAACCACTGCGGCAATTTCTTTAAGTGTTAACTGTTTGCCATAACCTTGCATACCTGTTCCGACGCGACCATTAAACACTGTGATAATATGCTCATTAATATCGCCTGTTGCGACAGGGCTATTTTTAAGTGCGGGGAAGGCGGGTGGTAATCCTAAACCTGTAGGTTGATGACAAGCGGCACAATTTGCTAAATAAACTTGTTCACCTAATTGCATTAATTCATCCATAGCGAGTGAGCTATTTAATGAGGCCTTTTCTGCTTCAGCTGATTGTGCAATAAGCTGTTGTTGTTCAATTAACCAATTTTGATAATCAGCTTCGCTTTTTACTTCAACAACAATGGGCATAAAACCATGATCTTTACCACACAGCTCAGCACATTGGCCTCGATAAATACCAGGCTGATCAACCTTTGTCCAAGCTTCATTAATAAAACCAGGGTTAGCATCTTGTTTTACAGCAAAAGCAGGTACCCACCACGAATGAATAACGTCGTCTGAGGTCATTAAAAAACGTACTTTTTTATTGGCCGGAATAACAAGCGGCTTATCTACTTCAAGCAAATAATGCTCATTTTTAATGGCAGAATTACTTTGATGGTTTTCATATTGTTCACGCGGTGTCGATAAAACAGAATAATATTCAATACCTTGATCAAAATATTTATAATGCCATTTCCATTGCGACCCCGTTATTTGAATGGTTACATCAGCATTTGAGTTGTCTTCCATTTCAATTAAAGTGCTTGTTGCGGGTACCGCCATGGCAATAAGAATCACGATAGGGATAGCGGTCCAAAGAATTTCTATTTTTGTACTTTCATGAAAACTAGCTGATTTAGCACCTTTTGATTTTCGATGAAAAATCATTGACCAAAACATAATACCAAAAACAATAATGCCAATGCCTGTACAAATATAAAGTACTAACATATGAAGATCGTAAACATTACGACTAACTTCTGTGGCTCCTTGGGTGAGGTTCAATGGCATATCTGCCCAAGCTGAATAAGAAAGTAAACTTCCTAACGACAGCCAACCTAGGTTACGTCTTTTCACTCGACATCTCCTCTGTATTTCTAATGACTAGAAAACAGAACACACAAACAGCGTAAAGCTCAGATCACTGAAATTGATTCTGCAAGTTTTATTATTGAAGGCGAGAAAAAACTTAAAAAGCAATAGCGTTTTAACGCCTTATTATTTTTATCTTGAATAACTTGTTTGTATATTTTCTAACCTAGAATTACCCAAAAATTGACCTAGGTCAAATTAAAGTTTTAGCCTTTTTCTATAAAAAGTCTAGTAAATTCAATAGAGTTAGCACTCTAAAACAGCACTAAGACTAAGTAAATAAAGGGCTAGAGAACTTTTATTAAATAAAAATAAGTTACATTTAATTAATAAATAAAAAATCTAAATGAGGATGATTTGAATTTAGTTTATGCCAATTCTATTTAGTAAATGATCTAAACTTTGCGCAGGAAAAATGATGGTTAGCAAGGTTGATCAGTTATTTATTAAAGTTGGCATAACAAGCTAGATCTGACAGCCTTGTATTACAGATAGTTAACTTTATAAAAGAAAAAGGTGTTAATCGTCTAATAAGATGATTAACGCCCTCTATGATCAATAAATATTGAGCGAATGTGAGTTTAATTCACTCTAAGTGGATAATATTGCCTAAAGTTACATCCAGTCAGCGGCTCGAATAACACCTACTGCAATCCCTTCTACATGAAAATTTTGACAACTTAAATCAACCTTTATCGGGGCAAAGTCTTCATTTTCTGCCTGTAAATAGACTATATTGCCTTCACGTTTAAAGCGTTTTACGGTGACATCATCTTCAACACGCGCCACAATAACCTGCCCATTTTGAACATCTGTTGTTTGATGAACGGCTAACAAGTCACCGTCGAGTATGCCAATATCTTTCATACTTTCACCATTTACACGTAGCAAGTAATCTGCCGCTGGGTGAAATAAATGACCATCAATTTTATAGTGATCTTCAACGTGTTCTTGTGCCAATATGGGTTCGCCTGCGGCAACACGCCCAATAAGAGGTAAACCTTCATCTTCGTGTTCTTGAAAGGCTTCAGCTAAACGAATACCGCGAGAAGTACCCGGTAACATATCAATATACCCCTTTTTAGCTAAAGCTTTTAAATGCTCTTCTGCGGCATTAGCCGATTTAAAACCAAAAAAGGTCGCTATTTCAGCACGTGTGGGAGGCATACCGGTTTCTGAGATTTTTTCTTTGATCAGATCAAAAATCTGAGCTTGGCGCGTCGTTAAAGGTTTCATACTTATCCTTATTTATTAGCCTGTTGTTTCATACAGCTGTATATATGGTCAGTATAAACTTAACTAATAAAAAATCAATGACAATATTTTTATACTTTATGCTAAGATTTGAAAAAAATAATAAGGATTTTTATATGAAAGGTGCAGGTGGAACATCAGGTGGTTTAGGGCAATTTTTTATTGGCTTGGTGATGATGTGTGGAGGCTTTTATTTATTACTTAATGCGATATCAGTAAACGCTAGCTTTGCTATGGGTGCACGCCTTTATGGTATTTCAGCCTTTGGTGGGCATTATAATATTACCAGTGGTATGATCATGTTCCCTTTTATGTTTGGTATAGGGCTTATTTTTTATAACAGCAAAAATATTCTTGGTTGGATATTAGCTATTGGTGCTATTACCGCACTCATTTTTGGTGTTATTGCTTCTATTCGTTTTAGCTTTCGTGCAATGAGTGCCTTTGATTTGATCACTATTTTAGTCTTGTCTATTGGTGGTTTAGGCTTGTTTTTGCGTTCTTTAAAATCATTTGATAATGACGAATAAGTTTTCTCACCACATTATTGTCGTAAGTGATATTTTTGGTGAAAATGAAGCATTAACAGCAGTTGCATTACAACTCGAAAGCGCCTGTCGCAATGTTAACATTATAACACCTTATACTGCATCCTCACCTGTTTTTTGTGATGAAGAAAGTGCATATCAGTTTTTCTTAGCACAAGGAGGTCATTGCCACTATTACCAGCACTTAAAAGCGATGATACGTACAATATCACCACCAATCAGTATAATTGCTTTTAGTGCAGGAGCAAGCGCCCTATGGCAGCTCGTTGCAGAACAAAAAATAACAGCAGCATTGGGCTTTTATCCTAGCCAAATTAGGCATCATTTAACCTTAGCGCCACTGTGTCATACTACTTTGGTTTTTCCTGCCTATGAAAACCACTTTTCTGTTGATAATGCCTTAAACTCATTAGCCAAAACCCCTTTACTTCAGTGCATTCAAACGAAATTTTTGCATGGTTTTATGAACCCTGCATCAATCAATTTTTCTGAAAAGGGTCAAGATCAATATCAAGCCTTTATACAGGCTTGGTTGCAAGATATAGAAAAGAAGTTAAATAACAAAAAAGATGGGGTGGCTAATGGGACTTGAACCCACGACAACCGGAATCACAATCCGGGGCTCTACCAACTGAGCTATAGCCACCACTGAGAAATAAGTTTACTGCTTTTCAACAGTGCGCGGATTCTAGCTTAATTTACCCAACGTTGACAAGAAGCTTTGTTTAATTTTCTTGAAATTTGCTAAAATTTAAGTCAATTCTTCATTACGAGTATTATTTATGTCATTAGAAAGTATTGCTAGCCAGCTTGGACAGTCAAAAAATAAGCTACCACCTGTTGATGAATGGGATCCTCCTTATTGTGGCGAAATGAATTTAACCATTAAAGCCAATGGTGAATGGTTTTATCAAGGCAGTATTTTTAAGCGCCTTTCATTAGTGAAATTACTGGCTTCCGTATTGAAAAAAGAAGGTGATGATTATTTTTTAGTAACGCCGGTCGAGAAAATAAAAATACAAGTAGAAGATGCGCCTTTTATTCTCACCAATTGGCAATGGCAAGATAAACAACAAACAATTATGCAGGTTTGTACAAATTTAGATGACTGCTTTATTTTAGACGACCAGCATCCCTTATCTATTATTAATGATAATTATTATGTTACTGTACGTCGTAACTTATTAGCAAAAGTTCATCGTAATGTTTATTATCAATGGGTAGATATGGCTCAAGAAATAACCACAGAAAAAGGCACCAAGCTTGTCATCACTAGTGCCAAACAACAGTTTAGTTTAGGGTATATTAACTAGTAGGGTGTATTTATATTACCCGAGAAAAACGCTGCTGATTAACTTTCTTTTTCATATAAGCATCAAATGACATACAAATATTACGAATAAGTAAACGCGCGCTTTGCTTTACACTAATGGCTTCATCGGTATTAGTGAGTAAACCATCATCAATAAAGGTTTGTAATTGAGGTAAGTCATGAGCAAAATACTGGTCAAAATCAATTGAGAATTTATTATTAATCGCATTTTTACTGACATACAAATTACACATTAATTCACGAATAACTTCACCACGAATGAGATCATCTTCGCTCAAAGTTAACCCTTTCTCAACCGCATGTTGATGATCATCAATGGCTTGATAATAGTCTTTTAACTCTTTAATGTTTTGACTATAACTGTGACCAATAGCACTGATAGCAGAAACACCTAAACCCAGTAAATCACAATCACCTTTAGTGGTATAACCCTGAAAATTACGATGTAACACACCACTACGCTGTGCTATGGCTAATTCATCATCAGGTTTAGCGAAATGATCCATACCAATAAACTCATAACCGTAATCACACAGGCTTTCAATGGCAAGTTTCATTAAGGCAAATTTTTCATCCACATTCGGTAGCCATTCATCACGTAACTTACGTTGTGCAGCAAAACGACTGGGTAAATGCGCATAACTAAATAACGAAATACGATCTGGGTCTATTGCTTGTATTTTGGCTAAGGTTTTAGCAAAGGTATTCAGTTCTTGGTGAGGCAAGCCATAAATTAAATCTACATTAACTGATTTAAAGCCTACAGTCTTGGCTCGCTGAATAAACTTTTCAATAAATTCAGTCGACTGCACACGATTAATAGTTTCTTGTACTTTAGCATCAAAATCTTGCACACCAATACTAATACGATTAAAGCCAACACTATAAAGGTGATCGGCCAAATCAACATCAATTTCACGCGGATCAACTTCAATGCTCATTTCAAGTTCATCAGCAAAGTTAAAGTGTGTTTTTAATAAATTCACTAATTTACTAATTTGAGCTTTGGTTAAAAAGGTGGGTGTACCACCACCCCAATGTAATTGTTTAACCGTATAATCGGTAAATAAAGGAGCTCGAGAGGCTATTTCTTGCGCTAAAAAAGCTAAATAGGTATCAGCTTTATCTCGATGGCGTGTGATCACTTTATTACAGCCACAGTAATAGCAAAGGCTATGACAAAAAGGAATATGCACATAAAGCGACAAATCACGATTTGGCGAATCAGTTATAGCTTTCGTCAGATCAAGATCAGTAAATTCATCATGAAATTCTAATGCCGTAGGGTATGAAGTGTATCTTGGGCCACTGGTATTATATTTACTTAATAATTTTTGATCAAAAAATTGGGCTGTTTGCATGATGTTTCTCATTAAAAATAGTGGAGACATTCTAACAAATGTTATATATGTCACCTTGATCAAGCGCAAAGCTTACAGGTTATTTTATCGCTTTTTCGGCTAGTTGCTGTTTAGTAAAGTCAGCAAGTACATCAAGATCACTTTTAATGGCATCTTGATATTGGGCTTCAAATTTTATGCGTTCAAAATCTTCTTTCATCCGCTGTTTTTTTTCCAAGCCCTTACGCTGATCTAAAATAGCCATGTGTTTAATACTATTATACAAACCGAATATGGCAGGAAATTGCAGTTGATGATCGGAAGACGTTTTCAGTGCGTTTAAGAGCACACTTAAACGCCAGCACCCCTCTGAAAGTTCACATTGCTCAACTTGCATCGCTCGCACGATTAAAGCAACACTAGTGAGTATTTTATGATCATGAGCATTGAGCTCTGCCTGTTGCTTTTGCTCTGCTATTTTTATCGCTTCAGTTTGTTTTTTTAGCTGCCACAATAATTTCGCAGCATAAATAGCCAGTGCTGAAATAATAAGAGAGGCAAGTACAATCCAAATATTCATCTTTTACCTTTACAAGTTATTATTTTGACAAATCATCATTGAGATCATCAATAAAATCATTGCTATCAAGCTTGTCCCAGAGCGCATCTTCATCAAGTTCACCCGGCTCTGCAACTGAGTCATCACCTTGTTCGCCATATTCAATACCTAATAACAAACAAAGTTCCTGATGACGTTCCATTTTATCATTAAAATAAATAATCTCTTCTTCACTTATTTCAAACTCGGCTTTTGCAGAAATAGTATGAAGTTTTTCATCTTGTTCAATCGCTGTTAATTCAGCCATCAAGGCATCTTCATCAATAATAATTTCGTCGACTAAACTTTCTTCTACTAAGCTTTCTTCTTCCACAAAATGAATAGGCGCAATATCTACCTTACTCGGTATTTTTTCTACTGTGGTTTTCTTTTCATGCGTTTCTTTTATAAGCACTATCGGCTTTTTACTGCCAATACGGGGATCTTTCTGAATTGATGAAGAGGTTTTTTTCACTTTTTTTTGTGCTTCAAGCTGACGATTACCCGGTTTTTTACCCGTGAGTTTTTTAGTGCGCTTTTCAACTTGCGACAATTCCTTTTTACTAAGCTTAGGCTTAGCTTTAGGTGCAGTTGCTGGTTTTCTAGATTTTTTAGTACGAGACATGAACTATGCTTAACTTTAGTTGACTAAACGGTATAAGGAGTATTTTACGCTAAATTAAAAGAAATATCTTGAAGAAAATCGGGAAATAAAAAAGCGATAGCTAACTGCTATCGCCGATGGAGAAATTTGTGACTAAGTCTCAAACTCTTTATTCCAATTCTTGTTTGGCTATCCTAACCAAATAGTACAGTCCCTGTTTACAGTGACATATTCCTAGTTATTATTAACGTTTCCTTACCTTGTTTATTGTTCTCGGTCTTCCTGACGCCTTATGATCTATCCTTAATGCCCTCTGGACTAGCTTTAAAGTATCTTCCTGATTACTATAGTAAACCATCCGTATTTCAAATAAAGTGCATTCAATGAATGCCAACTTTCCAATGTCAAATTTCCTTGTTTTATTTTGTGCTACTTAGTAGCTGCTCATTACTTTACCTATCTTAAAAAATTGAGCAAGACTTTTTTTGCTCTTTTTTTAAACAAAAAAGAGCAAATTGAATTAATTGATTGTTTTATATAATTAATTTTATTAAATATTTAGTAACATTTTTTTCAAAAAATTAAGAAAATGGGCAATGTCTTACAAATTTTAGGGCAATTAGCGCAAAGATTTTATTACGAAGAACTTCGTTTTCCAGGGAAAAATAATCTTTAAATTACAATAAGTTATTAGCCTTCCCTTTATTAGCTTTGGCTTAATTAATGTTGTTTGATCTCATAAATTAAGGTTGGCAAATACCAACCTTAATTTCACAATAATGGCTTAACCTTGCTCATGCAACCATGCTGCATGGCGAGGTGCTCGCTTCGTTTTTGACCATTCCTCAATCATCGCAGGAGCAACGTCATTTAACTGTTTATATTGCTCTGCCGTACCAGTATTTGCGGCTAATTCTAAACGGTGACCATTGGGATCAAAAAAGTAAATCGATTTAAATATACCATGATTTACTGGGCCTAACACTTCAACCCCTTTGCTTTCTAAATGCGTTTTAGCCGCAATTAATGCATCTAAATCAGCTACACGCAAAGCTAAGTGTTGTACCCATGCTGGAGTATTTTCATCTCGTCCCATGTCTGGTGAGTTCGGAATTTCAAAAAAAGCTAAAATATTTTCGTTACCAGCATCAAGAAAAATATGCATATAAGGATCTGGCGCTTTAGTAGAAGGCACTTCATTCTCTGCAATCGCCAAAACCAAATCCATATTTAACATTTCTTTATACCAATCAGTTGTTTCTTTGGCATCTTTACAACGGTATGCAACATGGTGAATTTTTTCTATTTTGATCATACAAACCTACTTTTAACAAACAATGACAATGTAATAGCGCTTTTTTACCATAGAAGGTTCAACAGCCCTAATTTTCATTAAAATTGTATTTAGCGCATTCGTCAGATATTCAATACGCTTGTATAATAATATTTACAACAATGTTATTACCTTTTAAAATCAATAATATAAACTAAAAAACTACCTAGAACATCAATAGATCTTAGTCCATTTTTCATTTAACGATTCATCTTTTATGGTAACTTCAATAGCTTTTAGCGGTGAATCAATAAAGCGCAATTGGCTGTGCTGTAATTGATCATCTCTAAAATAAATACAGCTAACCAGTTGATTTTTATTTAAATGATCTGCAAGTTGTTGTAATGACTTTGCCGTAACTTTGATATTATCTACGGCAATTAATAAATCATTTACCGCGAGACCAGCTTCAGCTGCCGGTGAATCTTCAAGTACTTGGGTTATTTTTACACCTAAATTTTGCGTTTGATACATTGCACCTAAAAAGGGTGCATAGTCTGTTTGCTCGGTTGTTTCTAAGCTATTAAGCTTTTTATACTTCACTTTATTGTAAGCAATACCAACGTCTGCAAGCAGACTAGTTAAGTCAACTCGTTGAGCTTTATTGAGTAAAGCTAGCAATTCATTCGAGATATCTTCTTCGCATAATATATTGATAATATTAATATAATCTTGTAATTCTGTCCCGCGTTGTAGTCGACCAAAATGTATCCACAGCTCGCGCATTAGGGTGTCTAAGCTATATTTTCCTTGTGATTTTTGACGAATCGTTAAATCTAACCATAAAGCAATGAGTGAGCCTTTTGTGTAATAACTGACAATATTATTAATGGCATCAGCCCCTTGCTGATAAAATTTGGTCCAAGTATAGAAGCTCGATGCGATAACACTTTGTTTTAACTCTCCTTGACCTCGAAAAACGCGTGTCGCTGTTTTGCTCAGTAATTTGAGGTAATCTTCAAAGCTGATAATGCCCGCTCTAAATAAAGAAAAATCATCATAATAAGAAGTAATACCTTCATAAGCCCACAGTTGTGTTGTATAGACTTCTTGTTGCAGATTATAGGGTGTAAATTCTTTTGGCTTAATACGGCAAACATTCCAAGCATGAAAGTATTCATGAGCACATAAGCTTAAAAAAGTTTTGTAATTATCACTGAGCTCTTCAGGTTTATTTGGGTTAGGTAAATCGAAACGACTTGCTTGTAATATTGTCGAATTTTTATGCTCTAAACCACCAAAACCTTCGGCGACTAAGTGTGTTATAAACCAATACTCTTTAAAAGGAGCTTCTGTAAATAAATTGATATGATGTTGACATAATTTAGCAACATCACCAACAATACGTTCACGATCGCCATAATGTGGGCCTGAAAACACCATATGATGTTTGATGCCTTCAACAGTAAACTCAATAACATCAAAGTTGCCTAACTCTACTGGGCAATCAATTAAATGAGCGTAATTTTCAGCTATATAATCACCAAATTCATATTTTTCGGTGCTATTAGCGCGTGTTAACCCTGTTGCGACACGCCAGTTTTCAACGGCTATTGGCGCATGAATTGTCAGCCTACAAGGTTGATGTTTTAATGCTTCTATTGCTAAAAAGGTTGAGCTACCATTGAAAAAGCCACGTAAATTATCTAAATAAGCTGTTCTAACAGAGAGATCAAAGGCATAGACTTGATATTCAATAACAATCTCTTCATCTATAGCACTAACCTGCCAGCTTTGTTTATCAAGCGCTACCAATTCAAGCGCTACCCCTGCGGCACTTTTAGCACTGATTTGCACAATATTTTTGGCAAAATCACGGATCATATAACTACCAGGTAACCATGCGGGCAGAGATAATTGATAGCTTTGATCAGCGTGACTTGAGAATGAAAGCTCAACCTTAAATAAATGATTGTTGAGGTCAAAAGGTGTTATTTGATAGTGAATATTACTCATAAAAAATGCTGAAATAGTAAAATATTTCAGCATTATGCAAGGCTAGTCGTGTGAGCTCAAGTTTTATAAAATTACGGTTTTATCACCATTTAAACAAATACGTTGCTCTGCATGTAATTTTACCGCATGACTCAAGGCGGTTGCTTCGAGATCATGCCCTAAATGCACCATTTGCTCTATGGTAAAAGTATGATTAATCGGTTTAACTTCTTGAGCAATAATAGGACCTTCATCAAGATCAGGAGTAACATAGTGTGCAGTGGCTCCAATGATTTTTACTCCGCGAGCATGAGCTTGATGATAAGGTTTAGCTCCTTTAAAACTGGGCAAAAAAGAGTGATGTATATTAATAGCATGACCTTTAATTTTACCGCATAAATCATCAGATAAAATTTGCATATAGCGCGCGAGTACTAATAGCTCGCTGCCTGTATCATCCATAAGTTTAAGAATGCTCGCTTCTTGTTTAGCACGTGTTTCTGGGGTAATTGGCAAGTAATAAAAAGGAACTTCATGCCAGTTTGCTAATTTTTCACAATAGCGATGATTAGACATAATTGCCGCAATATTTACAGGTAAAACGCCAGCCTTCCATTTAGTGAGTAATGACACTAAACAGTGATCATCTTTAGAAACCGCAATAACAATATTAGGCAAATGACTTTTATCACGCAGTTGATATTGCATATCAAGTTGCTGTGCTAATACAGTCAATGCCTGCTTAAAGTCGTCAATAGGTACGGTTAAATTACGATCATCAAAAGCAATACGAGAAAAAAATTGTTCACTGTAAGGATCACTGTATTGTGAAGTTTCAGTAATAAAGGCGCCATGTTCAAACAAACATTGACTCACTTTAGCTAAAACACCACAAGTATCAGGACACTGCCAAGTTAAAATATAATGATTAATATTGCTCATAATTTCGGTAATTAATGTTGTTTAAGATAAAGAATATACTCGAGCATCTTCAAGTAAGTACGATTATAAAGACTGCAACATTATAAAAACTTTTACCAGTACTAATTTGTACTAGCTCAGACTTGATCTGACAGTTACCCGTTTTTCAATCGGTGTCTGTCAGTTTAGATTTGAGCTAAATTTTTCTCAGCCCAAATCGATTTTCCATCAAGTAATGTTTCTAATGGCGTTCTGCCGCAACACATCTTTCC
>WFQC01000020.1 GCA_015487235.1 Alteromonadaceae bacterium
AAAAAGGAGCAACAAGAAGCAGGACGCTTTTCGGTGAACCCAAAGGGCAACGTTTGTTTGTCATTTCTACTACGTTGTCGCCTGCTTGTGTGGAATAACCACACCACACAGACTCCGCCTTGTATAAATACCAAACAAACTGTTGCAAAAACATACCCCAAAGATAAACACGCCCTAATATTTTATCATTGCTTTTAAGTGATTTAACCAAGGAATAATCATGTTTCTAGCTCAAATTAATCGCAGTAAAAAGTTTTTATCTATCACTTGTTGTTCATTTTTATTCGCTCTCACAAGCTTTGCCAGTGAAAGCAAACCACAGACTTTTAACTATCAAGATATTTTTAATTTAGAATACGCCGCCTCTCCTAGAATTAGCCCTGATGAACAATATGTTATATATGAGCGTCGCGCTTTTGATATTATGAGTGATAGCACGCGCGTAAACTTGTGGCAAGTGACTATTGATGGTAGTGAACATCGCCCTGTTTTATCAGGAAAGTCAAACTATTATATGCCTCGTTTTTCTCCTGATGGTAAAAGGCTTGCTTATATTTCTTCCTTTGAAGGTAGTGCGCAACTTTATGTGCGTTGGCTAGATACAGGCCAAACAGCACGTATTACTGATTTACAAAATTCTCCAACCGACATAGCTTGGTCTCCTGATGGTAAATGGCTGGCTTTTTCAATGTTTACCCCCTTGAAAAGCAAAAAACTCTTTAACGAGATGCCCGAAAAACCCAAAGGCGCTAAATGGGCAGGTGAAGCCAAATATATCGATCAAACTTATTATCGAAGCAATGGGCAAGGCTTTTTAAAACGAGGTTATCAACAACTTTATGTAGTACCTAGTGATGGAGGTACAGCACAACAAGTCACCCAAGGTAATTATCATCATAGTGGTCGTATTAATTGGACTAAAGACAGTCAAGCCTTAATAATTTCAGGTAACTTCAATAACGATTGGGAATATCAACCCTTAGAATCTGATATTTATAAAATTGCCATACAAAATGGTAACGTCACCGAGTTAACCCAAAGAAAAGGACCTGATTTTAACCCAGTACTCAGCCCTCAAGGTAATAAAATAGCTTATTTATCTTTTAAAGACCGTAAACTTTCAAGCCAAAACGCCAAAATTTACTTAATGAATGATGATGGTACTAAGGTAAAAAACCTCACGCCACAACTTGACCGCCCCATTAGCAATATTCAATGGGCAAAAAATGGTAAAGGTATTTATTTTGCTTTTGATGATCATGGACAAAAACAACTTGGCTATGTATCAACACAAGGTAAAGTGAGCAAACTTAATATAAAGCTTGGTGGCCAATCACTAGGACGTCCTTATACTTCAGGTGATTATATTGTTGGCAATAAGGGGAAAATTGTATATACCTTGGCAAATGTTGACCGCCCTGCCGACTTAGCTTTTACACAACATAAAAAGCGTAAAGCGAAAACTCATCAATTAACTTATTTAAATGATGATATTTTTGCCCATAAAGCGTTAGCGAGTGTAAAAGCATTAACCATAAAGTCATCACTTGATCATAAAACCATTGAAGCATGGATTGCTTTACCAGCCAATTTTGATCAAAGTAAAAAATATCCCCTCATTTTAGAAATTCATGGTGGCCCTCACGCGGCTTACGGCCCTAATTTTGCCAGTGAAATTCAATTAATGACCGCTAAAGGCTATGTAGTTGTTTGGGCAAACCCTCGAGGTAGTACTTCTTACGGGGAAGATTTTGCTAATTTAATTCATCATAATTACCCTTCAAATGACTACCAAGATCTCATGGATGTAGTCGATAGCGTGATAGCGCAAGGCTACATTGATAAGCAACAACTCTTTGTAACAGGTGGCTCTGGTGGTGGTGTATTAACTGCGTGGATTGTGGGTAAAACCGATCGATTTCGTGCCGCTGTAGTCGTAAAACCGGTAATAAACTGGTTAAGCTTTGCCTTAACGGCTGACAGTTATACCTATTTTACACAATATTGGATGCCTGGAATGCCTTGGGATAATGTTGAACATTTATGGAAACACTCACCTTTATCATTAGTTGGCAATGTTACTACACCAACCATGCTAATTACGGGTGAAGTAGATTACCGCACACCAATGAGTGAAACCGAGCAATATTATCAAGCACTTAAATTACAAAAAGTTGAAACGGCTATGGTTAGAATACCGAAAGCGCATCATGGTATTGCTGCCAAACCCAGTAATTTGATCCAAAAAGTGGGTTATATATTAGCTTGGTTTGAGAAATACAAACCTAATGAACAAAAATAAATAACCTGCCATTAGCGCTTAAACTCAAACATAGAGTTAAGCGCTAATGGTACTCGCATCTTATGACATAATGAGTATAATAGTCGCTCGGTAATTTAAGCTTTGTAGTGTAATTTTTAGGTGACTATTATTAAACGCGTTATTAACTTATGTAAAAAGGTTTTAGGTAACAAGCCTAACCCCTCTTCTCAAAAAAAGCCCGTTGATTTTCCTATCATTTATACGCGTTCTGAGCACCCTGTATCAAGACAATTATTAAGTGCTAATGCCAAAAAAGTGCTTTACAGGCTCAACAAGGCAGGCTTTGATGCATACCTTGTTGGTGGTGGTGTAAGAGATATTTTATTAGGTTTAGAGCCTAAAGATTTTGATATTGCCACCAATGCCACCCCCGAACAAATTCGCGATCTCTTTAGAAATTGCCGTTTAATTGGTCGTCGTTTTCGCCTTGCTCATATTTTATTTGGTCGCGATATTATTGAGGTAGCAACATTTCGTGGTCATCATGATAAAGAAAGTGCAAATAAAAATACGGCAGAAAAAAGCTCTCCTAAAGCGGTACAATCAAAACAAAGTGAACAGGGTATGCTACTTCGCGATAATATTTATGGCTCAATAGAAGAAGATGCTGAACGTCGCGACTTCACTATTAACGCTTTGTATTACAGCATTAAAGATTTTAAGATCTACGATTTTGCTAACGGCGTTGAAGACGTTAATAACAAAATTATTCGCTTAATTGGTGATCCTGAAACTCGCTATAGAGAAGATCCTGTACGTATGCTGCGAGCAGTACGTTTTGCGACCAAGCTTGATATGACCATGAGTGAAGAAACTCAAGCACCCATTAGCGAACTTGCGCCTTTGCTTGCCAATATTCCACCCGCGCGTATGTTTGAAGAGTTTAATAAGCTTTTTATGTCGGGTAAAGCCGTTGCTAATTATTATATGCTACGAGAATTTGGACTATTTAATTACTTTTTTCCGCGTTTAAATCAACTACTACAAAGCGAGCAAAGTCAACAAATTGAACAGTTTATTTTGTTGGCTATGCAAAATACAGATAACAGAGTGCTGAATAATCAGCGTGTTACGCCAGCATTTTTATTAGCAGCAATGCTTTGGCACCCTTTACAACAGCAACTTGCACAATTAAATAGTGAAGCAAACTTAACACCACAAGATGCTTTTTTTACGGCTTTACATGAAGTAAGTAGTGAACAACAACGTAGTATTGCCATTCCTAAGCGCTTTCAAACCGTAATGAAAGATATATGGATATTACAAGA